>JBAXIR010000061.1:0-14786 GCA_037138275.1 Mycobacteriaceae bacterium | reverse complement strand
CCGATGAGCGCTCGCGCGAAGAGAAGAAGGCACCGATGAGCGCTCGCGCGAAGAGCAGTAGGGCCCGATGAGCGTCGACCTGACCCTCGGGCCGCGGCCCGACGAATCCGGCCCACCAATCGGCGGGCCGGACTCCTATCCGGCCGAGGTGACCCAACGCCTCGCCGCCGACGCCGCAGCCATCATCGTGCGCTATCCGCAGGCCCGCTCAGCGCTGCTGCCGCTGCTACATCTGGTTCAGGCCGAGGACGGCTACCTGACGACGGCCGGAATCGCTTTCTGCGCAAGCCAACTCGACCTCAGCCCCGCCGAGGTGACCGCGGTTGCGACGTTCTACTCGATGTACCGGCGCAACCCTACCGGCGAGTTTCTGGTCGGGGTATGCACCAACACGTTGTGCGCTGTGATGGGCGGCGACGCGATCCTCGAGGTCCTGGAGAACGAACTCGGTGTGCATGCAGGCCAGACAACAAGCGACGGCATGATCACCCTGGAGCACATCGAGTGCAACGCAGCCTGTGACTACGCACCCGTCGTGATGGTCAACTGGGAGTTCTTCGACAACCAGACTCCCACCAGCGCAACCGAACTCGTCACCTCGCTGCGCAATGGATACGCTGTCGAACCCACCCGCGGAGGCACGCTGTGCAGCTTCCGGGAAACCGCGCGGACCCTGGCCGGCCTAGGCTCGAACGTCGTCGACGTCACCGGCCCGGGTGCGCCCACCCTGGCCGGTCTTCGCGTCGCCCACGAACTCGGCATGAGCGCACCCGGGGAGAACGCATGACTTCGCTGACGCCGGTGCTGAGCCGGTTCTGGGATGACCCTCAACCGTGGACGTTGCAGACCTATCTGCGCAACGACGGCTACCAGGGGTTGCGTCGCGCGCTGAGCATGACGCCCGACGACGTCATCAACGAAGTGAAGGAATCCGGGTTGCGCGGCCGCGGCGGCGCCGGGTTCCCGACCGGCACGAAATGGTCGTTCATCGACCAGAACTCTGCCAAGCCGCACTATCTCGTCATCAATGCCGACGAGTCCGAACCCGGCACCTGCAAAGACACCCCGCTGATGCTGACCACCCCGCACTTCCTCGTCGAAGGCGCGATCATCGCCGCCTACGCCATCCGCGCCCGGCATGCCTTCATCTATCTGCGCGGCGAGGTCGTGCCGGTTCTGCGTCGACTGGAGGCCGCCGTCGCCGAGGCCTACGACGCCGGCTATCTCGGCTCGAACATCGCCGGGTCCGGTTTCGATCTCGACCTGATCGTCCACGTCGGTGCGGGTGCCTACATCTGCGGTGAGGAGACCGCACTGCTGGACTCCCTCGAGGGTCGCCGCGGTCAGCCCCGCCTGCGTCCGCCGTTCCCGGCGGTGGCCGGCCTGTACGCCTGCCCCACCGTCGTCAACAACGTCGAATCCATCGCCAGCGTGCCGCCGATCCTGGCCAACGGGGTGGACTGGTTCAAGTCGATGGGAACCGAGAAATCGCCCGGCTTCACGTTGTACTCGCTATCCGGCCACGTGAATCGCCCGGGCCAGTATGAGGCACCGCTGGGCATCACGCTGCGCGAGCTACTGGAGTACGCCGGCGGTGTGCGCGACGGCCACGAGCTGAAGTTCTGGACACCCGGCGGCTCGTCGACGCCGCTGCTGACCGCCGAACATCTCGACGTACCGCTGGATTACGAGGGTATGGCGTCGGTGGGTTCCATGCTGGGTACCAAGGCACTACAGATTTTCGACGAGACCACCTGTGTGGTGCGGGCGGTGCGCCGCTGGACCCAGTTCTATGCCCACGAGTCATGCGGCAAGTGCACGCCCTGCCGCGAGGGCACCTACTGGCTGGCGCAGATCTACGAGCGCCTGGAAACCGGCCTTGGCTGCGAGGAGGATCTCGGCACACTGCTCGACATCTCCGACACGATCAACGGTAAGTCGTTCTGCGCACTGGGCGACGGTGCGGCCGCACCGATCATCAGCTCTATGCAGCACTTCCGCGCCGAGTACGAAGCGCACCTGGGCGGCGGCTGCCCATTCGACCCGTACGCGTCCATGCTGTCCGCGCCCGAGGGAGTGGGCGCATGACACAGGCACCCGAGAAAGGCGCAGCCGAGGCGCCCCCGGTCGAACTTGTGACCATCACCATCGACGACACCGCACTCTCGGTTCCCAAGGGCACCTTGGTGATTCGCGCCGCTGAGCTGATCGGCGTGCAGATCCCGCGGTTCTGTGATCATCCGCTGCTCGAGCCGGTCGGGGCCTGTCGGCAGTGCCTCGTCGAGGTCGAGGGCCAACGCAAGCCGCTGGCCAGTTGCACCACCACCGTGGCCGAGGGCATGGTGGTGCGCACCCAGCACACCTCGGCGGCGGCCGATGCCGCCCAGCACGGGGTGATGGAACTGCTGCTGATCAACCACCCGCTCGACTGCCCGGTCTGCGATAAGGGCGGCGAATGCCCGCTGCAGAACCAGGCGATGTCAGGCGGTCGTACCGAAACCCGGTTCACCGATATCAAGCGCACCTTCCCCAAACCCATCAACCTGTCCACCGAAGTGCTGCTGGACCGCGAACGCTGCGTGTTGTGTGCACGCTGCACCCGCTTCTCCAATCAGATCGCCGGCGACCCATTCATCGAACTTCTCGAGCGCGGGGCGCTGCAGCAGGTTGGCATCGCGGCCGGCGAGCCGTTCGACTCGTACTTCAGCGGCAACACCGTCCAGATCTGCCCGGTGGGAGCGCTCACCGGAGCGGCCTACCGGTTCCGGGCCCGGCCGTTCGACCTGGTCTCCTCCCCCAGCGTCTGCGAGCACTGCGCCTCGGGCTGCGCACAGCGCACCGATCACCGACGCGGAGTGGTGCTGCGCCGCCTGGCCGGTGACGACCCGGAAGTCAACGAGGAATGGAACTGCGATAAGGGCCGATGGGCCTTCACCTATACCGGTGACCGCATCACCACCCCGATGGTGCGCGACGACGACGGCCACCTGCGGACCGCATCCTGGCCAGAGGCCATCGGGCGGGCTGCCGCCGCACTGGCCAACGCCCGGACCGGAGTACTGGTCGGCGGCCGGGTCACCACCGAGGATGCCTACGCCTATTCCAAGTTCGCCCGAATGGCATTGCGCACCAACGATATCGACTTCCGGGCCCGCCCGCACTCGGCCGAAGAGGCAGAGTTCCTGGCCGCACGCGTCTCTGGGTGCAACGACGTGACCTACAGTGATCTCGAGACCGCACCGGTTGTGGTCCTGGCCGGGTTCGAGCCCGAGGACGAGTCGCCGATCGTGTTCCTGCGGCTGCGCAAAGCGGTTCGCCACCACAATCTGACGGTGCTGACGATCGCGCCGTTCGCCTCGCGCGGGTCAACGAAACTCAACGCCCTCCTCGTCCCCACCGCCCCCGGCGGCGAAGCCACGGCCCTGGCCAACCTGGCGGATGACCCACGGCTTGCCCAGTCCGGCGCCGTCATCCTCGTCGGCGAGCGACTCGCCACCAGCCCGGGAGCGTTGTCGGCGGCGGCACGCCTGGCCGACGCCACCGGGGCCAGGCTGGCCTGGATCCCACGGCGCGCGGGCGAACGCGGCGCTCTGGACGCCGGCTGCCTGCCGAACCTGCTCCCCGGTGGCCGGCCGGTCACCGATCCCGTTGCGCGACAACAGATTGCCGATGCCTGGAATGCCCTCGATCTTCCCTCCACACCGGGCCGCGACAGCGCTGCCATCCTGTCCGCTGCCACCCAGGGCGAACTCGACGTCCTGCTGATCGCCGGGGTCGAACCCACCGACCTCAGCGACCCGCACCACACCCTCGCAGCCATTGAGGCGGCCGGATTCGTCATCAGCCTCGAGTTGCGCGAGTCGCCGGTCACCGCACTGGCCGACATCGTGTTCCCGGTGGCGCCCGTGGTCGAGAAGGACGGTTCGTTCACCAACTGGGAGGGCCGCGTCCGGCCGTTCGAGGCGGCGATGTCCACCAATGCCACCGCGGATATGCGGGTCCTGCAGATCCTGGCCGACGAACTCGGGATTGATCTCGGGTTCGGCACAGCCGCGCAAGCCCGCGACGAGATGGTGCGACTGGGCGCATGGGACGGCCATCGGGTGGCCGCACCAGCCACCGAGTCCCGTCCGGTACCCGTCCTGGGACCCGGCGAGGCTGTGCTGGCTGGGTGGCGAATGTTGTTGGACGCCGGTCGGTTACAGGACGGTGAGCCCCATCTCGCCGGGACCGCCCGGCCCGCGGTGGCACTACTGTCGGCGTCGACCGCAGCCGGCATCGGAGCCGCTGACGGCCAGCCGGTGTCGGTATCCACCGAGCGCGGATCAGTCAGCCTGCCACTGGCCGTCACCGAGATGCCCGACGGTGTGGTGTGGCTTCCGCTGAACTCACCGGGCAGCGCGGTGCACCACCAACTCGGCGTCACCACCGGAGCGGTCGTTCGCATCGAGGCAGGACGCACCGAGCCAGGACACACCGAGGCAGGGGACGCGCCGTGAAGACCTATCCGGATCCGGCGGTATTCGGCCACGACCCGTGGTGGCTGATCCTCGGCAAGGCCGTCGCGGTCTTCGCCTTCCTGCTGTTGACAGTGCTGGTGGCGATCCTGGTGGAGCGCAAACTGCTGGGCCGCATGCAGATGCGTTACGGACCGAATCGGGTAGGCCCGTACGGACTGCTTCAATCGTTGATCGACGGCATCAAACTCGCGCTGAAGGAAGGCCTGACCCCGGCCGGCGTCGATAAGCCGATCTACCTTCTGGCACCGATCATCGCGGTGATTCCGGCGATCATGGCCTTCGCCGTGATCCCGCTGGGACCGGTGGTGTCGGTATTCGGCCATGACACCCCGCTGCAACTGACCGACCTGCCGGTGGCAGTGCTCTACGTGCTGGCAGTCACCTCGATCGGCGTGTACGGCATCGTGCTGGCCGGCTGGTCGTCGGGTTCCACCTATCCGTTGCTGGGCGGCCTGCGGTCCAGCGCCCAGGTGATCTCCTATGAGATCGCGATGGCGCTGTGCTTCGCCGCGGTGTTCGTCTACTCCGGCACCATGTCCACCTCCGGGATCGTCGACTCCCAAACCAACACCTGGTACGTCTTCCTGCTGCTGCCGTCATTCGCGGTGTACGTGACCTCGATGGTGGGCGAAACCAACCGGGCACCTTTCGATCTCCCCGAGGCCGAGGGTGAACTGGTGGGCGGGTTCCACACCGAGTACTCATCGCTGAAGTTCGCGATGTTCATGCTCGCGGAATACGTCAACATGGCCACGGTGTCAGCACTGGCCAGCACGCTGTTCCTCGGCGGCTGGCGCGCACCGTGGCCGATCAGCCTGATCGACGGCGCCAACACCGGATGGTGGCCACTGCTGTGGTTTACCGCCAAGGTGTGGGCCTTCCTGTTCGTATTCATGTGGCTGCGCGCCACGCTGCCGCGGCTGCGCTACGACCAGTTCATGGCGATCGGTTGGAAATTATTGATCCCGGTGTCGCTGGTGTGGATCCTGGTCGTCGCTATTCTGCGCAACTCACACATCGACGGCATCGTGGCGAACCTGATCGCCGCCGCACTACTGCTCACCGTGGTGGTCGGACTCCTGAACCTGCGCGGCAAGCGGATTCGTCGCAAGGTACCGCCCGCGCCACCACCGGCAACCGGATCCTTCCCCGTGCCGCCGATACCTACCAGGGAGGCCGCACGTGCCTAAATTCTTCGACGCCATCGCCGGGTTCGGAGTCACCTTCGGGACGATGTTCAAAAAGCCCATCACCGAGGAGTACCCGGAGAAACCCGGACCGGTGGCGCCGCGCTACCACGGGCGCCACCAACTCAACCGCTACCCCGACGGCCTGGAGAAGTGCATCGGTTGCGAACTGTGCGCCTGGGCCTGCCCGGCCGACGCCATCTACGTCGAGGGCGCGGACAACACCGAGACGGAACGCTTCTCCCCCGGCGAACGCTACGGCCAGGTTTATCAGATCAACTATCTGCGCTGCATCGGCTGCGGGTTGTGTATCGAAGCCTGTCCGACCCGGGCGTTGACGATGACCAACGTCTACGAGATGGCCGATGACAACCGTCAGGATCTGATCTTCGGTAAGGACAAACTGCTGGCTCCACTGCAGCCCGGAATGGAACAACCACCGCACCCGATGGCTCCCGGTGCATCCGATGACGACTACTACCTCGGCCGGATCACCGGCGCGGACCGGGAAGTGAGCGGGTGACACTCGACATCACCGTGCTGGCCGCCGACACGCTGAGTCGCACCTCCACCGCTGAGGCCGTCGCGTTCTGGATTTTCGGCGCGATCGCACTGGCCGGCGCGATCGGAGTCATCGCCGCCCCCAAAGCGGTGTACGCGGCCATCTTCCTGGCAACGACAATGATCGCGCTTGCGGCGATCTACATGGCCCAGGACGCACCGTTCCTCGGCGTGGTTCAGATCGTCGTGTACACCGGCGCGGTGATGATGCTGTTCCTCTTCGTGTTGATGCTCATCGGCGTGGACTCCGCCCAGTCCCTGGTGGAAACCATTCGGGGGCAACGCTTTGCGGCGATCACGGCAGGTCTGGGATTCGGCCTGCTGCTAGCCGCCGCGATCGGCACCATGGCCACGTCAAAGTTCGTGGGCATGACCCAAGCCAATGAGGGCGGCAACGTGCAGGGGCTGGCCGATCTGATCTTCACCCGCAACCTGTGGGCCTTTGAGTTGACCAGCGCACTGTTGATCACTGCGGCACTGGGCGCCATGGTGCTGGCCCACCGGGAACGTTTCGAGCCCCGAAGGACCCAACGCGAGTTGGTCGTCGAGCGGTTCCGTGACGGCAGCCGTGCCACCCCGCTGCCCAACCCGGGCGTCTACGCGCGGCACAATGCCGTCGACACCATGGCCCGGTTGCCCGACGGCTCCGATGAACGGTCCTCAGTGAGTGACACCCTGCGGGGCAGCCGATGAACCCCAACAATTACCTCTACCTGTCCGCCCTGCTGTTCACCATCGGCGCCGCCGGAGTCCTGCTGCGGCGCAACGCGATCGTCATGTTCATGTGTGTGGAGTTGATGCTCAACGCCGGCAACCTGGCGTTCGTCACCTTCGCCCGGATGCACGGCACGCTCGAGGGACAGGCGGTCGCGTTCTTCACCATGGTGGTCGCAGCCTGCGAGGTGGTGGTCGGCCTGGCCATCATCGTCAGTATCTTCCGGACCCGTCGCAACGCCGACGTGGACGAGTCCCACCTGCTGCGGCACTGACATGAACACACTTCTCGTCCTGACCTTTGCGCTGCCCCTGGCCGGGGCGGCTATCCTGCTGCTGGGCGGACGTGCTGGCGACGCGTGGGGACATCTGCTGGGCTGCGCGACGGTGATTGGCTCATTCGTCTGCGGGACAGCCCTTTTCGCGGATTTGCTCGGTCGGCCGGCGGAGAACCGGGCAGTTCGGGAGGTGCTGTTCTCCTGGGTCCCGGTGGGTGCGCTGAACGTGAACTTCAGCGTCGCAGTCGACGCGCTGTCCATCTGCTTCGTGCTGCTGATCACCGGTGTCGGAGCGCTGATCCACATCTACTCGATCGGCTACATGGCGCACGATCCGGACCGACGCCGATTTTTCGGCTACCTCAACCTGTTCGTGGCCGCGATGCTCGTTTTGGTGCTCGCCGACAACTTTCTGGTTCTCTACCTCGGCTGGGAAGGCGTCGGCCTGGCCTCCTACCTGCTGATCGGGTTCTGGTCCTACAAACCCAGCGCGGCCACGGCCGCCAAGAAGGCGTTCGTCGTCAACCGGGTCGGTGACGTCGGCCTCGCGATCGCGCTGATGGTCATGTTCGCGACGGTGGGGTCGCTGGACTTCAACACGGTGTTCGACGCCGCGCCACGGATGAGTCCGGGCACTCTCAACGCCGTCGGCCTGCTGCTGCTATTGGGCGCCTGCGCCAAGAGTGCGCAGGTTCCGCTGCAGTCCTGGCTCGGCGATGCCATGGAAGGCCCCACGCCGGTGTCGGCGCTGATCCACGCCGCGACCATGGTGACCGCAGGCGTGTATCTGATCGTGCGGTCCGGACCGGTGTTCAACCTCGCTCCGGCCGCACAGACCGCGGTGGTGATCGTGGGCGCGGTGACACTACTGTTCGGCGCGATCATCGGCTGCGCCAAGGACGACATCAAGAAGGCCCTGGCCGCCTCCACCATGAGCCAGATCGGCTACATGGTGCTCGCCGCCGGCCTCGGCCCGGCCGGCTATGCGGTGGCGATCCTGCACCTGCTCACCCATGGGTTCTTCAAAGCCGGACTGTTCCTCGGCGCCGGCTCGGTGATGCACGGATGCGATGACGAGACCGATATGCGCCGGTTCGGCGGACTGCGAAAGCTGATGCCGGTCACCTTCATCACGTTCGGACTCGGCTACCTCGCCATCATCGGCGTGCCCCCGTTCGCCGGGTTCTTCTCCAAGGACGCCATCATCGAAACCGCCTTCAACGCAGGCGGACTCAAAGGCGTCGTGCTGGGCGGAGTGACCCTGCTGGGCGCGGCGATCACCGCCTTCTACATGACCCGGGTGATGCTGCTGACCTTCTTCGGGCAGCCTCGCTGGAAGGCTCCCCTGGCGGCAAGCGAAGCCTCGGGGGAAGCACCGGCCACACACCCACACGAGTCGCCTGCGGCGATGACGGTGCCGATGGTGGTGCTGGCCATCGGGTCGGTGGGTGCCGGTGCGGTGTTGTCGATGGGTCACCGGCTGCAGACCTGGCTGGAGCCCGTTGTCGGCAGCCACGAAGCCGAGCACGTCATTCCGGCCTGGCTCATCACGGCCGCCGCCCTGGCCGCGGTGGCCATCGGTGTGGTGATCGCCTATCGCCAGTACGCCCTGCGTGAAGTTCCCGAGACCGCTCCCCAAGATGTGTCGGCCTTGACCGTCGCCGCCCGCCGCGACCTGTACGGCGATGCGGTCAACGAGGCCGCCTTCATGCGCCCCGGCCGGCAGTTGAGTAGAGCGCTCATGGTGGTCGACGAGAAGGTGGTCGAAGGAAGTGTCGGTGGCGCCGCGGCACTGGTAACCCGGTTCTCCGACGGGTTACGCGGCCTGCAGACCGGATTCGCCCGCACCTACGCACTGTCGATGCTGGCCGGCACCGCACTGGTGGCCGGCGCGGTCTTGCTCACGGCGATGTGGAGGTGAGTCCTGTGACGACCATCCCCTGGCTGACGCTGCTGTGGGCACTTCCGGTGATCGGCGCGGTCATCATCATCGCGCTACCGGCCGCACAGCGTCAGGCGGCCAAGTACGCCGGACTTGCGGTGTCGCTGGCCGTTCTCGCAGTGACCGTCATAGTCGCGATACGTTTCAATCCGGCTGGCGAGCGCTACCAGTTCGTCGAAAACCACACCTGGATAAGCTATTTCGGTACCGGCTACATCCTCGGAATCGACGGCATCGCCCTGGCACTGGTGGTCCTGACCGCCGTACTGATGCCCCTGCTGCTGATCGCCGGATGGAACGACATCGACGACAAGGCCGGGATATCAGGCCGGGCGCCGCAGGCCTACATCGCACTGATGCTGGCGGTCGAGGGCATGGTGCTGATGTCGCTGATGGCACTGGACATCCTGCTCTTCTACGTCTTCTTCGAGGCGATGCTGATCCCGATGTACTTCCTCATCGGCGGCTTCGGCTCCCGCAACCCGGCGTCGGGGAAGGCGGCGGTGAAGTTCCTGCTGTACAACCTCTTCGGCGGCCTGGTGATGCTGGCCGCCCTGATCGGGCTGTACGTGGCAACGTCGCAGGCGAGCGTATTCGACGGTGGCACGTTCGACTTCCGCAAGATCGCCGACGCGGTCTCGGCAGGCACGTTCGTCATCCCACCCGCAGTCGCCAACGCGCTCTTCTGTGGATTCATGTTCGCCTTCGCGGTCAAAGCACCGCTGTGGCCACTGCACCGCTGGCTACCCGACGCCGCCGTGCAGGCGACGCCGGCCTCGGCGGTGCTGATGATGGCGATCATGGACAAGGTCGGCACGTTCGGCATGCTCCGGTACTGCCTGCCGCTTTTCCCGGACTCCGCAACGCTTTTCCGCCCGGCGATCATCACCCTGGCCGTCATCGGCATCATCTACGGAGCGGTCGTGGCGATCGGGCAGACCGACGTCATCAGGTTGATCGCCTACACCTCGATCAGCCACTTCGGCTTCATCATCCTGGGCGTCTTCGTAATGACCAGCCAGGGCCAGTCCGGGTCCACGCTCTATATGGTCAACCACGGCTTCTCCACCGCGGCCCTATTCCTCATCGCGGGCTTCCTGGTCAGTCGCCGCGGCACCCGGGCAATCGCGGACTTCGGCGGCGTGCAGAAGGTCGCTCCGCTACTGGCCGGAACCTTTCTGATCTCCGGCTTGGCGACCCTGGCCATGCCCGGCATGGGCCCCTTCATCTCCGAGATGCTGGTCCTGCTCGGCACGTACACCCGCTACCCGGTATTGGCGGTCATCGCCGCAGTGTCCCTGGTGCTCTCCGCGGTCTACGTGCTCTGGATGTATCAACGAATGATGACCGGCCCGGTCACCGCCGGAAATGACAGCGTCACAGACCTTCGGCCGCGCGAACTTCTGGTGGTGGTGCCACTGATCGCCCTGCTCGTCGCACTCGGGGTGTATCCCAAAATGGCACTGGACGTCATCAATCCGGCTGTCGGCCATACGATGTCGTCGATTCACCAGATCGATCCCGTCCCCGCACTGACGGCCGGGGGTTCGCGATGACGACACCGAGCATCGAGTACGCCACGCTGTCGCCGATGTTGATCGTGTTCTGCGTCGCCGTGGCCGGAGTGCTGGTGGAAGCCTTCGGGTCGCGCCGCACCCGCTATGGAATCCAGCTGGGGCTCAGCATTATCGGCATGTCGGCGGCGTTCGTCGCCGGAGTGCGGGTCTATGCGACCCTCGGCCCCGGCGCCGGCCGGCCGGCGGCGGTGGACGCGGTTGCCGTCGACCGGCCCGCACTGATACTGCAGGGCGCAATCCTGTTGATCGGTATCCTCGGTGTGGCGCTGATGGCTGAGCGCCGTAGCGGATTCGATTCCGGCGCTTCGGGTTTGGATGCGTTCACCGCGCAGGCCTCGTTGGTGCCCGGCAGTGTTGCCGAGAAGGTCGCAGCCAAGGCCGGGGTCGCCCAGACCGAGGTATTCCCACTGACCATGTTCGCCGTGGGCGGCATGATGCTGTTTCCGGCCGCCGACGACCTGCTGACCATGTTCATCGCTCTCGAGGTGTTCTCGCTTCCGCTGTATCTGATGTGCGGTCTTGCCCGGCACCGGCGGCTGCTTTCCCAGGAAGCGTCGCTGAAATACTTTCTGCTGGGGGCGTTCTCATCGGCATTCTTCCTCTACGGCATGGCACTGCTGTACGGCTATGCCGGCACTCTGAGTCTGTCCGGTATCGCAGCGGCTGTCGACGCCGGATCGGCCAGCCGTGGCTTGGCGCTCATCGGCACCGCCCTGGTGGCCGCCGCGCTGCTATTCAAGGTCGGCGCGGTGCCGTTCCATGCGTGGGTTCCCGATGTTTACCAGGGCGCGCCCACCCCGATCACCGCATTCATGGCTGCGGCCACCAAGATCGCCGCGTTCGGCGCACTGCTGCGAGTGCTCTACGTCGCGGTGCCGGCACTGGCCAACCAATTACGTCCGGCGCTATGGACGATCGCGATCCTGACCATGGTCGTCGGCACCGTCGCCGCGGTGACCCAGCGAGACGTCAAGCGCATGCTCGCCTACTCAGCGGTGGCACACACCGGCTTTATCCTCACCGGAGTCGTCGCCGCCAACCCGGCCGGGATAACGGGCACGCTGTTCTACCTGGTGGCGTACGGGTTCAGCACGCTGGGCGCATTCGCCTTCGTCGGGGTGGTCCGCGGGCGCGACGGCACCGAGGAGACCGCCCTGGCCCGCTGGGCCGGCCTCGGCCGGCGCTATCCGGTGGCCGGTGCAACGTTCTCGCTGTTCCTGCTGGCCTTGGCGGGCATCCCGTTGAGCAGTGGGTTCATCGGTAAGTTTGCGGTCTTCAAGGCCGCCGGTCAGAGCGGGGCGATCCCCCTGGTCATCGTCGGCGTGATTACCAGCGGTATCGCCGCCTACTTCTACGTGCGGGTGATCGTGATGATGTTCTTCACCGACCCTCCCGATGACGCACCCGAGGTGGTGCCGCCCAGTGCGATCAGCGTCGCAGTGATCGGCCTGACACTGCTGATCACATTCGCACTCGGGGTGTTTCCGCAACCGCTGCTCGACCTCGCCGAAACCGCGGCCAGGTTCACGATTTAACCCGGCGCCGTTGCGATATCGGTGACCGCTCACTCTCTCGATCTTGGACAAGCCGCTACGCCTCGGCCCACAATATGGCACCGTCGACACCGCAAACCACACATGAGTTGGAGGACAGCTTGACCAACCAGCCAGCCGTCGACGCCGACGTCGGGCGCCTACAGCGCTCAGGCCGCGATATCAGCACGCTCCCCGCACTGCTGTCCGAATGGCTCTCCACCGTTATGCCTTCGGGCATCCGGCCGGAGGTGACCGTCGAGAGCGGCGTCGACTCCAACGGGATGTCCTCGGAGACGATCATCCTGACCGGACGCTGGGAGCAGAACGGCAAGGGAGTCGAGGAGAAGTGGGTGGCGCGGGTGGCGCCGACCGCCCACGACGTGCCGGTGTTCATCGACTACCGGATGGATCACCAGTACGACGTCATCCGACTGGTGGCGGAGTTGACCGACGTGCCGGTGCCGCGGGTGCGCTGGATCGAGCCCACCGGTGACGTACTCGGCAGTCCGTTCTTCCTGATGGATCTCGTCGAGGGCATCGTGCCGCCCGACGTGATGCCCTACACCTTCGGTGGTAACTGGTTCGCTGATGCGCCGGCAGACAAGAAGCGAGAGTTGCAGGACGCCACCATCGAGGTGCTGGCCAAGCTGCACGCAATTCCCCACGCTGGCAAGACTTTCGGGTTCCTGGCCGAGGTGGACCCGCCGGGTGATACCCCGTTGCGTCGCCATTTCGAATGGCTCAAGCAGTGGTATCAGTTCGCCGTGCCGGATATCGGCCGCTCGGATTTGGTGGAGACCGCACTGGCGTGGCTCGAGGACAATTTCCCCGCTGACCTCGCCGCCGGCGATCCGGTGCTGGCCTGGGGCGACTCCCGGATCGGTAACGTGCTCTACCGCGACTTCCGGCCGGTGGCGGTACTGGACTGGGAGATGGCGACGGTCGGCCCCCGCGAGCTTGACGCGGCGTGGATCATCTTCGCGCACATGGTCTTTCAGGAACTGGCCGGCCTGGCCGGTCTGCCCGGGCTGCCGGAGGTGATGCGCGAGGAGGACGTGCGTGCCACCTATCAGAAATTCGCCGGCGTCGAACTCGGCGACCTGCGCTGGTTCTACATCTACTCCGCGGTGATCTGGTGCGTGGTGTTTATGCGAACCGGTGCGCGCCGGGTGCACTTCGGCGAGATCGAGAAACCCGAGGATGTGGAGTCGATGTTCTACCACGGGGGTTTGTTAAAGCGACTCATCGAAGGAGAAGGCCTGTAATGCTCGGACCGCTCGACGAGTACCCAGTCCACCAGGTCCCCCAGCCGATCGCCTGGCCGGGACCCTCGGACCGCAACTTCTATGACCGTTCCTACTTCAACGCCCATGACCGCAGCGGCGAGATCTTCCTGATCACCGGTGTCGGGTACTACCCCAACCTCGGGGTCAAGGACGCCTACGTGCTGGTCTCCCGGCGCGGAGGTGGCAGGTACGGCGGGGAAGCCCATCAGCAGACCGCGGTGCACCTATCGGATGCCATCGACCAGAACCGGCTCCACCAGCACGTCAACGGGTACCACGTCGAGGTCGTCGATCCACTCCAGACGATACGGATCGTGATGGAGGAGACCGAGGGCATCGAACTCGACCTCACCTGGGAGGGTCTGTTCCCGGTGGTTCAGGAGCAACGGCATGTCATGCGCACGGGTAATCGGGTGACCCTGGATGCGCAGCGCTTCGCCCAACTGGGCTCCTGGAGTGGACAGATCACCATCGACGGCACCCAGATCGCCGTCGACCCCGCAACCTGGATCGGCAGCCGCGACCGGTCATGGGGTATCCGGCCGATCGGCGAAGCCGAACCCGCCGGGCGTCCGGCCGACCCGCCGTTCGAGGGCATGTGGTGGTTGTACGTGCCGATGGCGTTCGACGACTTCGCTGTCGTCATGATCATTCAGGAGGATCCCAGCGGGTTCCGTTCCATGAACGACTGCACCCGGATCTGGCGCGACGGCCGGGTCGAGCAGTTGGGCTGGCCACGGGTGAAGATCCACTACCGTTCCGGCACAAGGATTCCCACCGGTGCCACCATCGACGCAACCGACTCCACCGGTACACCGGTGCGTTTCGAGGTCGAGTCCAAACTGCCGGTGCCCATCCACGTCGGCGGCGGCTATGGCGGCGACTCGGACTGGATTCACGGCGTCTGGAAGGGCGACAAGTTCACCGAGCGACTCACCTACGACATGAACGATCCGGCCATCATCGGCCGCTCGGGCTTCGGCGTGATCGACCACGTCGGACGGGCGATCTGCTACGACGACTCGTCGGCACCGCTGGAGGGCTGGGGTCTGTTCGAGCACGGCGCACTCGGCCGCCACGACCCGTCCGGCTTCGCCGACTGGCTCACCGTCGCGCCGTAGGCCGTGCCGTAGGCGCCATCGATACAGCGCCGTAGGCCGTGCCGCAGGCGCCATCGATACAGCGC
>JBAXIR010000060.1:0-14941 GCA_037138275.1 Mycobacteriaceae bacterium | reverse complement strand
GGTCCACCCAAGGAGCTGCAGGCGATGTGGCCGGCCGCCATGGCGACCGAGGCCGTCCAGAACGCCATCGCCGGGCGCACCGAGTACCGGCAGGAGACCGTGCGGATGTTCGGCCTCGCCGAGTCCGGCCTGGCCGACACCCTGCGCGTGGCTGAAAAAGAGGTCGTCGGTTTCACCGAGTTGGAGATCACCACCTGTCTGCGCCGCGGCGAGGTGGAGATGGTGACCCGGTACGAGCCCGCCCATGTCGCGGCCTATCGCGACCTGATGGGCCTGGTGCGGGACCGCCACGGCGCGACGATCTTCTCCGAGGACGGCTCATCGGTCGACGACCAGGTGGCCCGGTTATTGGCCGGCCGCCATCTCGCGACGGCGGAGTCCTGCACCGCGGGACTGGTTGCGGCCCGACTGACCGACCGGCCGGGGTCATCGGATTACATCTCCGGCGGTGTGGTGGCCTATGCCAACGAGGCCAAGGTGGCCCTGCTCGGGGTCGATGCCGCACTGATCGCCGAACACGGGGCGGTGTCAGAACAGGTGGCCGAGGCGATGGCGGCCGGGGCACTGCAACGCTTCGGCGCTGACACCGCGGTCGCGATCACCGGGGTGGCCGGACCGGGCGGCGGAACGGCCGACAAGCCGGTCGGCACCGTGTGGTTCTGCGTGATGTGCAGCGGTGGGCCGACGGTGACGCGCTGTGTTCAGATCCCGGGGGAGCGGTTCGACGTCCGGGACCGCTCCACCACGGTGGCCATGCACCTGCTGCGACGCGCACTGCTGGAGATGCCGCCGGTGTAGCGTGCCGCCGTGTTTGCGCGAGCGCCAGCACTGACCCGACTCATTCGGGGCCGTTGAGGTCGACGTCGGTGACGTAGCGGGCCTGATTGCCACCCGCCAGTCGCGCATCGTGCATAGCCGCGGCGGCCAGTGCGATCGCCTCGTCGAGTACAGCACTGGGTGGACGGCCGGCCAGTGGGCTCAGCAGGGTGCTGACCACCCCGATGCTGGCCGTCATCCCGCCCGGGGTTGCCGCCACGGCCCCAAGGGCACGCTCGATCAGCGGCGTGGGGTGAGGTGTGGTGAAGGTGTCGGCGATCAGGAATTCGGAGTCCTCGACATGACCCAGCACCGCATCGTGGCGAATGATGTCGCGCAACGCCTGCCCGGTGACCACCCGAACCCGGTTCGCGCCACGGTCGCCCTGGAGACTGAGGACGGCCGCATAGTTGTCGAGGCCGATCACCGCGACCACCAGATAACGGTCATCGCCGCGATTACGCGCTCCCATCAGGTTGGCCGCGACTTCGTAGAACGACTCGCGGGTGAGCAGACCGGTCAGTGGCTCGACATCGGTGTGAGCGTCGTCAGATCCACCGACCTGGGCGACGGTGCGGCAGGCGAACACCAGGACGATGTTGAGAAACACCAGGGGCGTGGTCACCGCGAACGCGGTCGGCACGTCGGTGGCCGCCACCCGGAATGCCAGCCAGAGGTAGGTCGACGCGGCCACGGTCACCGTGAACGCCAGCAACCGCGAACTGTGAAAGAGGGCGGCGTAGCTGAGGATGAAGGGGAAGGCGACACCGATGAGCAACCCGGCGAGTGGGTCCGCCGCTACCACGCACCCCACGGCCAGAGCCAGCGCGCCGCCGGCCATGAGAGCGGTCGACTCCAGCCTGGTGGGCCACCGGTATCGCAGCCAGGGCAGCGCGAAGATCACGCACGCCACGACTGCCCCGACCAGAATGCCCCTGCCACCGGGCAGGTAGGTGGATTTCGGGTTGAACATCGCCAGCACTGCGGGAAGGCTGAGACTTACGGTGAAGCAAGCGATCACCAGCATGGCGGTCCGTTGCAAACCGCGCGCGGTCAGCCTGGAGGTGAACGCGTAGTACTGGTCGGGGCCGACCCGCGGCGAGAGTTTCATGCGCCCGCCTCCCGTCGGTGGACCGACACCGCGTAATCACCGTCCGCGAAGGGGTGACGGTCCCAGGTGGACCACCGCGCGACCGGTGCCAGTCCGGCGGATGACGCGATCTCGTCATAGCGTGCGCAGGACAGTTGGTCGGGCCACAGGCTGAATCCGGAGACCAGCATGCCGCCGGGCGCTAATCGGCTTACCAGATTCGCCAGCACCCGTTCCTCGGTGCCCGGTTCGAGGAAGATCATCACGTTTCCGGCCAGCAGGACGAGGTCGAACTTTCCCTTCGGGATAGCGCGCGGATCGCTGAGATCTGCTTCGCGCCAATCGATGTCGGGCGATTTCGCGCGCGCCGCGGCCAGCATGTCGGCATCGGCGTCGATCCCGGTGACCCGCACCCCGCGGCGGGCCAGTTCAATTCCCACCCGACCGGTACCGCACCCCGCGTCGAGCACACGAGTTCCGCCCGACTCGGCCAGCAGTGCCGCGACCAGATCGGCCTCGCCGTGGATGTTGTGGCCGGATGCTTCCAAGGAGCGCCAGCGGGCGTCGTAGTCGTCACCGCGGGGGGCAGCAGAGCGCTGCCAGCGGGTGGTCATGCCGGAACCACGACGGTCAGTTCGCCGCCGTTGCGCTCCACCCGCATCCCGGCCCGACGTGCCAGTGCAGCCACCGCGGCCGCGTCGTCGGGCTCGGATCTGGCCGCCGCCAGTACGCGCGCCAGTCGGCCTTTGTGCGCCTTGTTGAAATGGCTGACCACCGTGCGCCGGCCGTCGGAACGCTCGGCGACGACGTCAACCCCGACGGCACCGGGGATCCGACCGAGTCCGGCATAGGCACCTGAGCGCAGATCGACGATCAGTTCGCGGCTCGCCAGATCGGCGAGCACCGGTTCCAGCATCGGTCGCCATCGCGTGGGCAGGCCGGGTTTGCCGGGCAGTTTGGCGCCGGCGGAGAGCCGGTAGGCGGGGATTCGGTCATCGGCGCGGAGCAGGCCGAACAGGGCCGACCCGACAGCCAGTCGGGCTCGGCCCCGGTCTGCCTCGGCGGCGCGCAACGATCCGAAGTCCAGTGCGTCGTAGAGCACTCCGGTGTAGCGGTGGATGGCTGGCAGGGTGGGGGAGTTTCGAAGTGCCGCGTTGCGCTCAATCTCGGCGGACTGGGATTCCGAGATCCCCAGGGCCTGTCTGCTCGCCGCGGGGTCGGCGGACAGGTCGACGAGTTCGGCCACCAGTGTCTCGCGCAGTGGTCGCAACTCGGGGCAACTGAGGCTACGAAGCTTCAGCGGTGGACCGTCGCCGCCGGCGCGTTTGGTCTCCGAGGGCGGAAGCAGCACGATCACGACGCAGACGTTAGTCCGTGATCGGTGATCAGTAGGGCGGTAGTTGGCCGTTACCGGACTGCCCGGCTAGTCCATTGAGGATATCGAGTTCGTGGCGAAGCTTCAGCTGTGACAGCCAGGGTGGGGTCTCGCCGGGGAGGACGGCGTCCGCGGTCAGCTGCCAGGGTTGGCAGCCTCGGGTCTTGAAGGCGACGTCGGTCGCCTCGATCTGGATCAGCTGCGGCTGCGATGTCAGCGCATTGTTGAGCGTGACGTTATCGGCGCCGATCCGCCGCCAGTAGCACTTGGTGCCCTCGGCCGGTCCGGCGGACGCATAGATGCCGGGCTGCAGCTCGGTTCCGATGGCGAAGGTACCGTCGCGGTCGATCGCGGCAACGGGTCCCACCTGCGGCAGATGCGGCGTCACCGGTTCGGTCGAAGGTGCGCCCGCAGGTGCTGAAGAGGGTGCGGTCGAGGGCGCCGGGGTCGGCGTGGCCGGCTCAGCGGAAGCGGATCCGGCACCGAAGAACTGGCAGGCGGTGATCGCCGCCGCCGCACCCCAGGCAACTACCCTGTTCACGCAAGTCAGGATACGCTGCCCGGTTGGCCGACGAATCGGTCACGGTAGCCGCCCAACCGCCGCGCGACATCGTCCGGGTCAAGCCCGACGGCGGCGTGGTCGTAGATCACCTCGCCGTGTCGGCCGCGTGGATGCTCGGCGGTGAACGCGGCCATTGACTCCCGTGCCTCCGCACTGAACGGCTGGTCGGCAAGGTCGTAGATCGCGCGCAGCGTCGCCTGCTCGTCGGCCATGAAGTCGGTGAACCGTATGTCGATCGACTGATCGGCGGGCAGTACGTCGCGGTCGCGCAGGCATCCGTTCAGTAGGTCCTCGGACCGGCGCAGCCAGTACTGCCCGATTGCGACCGGGTCGGGGTGATCACACGCCATTCGTGACCCGTACGCGACCATGGTGATCATAGATCGGGTCACCTCCACCGGATCGCGATGTGTGACAACGAAAGTCGCGTCCGGGAACGCGGCATACAGCGTCGGGAACTGTTCGAGATGCTGCGGCGACTTCAACACCCATCGGGTACCGCCGCGCAGCCACTGCATGGCTGCAAGGCTGCGTTTGACGTAGTTGTAGGAGGGCAGTTGGTCGTGCGACCTGTAGTGCGCGGCAAAGGTCGGGACGTGATAGGTGGTTTCGAACAGCATGCCGGAGATGTCGTTGGCGAGCAGCTGGATCTCCTCATGCGCATGATCGACGGTCATCTCGTGCATCCGCTTGAACTCCGGCATGATCGCGTCCAGTAGATCCAGACCGGCCGAGCAGCGATCCCGTCGGGCCTGTTCGTCCTCGCCGGGCGCACCGATCGGCTCAAGACTTTCCCAGTACGGCAGCGATCGGATGTTGGGGTCGGCGGCGATGAGATTGTGCAGGTGAGTGGTGCCGCTTCGGGGCAGCCCGCAGATGATGATGGGCCGGGTGATCGGAATGGACTCGATCTCGGGATGTTCGGCGATCAGGGCTTCCAGGCGTAATCGGTTCACCAGGTTGCCCACCAGTTGCTCGAACACGATCCCAACCCCGGTGTCCGAGAGGCCGGCCTCGGTACGCAGGGCCGTGCACAGGATCTCCAGTCGCTCCCGGAAAGCGGGGTCACCCCAGTGGTCGAGTCCGGTGCGTTCGGACGCAGTCGACATCAGCGCCGCCGGGGACAGGTCCAGGGTGGCGCCGTAGGCGCCGAGACCTGCGCGCATCGGTGTGGCGGATTCCGGATAAGCCGGGCTGGCCAGATCGTCGAGCCGGATCGGGTCCGGCCGCGGCGCGCTCACCCGCACACCTCGGCGGCTTGGACCACCCGGCATACCGGGCGCTGCGGGGTTTGGGCGGGCAGGAACCAGCGCAACCAGATCAGACCCTTCGAGCGGCCTGCGGTGGACACCCAGTTGGGATGGCCGGGGTCGGTATCGCTGACCACGATCCGCCACGATCCGTCCGGCTCGTAAGTGATGTGCGCGCCGTTGATGGTGACGCGTTCACCGGTGACGCGTTCGTAGGTGTAGTCGTAGGTGTGCAGGAATGGGTTCCACAGGCACAGGTTCCAGAACGCACAATCCGGCGAGGTGCCGTCGATGATCAGCGCCTGATCGGGCTCGAGTTCGTAGGCGCCCATCGCGTAGGCCGCGTCGGCCGCTGACCATCCGTAGGCGTGCTGGGGCACCGGGTAGGGCTCGGCGATCTCGTTGGGCGGTGAGACCCGGGTCGGGATGAAGGAGCACTGTTCGTTGATCCAGGTGCGGGCGGCCCGCAGCCTCCGGGTGAGGTCGTCGCGGCTGTCCTGGCGGCGGCCCGGCGGATCGATCGCCTCGATGCGCCACTGCGCCCGCCGGTCGGTATCGGGGTTATCCAGATAGTCGCGGGTCAGTGCGACGACGGCGTCGGCGTCGAGGGTGAGGCCCTGCTGCGCACCCAGTGGTCCGGGGGAGAGCAGGAACTCGAAGTTGCCGTCGGCGTCGAACTGCAGCGAGCGGTCGTTGAGGGTCCCGACGATGCGGTTGCTGTAGTGGCCGTCGTCCGGCCCGCCGTAGACGGTGATCGACAGGTACACCGAGTCCCCGCGGTTCCCGGTCACGGAATAGCTGCGGTTGGGCGCGATCGGCGCGAGCTGGTAGAACGCGTCGGAATTGTCCCCGCCCCACTTCTGGTACGGGCCGATGACGTCGACGAAGCGGGGGTTGTCCCTATCGCCCCAGACGTAGGCGTCGACGGCGACGCGTAGCAGGCTGAACGTCAGGCGGTATCCGTCGAGGATGTCGGGTTCGTCCAGTGGGGGATCGGCGGTCAGGAACTTTGCTTCGATAGCCGCCAACTCGTCGAGTAATTCGTGGAAAGCCTGTGAAAGTTCATCGCCCGCCATTGCCCTGCGCTCCTTTGGCCACCCCCGGTGTCCACGTTATGCCGTGGCGCGCGCAGTCTTACGCTTTTCTGACCTGGGACCCGAATCTGTCGCACCGGACACCCGGAGGCCCATAGTCTTACTACATGTCGTTTGCTCGGAAGCGACGCGAGCAAAGAAATGTGGGAGGAACAGCTATGAACGCACCAATCCGTGGCCTGGTCAGAACGCTGGCCCTGATGCTGGCGGTGGTGGGACTGACCTTCGGTATCGCCAAGCCGGCGACTGCGGCCGCCGCTGACCTGAACTTCACCGGCACCACGCTCAGTGGCGCACCCTTCAACGGCACGAGCCTGCAGGGCAAGCCGGCCGTGCTGTGGTTCTGGACCCCGTGGTGCCCGTTCTGCAACGCCGAGGCGCCCAACGTCAGCGCGGTCGCGGCCGCCAATCCGAAGGTGACCTTCGTCGGGGTGTCCACCCGGGCGGACGTCGGCGCCATGGCGAACTTCGCCGCCAAGTACAACCTGAACTTCACCAACCTCAACGACGCCGACGGGTCGATCTGGGCTCTGTTCAATGTGCCCTGGCAGCCCGCGTACGTGTTCCTGCGGCCGGACGGGTCATCCACCTTCGTCAACAATCCGATGGGGGCGATGTCCCAGCAGGAACTGTCCGGCCGGGTGCAAGCTCTGACGTCCTGACTCGAACTGACCTGAACTGCTCTTGAACCAAAACCTTGTCGGTCTGGCGTTCGTCGCCGGCATGGTGGCGGCGTTCAACCCGTGCGGCTTCGCGATGCTGCCCGCATATCTAACCCTGGTGATCGACCCGGAGGGCAGTAGCCAGGTCGCCGCGGTGGGACGCGCACTGGCCGCCACCGCGGCCATGGCACTGGGTTTCCTGGCGGTGTTCGGATCATTCGGTCTGCTGACGGTGTCGGTGGCTTCGACGGTGCAGCAGTACCTGCCATACGTGACGCTGCTGATCGGCGTCACCCTCGTCGGCCTCGGGATCTGGCTGCTATCCGGCCGGGAACTACGGGCTCCGAATCTGGCGGGTGGTCGCTGGGTGCCGTCGTCGAGGTTGGGGTCGATGTTCGGGTACGGAGTCGGCTATGCGATCGCGTCACTGTCGTGCACCATCGGTCCGTTCCTGGCAGTCACCGGCAGCAGCCTGCGCAACGGGTCGCCGGCCCAGGGCGTGCTGGTCTATCTGGCGTACGCGGCCGGGATCGCCCTGGTGGTCGGGGTGCTCGCGGTGGCGGTGGCGCTGGCGAGTTCCTCGCTGGTCGACCGGATGCGAACCGTGCTGCCCTACATCAACCGGATCAGCGGGCTGATCCTGGTGATCGTCGGACTGTATGTCGGCTATTACGGCTTCTACGAGATCCGGCTGTTCTCTGCCAACGGCAGCGCCGACGATCCCGTCATCAACGCAGCCGGCCGGATCCAGCGGACACTCGCAGGCTGGGTCTATCAGCACGGGGCCTGGCCGTGGTTGCTGATACTGGGCGTGTTGGCGGCGGCCACGGCGGCGATCTGGAGGCGGCGACGCCATCGCAGGGCACTCCGTTAGTTGTAAACGCCGATATACTTTCCCGGGTCGGCCAGCCCTAGGGCCGTGCCCCATGAGAGGACAGAAGATGAAACCGTCCACCCGCACCGTGATTGCCGCTACGGCGGCCGTCCTCGGCCTCGTCACGCCCGCTGCCGTCGTCACGATCGTCACCAGCGGTGCGGCCAACGCGGACGTGTGCGCCAGCGCAGGCCGCCGGATCTCCGTTAGTGGATGCGCGAACCTTTCCGACGTGATGGCTCCGTACGTGGTGCAACCCAATGCCTATGCGCCACTGCCACAGGACATCGCACCCAACGTGAACGCCTGCGTGGGCTACAACGGCAGATGGGTCAGCGCCAACACCTGCGGTTAGGTCGTCGACGACAAGATGCCCCGCAGCTCGGCGGGGCATCTTGTCTTTGGGCTATTACTTCTTGACGTCGAACCGGTCGAGATCCATCACCTTGGCCCACGCCGAGGCGAAGTCGCGCGCGAACTTCTCCTGGGCATCGTCTTCGGCGTAAACCTCCGCCAGTGCACGCAGTTGCGAGTTCGACCCGAAGATCAGATCAACGCGGCTGCCGGTCCACTTCTCTTTGCCGCTGACCCGATCCTTGCCCACATAGGTTCCGTCGTCCTTCGGAGACGGCGACCACTGGGTATCCATATCGAGAATGTTCACGAAGAAGTCGTTGGTCAGCCGACCCGGCTTGTCGGTGAGCACACCGAGCTTCGAGTCCTTGAAGTTGGCTCCGAGAACCCGAAGGCCACCCACCAGAACCGTCATCTCCGGCACGGTCAGCGTCAGCAGATTGGCCCGGTCGATCAGCATGTACTCAGCAGGCAGGGGGTTGCCCTTGCCGGCGAAGTTGCGGAACCCGTCCGACTTCGGCTCCAGGTGTGCAAACGACTCGGTGTCAGTCATCTCCTGGGTGGCGTCGCCGCGACCCGGAGTGAACGGCACCGTGATGTCGAAACCGGCATCCTTGGCTGCCTTTTCGACAGCCGCGACACCGCCGAGAACAACGAGATCGGCGAACGACACGGTGGTACCGGACGCCTTCTGGATCTCCTCGAGCTTGCGCACCACCTGCGCCAGTTCGTCGGGCTCGTTGGACTCCCAGCCGGCTTGCGGTTGCAGGCGGATGCGGCCACCGTTGGCGCCACCGCGCTTATCGCTGTCGCGGTACGACGCCGCGGCCTTCCACGCAGTCGAAATCAGTTGCGGCACAGTCAGACCCGACGCCAGAATCTGCTCCTTCAGCGCGGAGACATCCTTTGCGCTGAGCTTGCTTTGGCCAGCAGGAACGTTGTCCTGCCAGAGCAGGGCCTCCTTGGGTACCAGCGGTCCCACATAACGGGCGACCGGCCCCATGTCCCGGTGGATCAACTTGTACCAGGCCCGGGCGAACGCATCGGCGAGCTCCTCGGGATGGTCAAGCCATCGACGCGTAATGGGCCCGTAGATCGGATCCACCCGCATCGACAGATCCGTGGTCAGCATCGACGGGTTGGTCCTGCCCGATCCGAACGCCTCGGGGGCGGCGTCAGAGCCCGCGCCGTCCTTGGGCTTCCACTGGTGGGCACCGGTGGGGCTGGCGGTCAGTTCCCACTCGTAGCCGTAGAGGTTCTCCAGGTAGCCGTTATCCCACCTGGTTGGGTTGGACGTCCAGATCACCTCCAGACCGCTGGTGACGGCATCCTTGCCGACACCGGTGCCGAAGGCGCTCTTCCAGCCCAGGCCTTGCAACTCAAGCGGAGCACCTTCCGGTTCGGGGCCGACGGTTCCGTCGCCACCGGCGCCGTGGGTCTTGCCGAAGGCGTGTCCGCCGACGATCAGTGCCGCGGTTTCCACGTCGTTCATCGCCATCCGGCCGAACGTCTCACGGATATCCATCGCGGCGGCCAACGGATCCGGAACACCCTCGGGGCCTTCGGGATTGACGTAGATCAGGCCCATCGTGGTGGCGCCCAGCGGGTTCTCCAAGACACGATCGCCGGTGTAGCGGGCGTCGGTGCCCAACCAGGTGTCCTCGGACCCCCAGTAGATGTCCTCATCGGGCTGCCAGCGATCTTGCCGGCCGAAGGCGAAGCCGAATGTCTTGAAGCCCATCGCGTCCATGGCGTGGTTACCGGCGAAGATCATCAGGTCCGCCCACGACAGGCTCTTTCCGTACTTCTTCTTGATCGGCCACAGCAACCGGCGCGCCTTATCCAGGCTGGTGTTATCCGGCCAGCTGTTGATCGGTGCGAAGCGCTGCATACCCGAGCCGGCGCCACCGCGGCCGTCCTGCACCCGGTAGGTGCCTGCCGAGTGCCACGCCATCCGGACGAAGAACGGACCGTAGTTGCCGTAGTCGGCGGGCCACCAATCCTTTGAATCGGTCATGACCGCTTCAACATCGGCCTTGAGCGCATCGACGTCGATGGTCGCCACCGCGGCGGCGTAATCGAAATCGGAATCCATCGGATTGTTCTCGGCGGGGTACTTCACCAGCATCTTGAGATTGATCTGGTCGGGCCACCAGTCGCGGTTGCTGCCCCCCTCTACCGGCGGCCTGATCCGCATTGGGCAGCCGCCCGTGTTGTCCTCAGCCATTGAACTTCCTTTCAGGAGTGGGTGATTCGAGCCGCGATCACGATTGTGATCGCAGCGTAGGTCAAGTCGAACAATCTGGGCAGAGTCCCCAGTAGGTGACTTCGGCCTCGTCGAGAACGAAGCCGTGGTCGGTCGCCGCCGTCAGGCACGGTGTCTCGCCGACAGCGCAGTCGACGTCCGCTATGGCCCCGCAGGACCGGCAGACGACGTGGTGGTGGTTATCGCTGACCCGCGACTCGTATCGGGCGACCGATCCCGAGGGCTGGATGCGTCGGACCAGGCCCACGTCAGTCAGTGCGGCGAGGACGTCGTAGACGGCTTGCCGCGACACCTCGGGCAGACCTGTGCGCACGGCACCGAAGATGGTGTCGGTATCGGCATGCGGATGGGCGTGCACCGCGTCGAGTACCGCGACCCTCGGCCGCGTCACCCGCAGGTCGGAGTTTCGCAACTGCTCCGCGAATTCCGACGTAGACGGCACAGGCTGATCCTGTCGGGTTTTCTGGAATGAGTCAAGTATTCCGCCGTCGAATTCTTCATGTCGGGAGTGGGTGTCGGTATGGTTTGACACCGTGCCTCCGACCCCCGTGCCCCTCAGTACGGTCGCGCTCGAAATGGTGGCGCCCAACACTGATCGCAGTCTGGGAGAGCAACTCGAGGAAGCGCGCAAGGTGGCGCGAATCTCGGCCGAAGCCGGTATCGCCGATCAGATCGGCCACGTGATGATCCCGGGAATGATCGACGAGGACGACGACCGTCCGGTGCAGATGAAGCCCAAACTTGACGTTCTTGACTACTGGCAGTTGATCTCACCGGAACTCCCCGGCGTCAGGGGCCTGTGCACACAGGTCACTGCATTCTCCGACCAAACGGCCCTGCGAGGGCGGCTTACCGATCTGATCGCGTCGGGAATGGAGGGCATCGCGTTCGTCGGCGTGCCCCGAACGATGACCGACGGCGAGGGCGCCGGAGTCGCACCCACCGACGCACTGGCGATTTACCGCGATGTGGTGCCCAACCGCGGGGCGATTCTGATCCCGACCCGTGCCGGCGAGTCGGGCCGCTTCGGGTTCAAGTGCGACCGGGGCGCCACCTACGGGATGACGCAGTTGCTGTACTCCGACGCCATCGTCGGATTCCTGACCGAGTTCAGCCGCGCCAGTGATCACCGCCCCGAGGTCCTACTGTCGTTCGGTTTCGTGCCGAAGGTGGAAAGCCGAGTGGGGCTGATCAATTGGCTCATCCAGGATCCTGGAAACGCCGCCGTGGCGGCCGAACAGGAGTTCGTTAGGACCCTGGCCGCCGCCGAGCCCGCCGACAAGCGGCGGCTCGTGGTCGACCTCTATCGGCGGGTGATCGACGGTGTCGCCGATCTCGGATTCCCGCTCAGCATCCACTTCGAGGCAACGTACGGATACTCGGCACCGGCCTTCGACACCTTCGCCGAAATGCTGTCCTACTTCAGCCCGCGGCGCGCGTGAAGACCTGGATCGATTTCGACGACGCACCGGTGTTCGAAGTTCCGCTCACCGACGAGTTCGATGGTGTGGGTATCTATCAGGGCATGCTGATCGAGGGCCCGCAGGGGTGGGGCGAGTTCAGCGCACCCCGTGATTGCGATGATGCCTGGGCCGCGCGGTGGCTGACCGCCGCCGTCGAGGCCGGCACCGTCGGCTGGCCGGACCCGCTGCGGGGACGCGTCCCGGTGGCGGTGACTGTTCCGGAGGTGAGTCCGGACCGCGCTCGACAGATCGCCGCCGACGCCGGTTGCCGGACCGCCGCGGTCCGGATCGGTGGTCGGGCGGACTCCGCAGCAGGCGATATTGCCCGGTTGGAAGCCGTCCGGGACACCCTTGGTGCAGGCGGGGACATCCGGTGCACGACCGGCGTCGGTTGGGACCCGGTTGTCACCGCCGCGGCGATGCCGGCCCTGGAACGAGCCGCCCGGGGGATTGAATTCATTCAGGTGCCGGGCGGTACTCCGGACGAAAATGCAACTTGGAGAACGACATTCGACATTCCCCTCGCGATTGAGGTGTCGCACCTCGCCCAGGCCGGCGGCGCAGATGTCGCCGTACTCAACGTGAGCGCCCTCGGCGGAGTGCGGCGTTCGCTGCGGGTGGCCGAGGTGTGCGGTCTGCCGTGTGTGGCGACGGTGGGGTTGGCCAGCAGCGTGGGGATCGCCGCGGGTCTCGCACTGGCCGGGATCCTGCCGGATATCGGGTACGCCAGCGAACTGGCCACCGCGAGACTGCTCACCGGCGATGTGGTCAGTCCCGGCCGGCGACTCATCCCGGTCGACGGGTACCTGCCGGTCGCACCGATGCCCGCGGCGCCCGATGCGGGTGGCCTCGAACACTGCGCGGCGACGGATTCTGACACCGTCGCGTGGTGGCGCACCCGGCTGCGAAATGTGCAGCGCCACATCTGAAGTCGCACCAGCGCCCGCAACTCCTCAGCGGCGGCGCCTGCCTGCGATCGCCAGTCCGATCCCGGCCAGGGCGATGATCGGCCCCAGCACCGTCCAGGTGGTGGTGTTGCTCATAAAGCTGCCCTGCACCTTGCCCACCCCCTGCAGGGTGAACAGCACACCGAACAGGGCCATCACGACACCGAGGACAGTCATTGCATTGCGCATGTGGTGATCCTGCCTCATGCCGTACCACTCAGCGCGGCAGTGCTGCGGAGAACGCCCGCATTGCGACCCGCCGCAGGGTCCCGGCGGCCGACTGGGCCGAGGATGCCAGCGCCGAGCGATTCGGCGGATCGAGGTGCAGTGCATCTCCCTCGGTGATGCGACCGGGCGTGACTACGTCGCCGTACACGCCGAGACACCGTCGCGCATGGGCGGCGATGGTCCTGGTGATCTCCGGATCCCGCTTGAGTTCGGGCTGTCCGTGCGACGGCATGACGCAGCGGATGGTGGGGATCAAGGGCGCGAAGGCCGCATCCGGTGCGCGCACAACGCCTCCGCACCACTGCAACTCGGGTTGTGCCGCGCCGGCAGCGGCGTCGATGGCGTCGATGACAAGGGTGGGCCGGAATCGGCGCACATCGAAGGTGGAATCCGGGGTCAGCGCGGCCATGGTCTGCACAGCCTGCTCGGTGAGGATGTGCACCGGGTAGGCGTCGACGTAGGTGCCCACCGGGGTGGCGTACTTGGTGATCTCGGCGAGCTTGCGGACCGGGAACACCGACAGATCCGGCAGTGGCTCGTCATCGCGCAGTCCGAAAATGGTGCGCAGGTCGCTCTTGGTCGCCGACGCGCCCCGGTACTTGTCGCGCTCGGACATCGCCGGCAGCGGCCACAGTTCCACGTCGCGGTCCAGATAATCCGACAACATCCGGTGGACGCCCGGATCCGAACTCGAGGTCTCCCGGCCGTCAGGGAAGCCGATGATCACCTCGGGGGCGTTGCCCGGGCCGACGTCGGGCCCCGGAGCCTGGGCATAGCGGGCGGTGCACCACAGCAGTGCGGGCAGCCGCTTGGCCCCGGTGGTGGTGTTCAGTTCGACGTCGCGCACCGCCCAGGTCCGGTCGGCGTGCAGGCCGAGTGCGCCCAGGTGGGCCGTCGTCACCCGCTCGCCGGCCATCGACTTGACCGGGTACCGCCAGATTGCCGTGATACGACCGATCTCCACCATGGTGGCCAGCCTACGGCGGAGGCTGGTTTTGGCCGTCACCGTCACCAGTGCGACGATGTAACCATGTACGACCAAGTCAACGAACAGGACCCGGCCCTCGATCTCCAGGATGCGGGATCCCGCCTCGATCCGGTATTGGCCCGGAGCTGGCTGCTGGTCAACGGCGCCCAGTACGACAAGTTCGCTCCGGCGGCCGCGTCCCGCGCCGATATCGTAGTGCTCGACATCGAGGATGCGGTGGCGCCGAAAGGCAAGGTGGCCGCGCGGGAGAACGTGGTGCGCTGGCTGGCGGACGGCAACAGCGACTGGGTTCGGGTGAACGGTTTCGGCACCCAGTTCTGGGCCGACGACCTGACCATGTTGGCGGGCACTTCGGTCGGCGGTGTGATGCTCGCGATGGTGGAATCGGTCGACCACGTCACCGAGACCGCCAAACGGTTGCCCGGCGTCCCGATCATCGCCCTGGTGGAGACCGCACGCGGCCTGGAGCGCATCACCGAGATCGCCGCCACCAAGGGCACCTTCCGGCTGGCCTTCGGCATCGGTGACTTCCGCCGCGACACCGGATTCGGCGAGCACCCGACCACCCTGGCCTACGCGCGGTCGCGGTTCACCATCGCCGCCAAGGCTGCCCACCTGCCGGGTGCGGTCGACGGCCCGACAGTGGGGTCCAGCGCTCTCAAGCTCAGCGAGGCCACCGCGGTGTCGGCCGAGTTCGGGATGACGGGCAAGATCTGCCTGACCCCGGATCAGTGCCCGACGGTCAACGAGGGCCTGTCACCGTCCCAGGAGGAGATCTCCTGGGCTAGAGAGTTCTTCGCCGAGTACGAGCGCGACGGCGGCGAGATCCGCAACGGCTCAGACCTGCCGCGGATCGCGCGCGCCACCAAGATCATCGACCTGGCACGCTCCTACGGGATCGTGGTATCAGAGTTCGATGATCAGGCCGTGCACGTGGCCGCCCCATCCGACACCTACCACTACTGACGTCGG
>JBAXIR010000059.1:0-15023 GCA_037138275.1 Mycobacteriaceae bacterium | reverse complement strand
TTTCATCGGATTCATGGGTTTCATCGGATCTATGCGCTTCATCGGATGAAGTAAATCGTCGCGAACAGGGCCACCCAGACGATGTCGACGAAGTGCCAGTAGTAGGACACCACGATGGCCGCGGTCGCCTGGGCCGGGGTGAACTTGGTCATCGTGGTCCGCAGCAGGAGCAGGACGAAGGCGACCAAACCGCCGACCACATGCAGGCCGTGGAAGCCGGTCGCCAGGTAGAAGACGCTGCCGTAGGCACTGCTGGAGATCGTGGTTCCGTGCGTGATGAGGTGGTAGTACTCGTAGGCCTGCCCGAGGACGAAGAACAGTCCCATCAGGAATGTGGCGGCGTACCACCGACGCAGGCCGAAGACGTCGCCGCGTTCGGCCGCGAAGACGCCCATCTGACAGGTGAACGACGACGCGATTAGCACCAACGTGACGGGCACTGCCTGAAAGAGATTCAATTCGGTGGGCGGCGGTGGCCAGACGCCACCCGATTGGGCGCGTGCGGTGAAGTACATCGCGAACAGTCCGGCGAAGAACATCAGCTCGCTGGAGAGCCACACGATGGTCCCGACACTGACCATGTTCGGCCTGTTCAGCGAATGCACGCGGGACGTGATCGCGGTTCCGGAAGTGCCTACAGCGCTCGTCACACGAGAAGTATGACGCTTTGTAGTTGGCCAGGTACAGCCAGGGGCTGAATTGGTCACAAACTGTTTTCCCGGGCCTTGGTGACGGGTCCGGCACGTGCGACGATCGGCCGGTGACATTGCCATCCGACGGGCCCGGCCCGGAGTCGCCTGCTGCCACGTGGCCGCAGGTCCTGGGTAGGTTGACCAGTGGTTTCGAACTCGAGCCGGGACAGGCCGGGTGGGTGATGGACCAGATCATGGCCGGCGATGCGACGCCAGCGCAGATCGCCGCCTTCGGCGTGTCGATGACAATGAAGAGCCCGACTGCCGCCGAGGTCCGCGAGTTGGCCGACACGATGCTGCTTCACGCCCGCCGGGTGCCGACCGATGTCATCGGCACCGAGACCGTTGACATCGTGGGCACCGGCGGCGATGGCGCCAATACCGTGAACATCTCGACGATGGCCGCGATCGTGGTGGCAGCCGCGGGCGTGCCGGTGGTCAAACACGGCAACCGGGCGGCATCGTCGGCGAGCGGTGGGGCTGACATGCTCGAGGCGCTCGGGGTCCGGATCGACCTGGGCCCCGATGAGGTGGCTCGCTGTGTGGCCGAGGTGGGGATCGGGTTCTGCTTCGCCCCGGTGTTCCATCCCTCGTATCGGCACGCGGGCCCGGCGCGGCGGGAGATTGGCGTGCCGACGGTCTTCAATCTGCTTGGGCCGCTTACCAATCCGGCACGTCCGCGAGCCGGACTGATCGGTTGTGCATTCGCAGACTCTGCCGAGGTGATGGCCGGCGTCTTCGCCGCCCGGCGGTCCAGTGTGCTGGTGGTGCACGGCGACGACGGGCTCGACGAACTGACCACCACAACCACCAGCACCATCTGGCGGGTACAGGCCGGCACCATCGACAAGCTCACCTTCGACCCGCTGGGATTCGGATTACCCCGGGCGCAGGCGACCGAACTCGTCGGTGGCGACGCGGAATTCAATGCGGCGCAGGCGCGCAGGGTCTTCGACGGTGCCGCCGGGGCGGTGCGGGACGCGGTCGTGCTCAATGCGGCAGGGGCGATGGTCGCCCACGCCGGGCTATCCAGCCATGCCGAATGGCTGCCCGCGTGGGAGGACGGGTTGCGTCGCGCCGCCGAGGCGATCGACTCCGGCGCGGCGCGCGAGTTGCTCACGCGTTGGATCGGTTTCTCGCAGCAACTCTGAGGCTGCGTGGCGCGCCGAGCGTGCCGCAACCGCCCACTCGAGCCATCCGCCCGCCGAATGCAGTGGCGACGCGAAACCCTCTGTGGCACAGACGATCCGGATTCCGGGCCGGGCAAGCCAGCGGGCCACCAGTGCGGTCTCCTCGACCAGGGCGCCGCCCAGTGGTGCCGGTTGCGGCAGCACCACCTGGGCACCGCTGCGCAGGGCGTCGACCACCGGCATCGGCGGCACACCGCGGCGAGCGCATCCCGCGGCGGCCAGCTGTCCGTGTCTGAGCACCGTCAGATGCCACCCGCCGGCGCCGTCGGGTGCGGCGGCGACCAGTTCGCCGACCCCGGCCAGGGAGCGCAACCGCTGTCCGCGCCACAGCATCTCCACGGTGTCGGCGGTCAGGTCGCGTAGTCGTGCGGCGCTTTCAAAGCTGGACTGCTCGGCCAGCAGCCGGATCCGGTCCACCGCGGCGCCCAGTGCGGTGTTGTCTGCCCCGTCGATCAACTCCGCCGCCCGCCGGGGTGCGGCCGCGTACTGCTCGGCCGCCATTGACCGGCCGGCCGGGCACGGGGCGACCTCCCGCTCCGGGCAACTCGGACCGTGCATGCCGCTGCGTCCGATTCGGGTGGCGCAGGTTCGCACACCGGTGAACCGCGCGATCAGCCCGGCCACGTCGACGGCGTCCGCCCGGGACCGGAACGGCCCGAGTGCGCGGTCGTGGCGTGGCGCGCGCACCACGGACAGCCGCGGGAAGGCCTCGTCGGTGAGCACCACCCACCACCATCGGTGGGGGAAGCGGGAACGCCGGTTGTAGGGCGGCGCATGTGCTGCGAGCAGGCGCAACTCGCGAACGCCTGCTTCCAGTGGGTGGGCGCACTCGACATGCTCGACGCTTTCGGCCAGGCCGACCATTTCCCTGATCCGGTTCCGGGGATCGGCGCCGGTGAAGTAGTGGCCGACCCGCCGCCGAAGATCGGTTGCGGTACCCACGTAGAGGACTTCGGCGGACGGTCCGCGGAAGAGATAGACCCCGGGTTTGCGCGGCAGTCCGTGGGCGAGTACCCGCTTGCTGCGCTGGGCGTTGGTGACGTTGGGCAGATAGGACTGCAGATCGCCGAAGGTCGTCACGCCCAGGTTGCCCACCCGTTCGATCAGTGCGTGCAGCACGTCGACGCATGCGCGCGCGTCGTCGAGTGCCCGGTGCGTGGGTGTGGTGGCGGAGCCCACCAGTTTCGCCAGTGCGGACAGTCGTACGCTGGGCGCCTCCTCTCGGGTCAACACCCGCCGGGCCAGTTTCACCGTGCACAGCACCGGTGGTTTAGGCCAGGCGATATCGCACTGCTGTGCCGCGGCACGGAGGAAGCCGGTATCGAATCCGGCGTTGTGCGCCACCAGGATTGAGCCACAGGCGAACTCAAGGAACATCGGGAGTACGGCCTCGATCGTCGGCGCATTACGCACCATCGCCGTGGTGATCCCGGTGAGTTCGATGATCTGTGGCGGAATATCGCGTTGCGGATCGACCAGGGTGGCGAACTCGCCGATGACCTTTCCGCCGCGCACCTTGACCGCGCCGATCTCGGTGATCGCGTCCCGGTATCCGTCCGCCGCGGCGTTCGCCCGCGACCCGGTGGTCTCGAGGTCGACGATGACGAACGTGGCATCCCGTAGCGATGCCTCCGCGACGGCGTCAACGTCGGCGAAGCTCAACTGATCGTCGGTGCGAAAGCCGGCCACGGTGACTGACGGTAGGGCGCACCTCCGACAAAACGGACCGCGCCACAACGACGGGGAGAACGTGTCGGTACCTGTCGCTAGCGTGCGGGGCAGTCGAGCAGTGTGCTGCGAACGAACAGGAAGAGAGATCCGATATGAGACCAATCGATGTGGGACACGTCCCGCCAGAACCGGGCGAACCCGTGATCATCGACTGTGACCAGTGCGCGGTTCGGGGGCCGGGTTGCCCGGATTGTGTGGTCAGCGTGCTGCTGGGCGTTCCGGAAACTCTGCTGGAGGATGAGCGTGCCGCACTGGAGGTGCTCGCCGAGGCGGGTATGGCGCCCCGGTTGCGGCTGGTGCCGGTGCGCCGGAATCCCGGCGCGGAACTGGCCGGCTAACCCGCTGGGGCCGGGGCCAATCAGTTACTGGTGTGACTGATGTGGCTGAACATTCGCTGAGATCTTCGCCCTTTGGTTGGACAAAGCCGTTGCCGTTTCGTAACCTTACCGAGACCTGAACGCACTCCGGCGAGTCGAGTCGACGCAGTCAAAGGACGCGAAAACCTTGATGTTTGACCGCACCTCCCTCTCCAAATCCGCTGCTCATAAGTGGTTTGCCGGTGCCGTCGCGGGCGCCACGGTGCTCGCCAGCCTGCTCAGCACCCCGGCCATGGCCGATCCGGCCCAGGACGCCGTGACCAAGATCGGTGAACTCTCTCGGCAGGCCGAGCAACTCACCGAGCAGATGCACGCGGCCGAACTCGACCTCGACAAGAAAGTCCAGGCCCAGACGGCAGCGGAGCAGTCGCACGCCAACGATCTGGCCGCTCTGGACGCCGCCCGACTCCAGCTGTCCTCCTACCAGGGCTCGGTCAATACGCTGGCCGCCTCGGTGTACATGGGTGGCCGCACCGACGGTCTCAATGCGATCCTGACCGCAGCCTCACCGCAGGGCTTGATCGACAAGATGGCTGTCCAGCGGGTCATGGGTATCGAGATGTCAGCTCAGATGCAGAGCTTCCGCGACCTCAGCGCCGAAGCGGTCCGGATCGAGGCCGCCTCGGCCAAATCCGCGGCGGATGCCAGGACGGCCGCCGACGAGGCCGCCGCCATCCGCGCCGACCTGCAGGGGAAGCAATCCCAACTTCAGGTGCAGATCGCGGCGGTGAAGTCGCGATACGCGCTTCTGACCGCCCTGCAGCGGGCCACCCTGGCCGGCCCGGCCGCCTTGCCGCCGGCGATTCCGGCAGCGCCGGCGCCCGAGGCTGCTCCCGAGTCTGGGCCGCCGAATGAGATCCTCGCGATGGCCGCACTGCCGTCACCCGGTGCCGGCGGCGGAGAGGGCTCGGTCGCCGTGCAGGCGGCGTTGACCCGACTCGGCACGCCGTATGTCTGGGGTGCCGCAGGACCCGGTGAATTCGACTGCTCCGGTCTGGTCATGTGGGCCTACCAGCAGGCCGGTGTCTTTCTGCCGCATTCGAGCTACGCGCTGGCCGCCGGTGGACAGCCGGTCTCGTTGGACCAGATGCAACCCGGTGATGTCATTACCTATTACTCCGATGCGTCGCATGTCGGGATGTACGTCGGTGACGGGATGATGGTGCACGCCTCCACCTTCGGGATACCGGTGGCCGTCGTCCCGGTGAACAACGCCCCGATCTTCAACGTCCGTCGGTACTGAGTCGGCAGGTCGCCAGATTCGGCGGTCAGGTCCGGTGGCCGCAGTGCTGATCGCCGAGTTGGCCGCGGCATCGATGCTTCTCACCAGGTTGCCGCACCCGTCCTCACCATTCCCGCTTCCGGCGCTCTCGGCCTCGGCTCCGTCGATACTCGCCGGCGGCCGGACGGTGCGTCTGCTCAGCCTGGGCGGGACCCGGACCGACGGCCTACTCGCCCGGGTTAGAGCCGAATTGGGCGCGGCCGTTGATTCGGTCGAGTGGTTCTGGGGCACCGACTGGGGGCACGGTGATGACCCGGAGATCACCGTCGCGGCCACCGACTCCGAAGCGCAATTCCTCGACCAGGCCCACCTCGACATCCGACGCCGGTGGGCCGATATCGCCGCGGTATCCGTCGCCGATGAGGTCGATCTCGCCGAGCGCGCGACGTCCGGTCAGCGAATCGTCTTTGCCCCCGGCGCGTCGGCGATGAACGACTCCGCGCTGCGAATTGTGTTGACGCACGAGCTTTTTCACCTCGCCGCCCGTTCCGATACCGCCCTGGACGCCCCACGCTGGCTGACCGAAGGCGTGGCGGACTTCGTCGCGCGGCCGCCGTCGGCGATACCCGCCGGCACGAGTGCCGAACTGCCCTCCGATGCCGCACTCGACGAGTCTGGTGTCGAGCGTTCGGCGGCCTACGACCGGGCGTGGTGGTTCGCGCGGTTCGTCGCCGATACCTACGGCACCGACGGGCTTCGCCGGTTGTATGCAGCGGCCTGCGGACCCCACCACGCTGACCTGGCAGTGGCCGTCCAGCAGACCCTCGGCACCGACCTGCCCGGACTGAAGCTCCGCTGGGCGTCGTGGCTGACAACAGGGCGTGGTTGACGATGACACGAATCCTGTTGGTGACCAACGACTTTCCACCGCGGCCTGGCGGAATCCAGTCGTATCTCGAACAATTCGTGCGCCGGTTGGCCGCGTCCGGCCAGCACGAGCTGACCGTCTACGCCCCGTCGTGGAAGGGTGCCGAGGAGTACGACCGCACCGCGCCGTTCAGGGTCGTCCGCGATCCCGGCACGCTGATGGTTCCGCAGCCTGGTGTGGACCGTCGGATGCGTGACCTGATCGGAAGTCACGGTATCGAGACCGTGTGGTTCGGTGCGGCCGCGCCACTGGCTCTGCTGGCACCGCAGGCTCGCCGGGCCGGTGCTGCGCACGTGGTGGCCAGTACGCACGGGCACGAGGTGGGCTGGTCGATGCTGCCGGGCGCCCGGTCGGCACTGCGGCGTATCGGTGCCCAGACCGACATCATCACCTATGTCAGCAGCTACACCCGTGGTCGATTCGCCTCGGCATTCGGTCCCCGGGCGAGCCTGGAACACCTGCCGCCGGGCGTCGACACCGATCGGTTCGAGCCCGACCCGGTTAGCCGCGCGCAAATACGGGCGCGCTACCACCTCGGCGGCCGACCGGTGGTGGTCTGTGTGTCCCGACTGGTGCCGCGCAAAGGCCAGGACATGTTGATCAGGGCCTGGCCGGACATTCGGCGCCGGGTCAGCGGCGCCGCGCTGGTGATCGTCGGCGGCGGACCCTCTGCCGACACCCTGCACCGGCTGGCGCAGGACTGCGGTGTGGATGCCGACGTGGTGTTCACCGGTTCGGTGCCGGGCGCCGAACTCCCGGCCCACTACGCGATGGCCGATGTGTTCGCCATGCCGTGCCGCACCCGCGGAGCAGGCCTGGACGTCGAGGGCCTGGGCATCGTGTTCCTGGAGGCATCGGCCACCGGTGTTGCGGTGGTGGCCGGAAACTCCGGTGGCGCGCCGGAAACCGTCCGCGACGGCGAGACCGGCCGGGTGGTGGACGGCCGGAACCACGACGAGATCGTCGAGGCCATCAGCGATCTGCTGGCCGACCCGGAGCTGGCTCAGCGCATGGGTGCGGCCGGGCGGGCCTGGATCGAGCGGGACTGGAATTGGGATGTCCACACCGCACGGCTCGCCGAACTGCTGCGGGTGCGGCCCGCGCGGCCCCTGGGATAACTAGCGATCGGGATATGTGAGGCTAGAGGCCGTGAGCAGCATCCAGGTCGCCGACGAGACGTTCGTCGCCGCGAGTCCCGCCGCGGTGGGCCGGGCCGTGGGCGACCGGGCCGCGTGGCGTCGCTGGTTTTCCGACCTGATGCTCGAGGTGGTCGAGGACCGCGCCGACAAGGGTGTGCGCTGGACGGCCACCGGCGCACTCACCGGCACCATGGAGATCTGGCTGGAACCGGTGCTCGATGGTGTGGTTCTGCACTACTTTCTGCATGCCGAACCCGCCGGGGACCCGGCCGCGCTGAACCTGGCCGCCCTGAACCACCGTCGGCGGGTGGCCGGTAAGCGGATGGCTTTCGAGGTCAAGAACAGCCTGGAGGCGACCCGACCGGTCGGCGCGCCACCGGTGCTTTGATACCCGGTTCCCTCGCGGTGCGAGAGGGTACGGTTTGGGTCCGGGTTATGTCCCGGCCTGGATGTCGCCGCCCACTGGCGAAGCGAGACCGGACTGCGAGCGAGAGCGATGGGGAAGCACTGACAGTGGCGGATAAGACGGCGCAGATCATCTATATCGACGCGGACCCGCGCACGGTCATGGACGTCATCGCCGATATTGCCTCCTATCCGGAGTGGGTGTCGGAGTACACCGAGGCCGAGGTCCTCGAGACCGACACCAAGGGCAACCCGAAAGTGGCCCGGCTGGTGCTGGAAGCCGCGGTGCTCAGAGACACCATGGTGCTCACCTACGAGTGGCCGGCCGACCGCAAGTCAGTGCGCTGGTCGCTGGTGTCGAGCACGCTTCTCAAGGCGCTCGACGGCGTTTACATCCTCACGCCCAAGGGTTCCGGAACCGATGTCACCTACGAGCTGTCGGTGGACCTGATGGTTCCGATGATCGGTCTGCTCAAGCGCAAGGCCGAGCGGCGGTTGACCGATACCGCGCTGAAGGATTTGAAGAAGCGGGTCGAGGGCTGAGTGGAACCCGGTGACGCCGCCGCCGATGCGGGCCCCACTGATGCGGCCCGGATCAGCTTCTTCGTCGGCAAGGGCGGTGTCGGCAAGTCCACGTTGGCCTCGGCGACGGCGGTGCGTGCGGCGCTGAGCGGCGAACGGGTGCTGGCGGTCTCGACCGACCAGGCACACTCGCTCGGCGATGTGCTGGGTGTACCGGTGCAGCCCAGCGGAGCGGCCGAGCCGGTGCGCATCCTGACCGAGGAGAACGGCGGCGACAACGGCGGCGGGTACCTGGACGCCGTGGCTCTCGACACCCTGGCACTGCTGGAGTCCGCGTGGCATCCGACGGCGGAGGTGCTGGCCGCGCGTTTTTCGGATTCCGATATCAAAGATGTTGCGCCGGAAGAGCTTTGCGCCATGCCCGGAATCCAGGAGGTACTTGGTCTGCGGGCGGTGGCCGCGTTGGCCGGTTCTGGTCGGTGGGATCTTGTGGTGGTGGACTGTGCGTCCACCGCCGACGCTCTGCGGATGTTGACCCTGCCCGCGGCGTTCGCGATGTACGTGGAGCGGTGCTGGCCGCGGCACCGTCGACTCAGCGTCGCGATCGATGATGCGCGTACCGCAGCGATGGTCGCCATGATCGAGACCGTCAGTGCCGGCATGGAGTCGCTGTCGGATCTGCTCACCGACGGCGATCGAGTGAGCGCGCACCTGGTGCTCACGCCTGAGCGGGTAGTGGCCGCCGAAGCCGTCCGAACTCTCGGCTCGCTGGCACTGATGGGTGTGCGCGTTGACGAGTTGATCGTCAATCAGGTTCTCTTCCAAGATGATTCGTATGAGTACCGCAACCTCCCGGACCATCCGGCCTTCGACTGGTACGCGGCTCGAATCGCCGAGCAGAAATCTGTTTTAGACGAACTCGCCGATACGATCGGCGCGTTGCGGTTGGTGTTGACGCCCCACCTGGCCGGTGAACCGATCGGGCCAAAAGCGCTGGGTCAACTGCTCGACGATGCGCGGCGGCGGGATGGCTCGGCACCGCCCGCGCCGCTGCGGCCGGTGGTCGACCGCGAGTCGGGTTCGGGTCTTGATGCCGTCTATCGCATGCGGCTTGAACTGCCGCAACTCGACGCCGGTGCGTTGCGCCTCGGCCGGGCCGGCGACGACCTGATCATCGGCGCGGCCGATCAGCGCCGCCGGGTGCGGCTGGCTCCGGTGCTGCGCCGCTGCCTGGTGACCGGTGCGACGATGCGGGGCAGTGAGTTGACGGTGAGATTCCGGCCCAATCCGCGGGTGTGGCCGGCATGAGCAACCCGCACCCCGATATCGGACCCGAACTGCGGCAGCTGGCCCAGGTGATCCTGGACCGGCTGGACCCGGCGGTCCGAGCGGCTGCAGCGATGGCCACCGACGCGCTTCGCGGCCCCGGTCGCTGTCAGCAGGTGTGGTGTCCGGTATGCGCGCTGGCCGCTCTCGTCAACGGCGAGCAGCACCCCCTGCTGACCGTTATCGCCGACAACAGCGTGGCGCTGCTGACGGTGATCCGCGCCATGACCGGCGATCAGAAGGCTGAAGCGAACCCGACACCGGCCGACCCGGACGCCGGTGCCGACGGCACGCCTACCGTGACGGGCGCGGACAGCACCGGCGACCCGGCGGGGTCCGACGGCCGCTACCACGACATCCCGATCATCGTCGAGACGGTCACCGCCGAGGAGTGATCGCCGGCGCCTGTGGATTGGCCGTGAACAGCGCGGCTGAAGTGGTTCCGGTGGCCATGGCTCGGTAGAGTCAGACCCGAGCAACGCCCACGCGTGCGCCGGCGAGGGAGGTCCTATGTGGTACTGGCTGTTCAAGTACATCTTTATGGGCCCCCCGCTCTCGTTCCTCGGCCGGCCGAAAGTCGAAGGGCTGGAATACGTTCCGCGGTCCGGCGCGGCGATTCTGGCCAGTAACCACCTCGCGGTGGTGGACAGTTTCTTTCTGCCGCTCGTCGTCAGTCGCCGGATCACCTTCCTGGCCAAATCGGAATACTTCACCGATACCGGACTCAAGGGAGCCTTCAAGCGCTGGTTCTTCGGTGTCGCCGGCCAGGTGCCGATCGATCGGACCAGTGCGGACGCCGCCCAGGCCGCCCTGGACACCGCCCAGCGGCTGTTGTCGGAGGGCAAACTGCTCGGCATGTACCCCGAAGGCACCCGGTCGCCGGACGGTCGCCTCTACAAGGGCAAGATCGGCCTTGCGCGACTCGCACTGGAGACCGGCGTTCCGGTGATCCCGGTCGCGATGATCGGTACCGATGTCGTCAACCCGCCGGGATCGAAGATGTGGCGGTTCGGCCGTGTGACGGTGAAGTTCGGCAAGCCGATGGATTTCTCCCGGTTCGACGGCCTGGCCGGTAACCGATTCATCGAACGAGCCGTCATCGACGAGGTCATGTACGAACTGATGAACCTGTCCGGTCAGGAGTACGTCGACATCTATGCCGCGACGCTCAAGCAGGCCGGCGCCCCGGTCACCCCCGATGTACCAGGTCCGCCGGCGGCGCGGATTCCGGAGACCGCGGCGGGGTAACGCCCGGACGGGCCAGAGCCAGGCCCGCGACCGTGAGCACCGAAAGCGCCCACCACACGTACGACATCCCGAGCAACTGCCGCCACCACGCCGCCGAGGCCTCGCGGTGTTCGGGCAGCAGGTCGATCGGCGTCCAGACCATCAGCGCGGTCCCGGCGGCGCACACAGCCGCCAGGGCGACACTGCGGTACCGGTAGCCGAGTACTGCGGTGACGATGACCGTCGGCACCGCCCACACCCAGTGGTGTGACCAGGACACCGGCGAGACCACCAGGCCGAACATCGCCACGCACAGCACGGCCAGCGTCGGTTCACCGGCGGCCAGCACGCGCCGCACCGCCCACACGGTCAGCGCGAGAACCAGCAGACAGCACACCGTCCACACCACGAAGTGGGTGCGCGGGTCGAGACCGAGTCTGGCCAACGCCCCGGCGGCGTTCTGATTGGTGTTCAGGGTTGCGGTGCCGATCCGATCGGTGTGGGCCACGGTGGACGTCCAGTACTCCCAGGAGTCGCGCCAGGCCAGGGCGAACCCGAGCAGGGTGGCGGCCACGAACGAGGCCACCGCGGTCAGCGCCGCACGGGTGTCCCGGCGCAGCACGAAGAACAGCAGGAACACCGCGGGTGTCAGCTTTAGCGCGATGGCGATACCCAGCAGCAGGCCCCGGGGCCACGGTGTCCGGCGTGGTACGCAGTCGGCGATCACCAGGGTCATCAGGACGACGTTGATCTGGCCGAAGTGGAAGTTCGCCTGGATCGGCTCGAGCCACGTCATCGACATCGCGACCAGACCGGCCGCCAGCCAACCGCGTCGCAGCCACAGCGGTCCGGCGCCCGGGCGCGCGGCAACCGGAACCTGTAGGCGGCCCAACACGATCCAGATCGACACCACCAGCAGCCCGCAGGTGATGGCCGTGATGATCACACTTGCCACCGGCAGCGACACCAGTGCCAGCGGACTGAACACGATCGCGGCCAGCGGGGGATAGGTGAAGGGCAGGTCCAGTCCGCCCTGGGTGGCAAACACCGTACCGTCGGCGTACAGCGGCCGACCCGCCAGCCAGGCCTGCCCACCCATCCGGTAGACGTCGGTGTCGATCAGGTAGGGCAGTTGCCGGAAGAGGTGCCAGCCGGCATAGCCGACGGCGATACCGATCGCGATGGCGATGACGGCGTCGACGGCTCGCCACAGGCCGGTCGGCAGGCGGTCCGCAGGGTGCCGCCCGAGAAAACTGCCCACTTCGGGCGACCGCCGCCTGCTCATGTCCCAGCCAGACTATCCGGCCGAGGCGCCCGGGCAGGCGTGGGCGTAAGTTCCCTAGGCGTGCCAGCCGCCGTGCACTTCGACGTCATTGCCCCGGGACGGGTGCCGCTGATGTGGTGCCTGATCGCGTTCATCCTGACCTTCTTCGTGACCCGGACGATCACCCGCTACATCCGTGCCACGGCCGGCCGGACCGGCCCGCGCAAATGGTGGCAGCCGCACAACATCTCCGTCTCGTCCAAGGATGGCGGCAGTGACGGGGGCAGTGGCGGGGGAATGCACATCCACCACGCCGTGTTCGGTGTCATCCTGTCGCTGTCCGCCGGCGTCGCCCTGGTGACCATGGCCCAGGGTGGCACCATCCACCAGTTCACGGCGGCCGCAATCGTCTTCGGCATCGGGGCTGCCCTGGTGCTCGACGAGTTCGCGCTGATTCTGCACCTGCAGGACGTCTACTGGTCCGAAGACGGCCGCACCTCCGTCGACGCGGTGTTCGTGGCGGTCGCGGTGGCGGGCCTGTTGGTGATGGGATTCAACCCGCTGTCGTTCTTCGACATCGGCATCTGGCGCGACGACACCTCAATCCTGGCCCGGGTGACGGTGGTGGTGATGGCCGTATTCATCCTGGCACTCGCGGTCGTCGTGCTGCTGAAGGGCAAGTTGTGGACCGGACTGGTGGGCATGTTCATCACACCGTTGCTGTTCATCGGCGCGATCCGGTTATCCCGGCCGCACGCCCCGTGGGCGCGTTGGCACTACCAGGACGAACCCCGCAAGATGCACCGCGCGATGGAGCGTGAGCGCTACCTGCGCAGGCCGTTCGTCCAGGCCAATCTCTGGTTGCAGCATGTGATCGCCGGCGAACCCCGGTTCCCGGCCGCTGCCGAGGTGGACGCCGAACTCGACCGCGAGGTGCATGCCGCACCGCCACCGGCGCACGCCCAGCAGGCGCAGACCGCCCGGCCCGCTGTGCCGGCCGGGGGATAGGGCTCGCGATGCGGTACTTCTACGACACCGAGTTCATCGACAACGGCAGGCTCATCGACCTGATCTCGATCGGCGTCGTCGCTGCCGACGGCCGCGAGTTCTATGCGATATCCACCGAGTTCGATCCGGAGTCGGCGGGTCGTTGGGTGCGTACCAACGTGCTGCCCAAGCTGCCGTCGCCGGCGTCGCAGCTGTGGCGCTCGCGCCGGCAGATCCGGGAGGGCCTGGAGGACTTCTTCGGTATCGACGATCCGCAGATCGAGGCCGAGCCCATCGAACTGTGGGCCTGGGTGGGCGCCTACGACCATGTCGCGCTCTGCCAGCTATGGGGACCGATGACCAGCCTGCCGCCGCAGATCCCGCGGTTCACTCGCGAGCTGCGGCAGTTGTGGGAGGACCACGGCAGTCCGCAGATGCCGCCGCGGCCGTCCGACACCCACGACGCCCTGGTTGACGCTCGGCATAATCGGCGTCGCCATGAGCTGATGACGACCGGCCGAGATCTCGGTCCGGGAACCCCGGCCGCGGATTCGGCGCAGGTGGGAACCGTCGGCGGTGGTGAGGAACCCGAAGTGTCCCGGTTAGGATAGTCCGGTGAACTGGACCGTCGACGTACCGATCGAGCAACTGCCGGCGTTGCCGCCGCTGCCGGTCGACCTGGGCGCCCGGCTGGCGGAGGCGTTGGCCAAACCCGCCACCCAGCAGCCGAGTTGGGATGCCGAACAGGCCAGGGCGATGCGAACGGTCCTGGAGAGCGTGCCGCCGGTGACCGTGGCCGCCGAGGTCGAGAAGCTCTCGAGCCAGCTTGCCGCGGTGGCCCGCGGGGAGGCGTTTCTGCTGCAGGGCGGCGACTGCGCGGAGACCTTCGTCGACAACACCGAGCCTCATATCCGGGCCAACATCCGGACCCTGCTGCAGATGGCGGTGGTGCTGACCTACGGCGCCAGCATGCCGGTGGTCAAGATGGCCCGGATCGCCGGCCAGTACGCCAAACCGCGCTCTTCAGACATCGACGCGCTGGGTCTGCGGTCCTATCGGGGCGACATGATCAACGGGTTCGCCGCCGACGCGGCCGTGCGCGAGCACGACCCGTCCCGGCTGGTGCGCGCCTACGCCAACGCCAGTGCCGCGATGAATCTTGTTCGGGCACTCACCTCCTCGGGTCTGGCGTCGTTGCACCTGGCGCACGACTGGAATCGGGAGTTCGTTCGCACCTCACCGGCCGGAGCCCGGTATGAGGCATTGGCGGGCGAGATCGACCGCGGCATGCGCTTCATGGCGGCCTGCGGGGTCAACGACCGCAACCTCGACACCGCCGAGATCTACGCCAGCCATGAGGCTCTGGTGCTGGACTACGAGCGGGCCATGCTGCGGCTCTCCGAGGAGTTTGGTGAGCCCCGCCTCTATGACCTGTCGGCGCATTACGTCTGGATCGGGGAGCGCACACGTCAACTCGACGGCGCTCATATCGCCTTCGCGGAGGTGATCGCGAACCCGATCGGGGTGAAGATCGGGCCGACGATGACGCCGGAACTGGCTGTCGAATACGTCGAACGTCTTGACCCGCAGAACAAGCCGGGTCGGCTGACGCTGGTCACCCGGCTGGGCAACCACAAGGTGCGCGATCTGCTGCCGCCGATCATCGAGAAGGTTCAGGCCACCGGACACCAGGTGATCTGGCAGTGCGATCCGATGCACGGCAACACCCACGAGTCCTCCACCGGGTACAAGACCCGTCACTTCGACCGCATCGTCGACGAGGTGCAGGGCTTCTTCGAGGTGCACCGCGCACTGGGTACCCACCCGGGCGGAATCCACGTCGAGATCACCGGGGAGAACGTCACCGAGTGTCTCGGCGGCGCCCAGGACATCTCCGACACCGATCTGTCCGGACGCTACGAAACCGCCTGCGACCCGAGGCTCAACACCCAGCAGAGCCTGGAGTTGGCGTTTCTGGTCGCTGAGATGCTCCGCGAGTAGGCATCAGCGGAG
>JBAXIR010000058.1:0-15036 GCA_037138275.1 Mycobacteriaceae bacterium | reverse complement strand
CGCGAGGCCTACCTCGCTCGGCGCGCCAGGCGTTCGGAGTCGCAGATCAGCACGCTCTTACCCTCGAGCTTGATCCAGCCGCGGTGGGCGAAGTCGGCCAGCGCCTTGTTGACGGTCTCCCGGGATGCGCCGACGAGTTGGGCGATCTCCTCCTGGGTGAGGTCGTGAGTCACCCGCATCGCGCCGCCCTCCTGGGTGCCGAAGCGCTGCGCAAGTTGGAGTAGCTGCTTGGCCACCCGGCCCGGAACATCGGTGAAGATCAGGTCGGCAAGGTTGTTGTTGGTGCGGCGCAACCGTCGGGCGAGCACCCGCAGCAACTGCTCGGCAATCTCGGGCCGGTCGGAGATCCACGCCCGCAGTGCATCGCGGTCCATCGCGACCGTGCGCACTTCGGTGATGGTGGTGGCGCTGGAGGTTCGCGGCCCGGGGTCGAAGATCGACAATTCGCCGAACATGTCCGACGGCCCCATGATCGTGAGCAGGTTTTCCCGACCGTCGGAGGACCGGCGGCCGATCTTCACCTTGCCGGAGATGATGATGTAGAGCCGGTCGCCCGGCTCTCCTTCGGCGAATACCGTGTGGCCCCGCGGAAAGTCCGCCGGCTGGAGTTGCTTGGTGAGCGCCGCCACGGCACTCGGATCGACCCCCTGGAAGATTCCGGCCCTCGCCAGGATCTCGTCCACGTCGCATTCCTTAGCTCGTCGGATCTTCAAGTGGGCCGCCAACGGAGTCGCCCGCACACTCAGGGCTTTCCGGCTCAGCGAAAAGCCACGCTACACCGGATTGGCGTATCCGGTGGGCTGAAACTGGCGATTGGGTCGTGTCGGCAAACCGGGCTCGTCGGCCAGCAGGCGAATGCCCGGCTCGATGCGGGTGGTGAATTCGTGCAGCCCCGGCACCGAAGGCGGAACAGCCTTCTCGCGGGCGGCCCGGGCGGCCTGCTCAAGTCGGGCGACGACCTCCCCGGTTGCGACGCGCTCGTCGTGCAGGGCGCTCTCGAGCCGCTGCAGACCGTGCGTCGACAGCATCAGGAGCCCGGGAAAACACACCGCTACCAACCAGGACATAGCCGGGAAGTTAACCGGGGCGAGGTCTCATCGGGATCACGAATTGCCACCGGTCTGTCGGCGGTCGGGAGGTCCCCGTCAGTACCCTTACCTCCGTGACGGCGGGCGCAGTGAATAAGGCGGGTAGCAAGACCGGGAAGTTCGATGCCGAAACCCCTCTCGGGCTGGTTCGTCGTGCCCGCCGGATGAACCGGTCGTTGGCGGTGGCGTTTCCCGACGTCTACTGCGAGCTCGACTTCACCAACCCGCTTGAGTTGGCGGTGGCGACCATCCTGTCGGCGCAGTGCACCGACAAACGAGTGAACCTGACAACGCCGGCGCTGTTCGCGAGGTATCGGAGCGCACCCGAATACGCGGCCGCCAACCGCACCGAACTCGAGGAGCTCATCAAACCGACGGGCTTCTATCGCAACAAGGCGAATTCACTGATCCGCCTGGGTGCTGATCTCGTTGAGCGGTTCGGTGGCGACGTTCCGCGGTCCTTGGACGACTTGGTGACGCTGCCCGGCGTCGGGCGCAAGACCGCCAATGTGATTCTCGGAAATGCTTTCGACGTTCCGGGCATCACGGTCGACACCCACTTCGGCCGGCTGGTCCGCCGGTGGCGGTGGACTGAGGAAACCGATCCGGTCAAGGTCGAGCACGCGGTCGGCGAGCTGATCGAACGAAGCGAGTGGACGCTACTGAGTCACCGCGTCATCTTCCACGGCCGACGGGTCTGCCACGCCCGGAAACCGGCCTGCGGGGTCTGCGTGCTGGCCAAGGACTGCCCATCGTTCGGAGCGGGACCCACCGACCCGCGGGTGGCCGCCCCGCTCGTGAAAGGTCCCGAGGCCGAGCATCTTCTCGCCCTAGCCGGTCTGTAGCGCCAATGAACACCGCACCGAGAATATGAGCACTTCGACCCGCTGGACGCTGGCGGTGCTCGCCATTATCGCGGCACTGGTCGTTGGACTGAACCAACAACTCGCTCGAGAACCGATGCAATCGACCGCGGGGCCCGCAACGCAGGCCGCACAGGCCCATCGGGACGCCGATACCGCCGAGGCGCTCGCCGGGCCGCGCCGGCGCGCCGACCTCCCCCCATGTCCGTCCGACGGACATGGCGCGGGTTCGGCGAGACTGCGCGACGTGGTGGTGGAATGTGCCGCCGACGGCTCGGATGTAGTGGTGGAGCGCGCCCTGGCGGGCCGTACCGTCGTGCTTAATCTGTGGGCCTACTGGTGTGCACCGTGCGCCGACGAATTGCCCGCGATGCAGCAGTATCAGCAACGCGCGGGAGATGCGGTGACTGTTGTTACCGTGCATCAGGACGAGAACGAGACGGCCGCCCTGATGCTGATGGCGGACCTGGGTGTCCGACTGCCCGTTTTGCAGGACGGCCGACGCAGCATCGCCGCCGCCCTGGGTGTGCCGAACGTGATGCCTGCAACGGTGGTTCTGCGTCGGGACGGTAGCGTTGCCGACATTATTCCGCGAGCTTTCACCAGTGCCGACGAAATCGCCGCCGCGGTGGATTCCGCGCTGCAACAAGAACCCAGATGACGTGGCACCACAGGACGGGAGTGGCCGGGTGAGCGCTGGAGGCACCTCTCCCGCCCTGGGAACGGCAGCACTGCGTCCGTCAGCAGGCCCACTGTGGCTGGCGCCACTGGTCGACAATGTTGGCCAAGTGCCGGATGCCTATCGTCGGCGCGTTCCGCCAGAAGTGCTGACCGCGTTGACCGGCGCCCGAAGCGCGGCCCAGGCCGCGCGGTCTGACCGCGACGCCGCGGTACTGGTGCTTTTCTCGGGGCCCCATTTCGGCCACCCCGCCGGTGTGGTACCCGACGACGCCGACCTGCTGCTCACGGTGCGGGCCAGCACCCTGCGCCACCACGCCGGGCAGGCAGCCTTCCCGGGTGGCGCCGCCGACCCGGGGGACTCCGGTCCGATCGCGACCGCGTTGCGCGAGGCACGCGAGGAGACCGGCATCGACCCCACTCGGCTGCATCCGCTTGCCACGCTGGAACGCATGTTCATTCCGCCGTCGGGTTTCCATGTCGTCCCGGTGCTGGCCTATTCCCCGGATCCCGGGCCCGTCGGCGTCGTCAATGAGGCCGAGACCGCGGTGGTCGCGCGGGTGCCTCTGCGTGCTTTCATCAATCCGGATAATCGCCTGATGGTGTGTCGCTCAGGTGGTGAACATCGCTATGCCGGTCCGGCCTTCATGCTCAATGAAATGCTGGTGTGGGGTTTCACCGGTCACGTAATCTCGGCCATGCTTGATGTGGCCGGGTGGGCACAACCGTGGGACACCGAGGACGTTCGAGAGTTGGACGACGCGATGGCACTTGTTGCCGCCGACAACCGCGGCGAGGCTAACAGTGAGGAACGACTGTGACGAGTTCGCAATGGCTGGACATCGCCGTGATCGCGGTGGCGCTGATCGCGGCGATCTCGGGCTGGCGGTCCGGCGCCCTGGGATCGCTGATGTCGTTCGTCGGTGTCATCCTCGGCGCTATCGCCGGCGTGATGCTGGCGCCGCACGTCATCAGCCACGTTCATTCTCCGCGTGGGAAAATGTTCGCCGCGCTCCTGCTAATCCTCGCGCTGGTGGTGATCGGCGAGGTCGCCGGCGTGGTTCTGGGCCGGGCCGTGCGCGGATCGATCCGAAGTGGTCCGGTCCGGGCGGTCGACTCGATCATCGGGGTGGTTCTACAGCTTGTGGTGGTGGTGGTGGCCGCCTGGTTACTGGGCAGCCCGTTGACGTCCTCGGGTCAGCCGGGCCTGGCCTCCGCTGTTCAAGGCTCCCGGGTGATCTCCGAGGTCGACAAATATGCGCCGGAATGGCTTCGTACGGTACCGAAGCGAATGTCGGCGCTGCTGAGTACGTCCGGACTGCCGAACGCGTTGGAGCCGCTGGGTCCGGCCCCGACCCAGAACGTGGACCCGCCGGACGCCGCACTGGCCGACAGTTTGGTGGTTGCCCGGACGCGGCCCGGTGTGGTCAAGATCCGCGGTATTGCGCAGTCCTGCCAAAAGGTTCTCGAGGGAACGGGTTTCGTGATCGCACCCAACCGGGTGATGTCCAACGCGCATGTGGTGGCCGGCTCCGACAGTGTGACCGTTGAGGCTGAGGGTAAGAAGTATGACGCGACCGTTGTCTCCTACGACCCCGACGCTGACATCTCGATTCTCGACGTTCCCAACCTTCCGCAGGAGCCACTGGTGTTCGCCGAGCAACCTGCCAAAACCGGAACGGACGCGGTGGTTCTCGGCTACCCGGGCGGCGGCGACTTCGTGGCCACCCCGGCTCGGGTTCGGGAGATCATCGAACTCAGCGGACCCGATATCTACAAGTCCACGACAATCAATCGTGAGGTCTACACCATCAGGGGAACTGTGCGCCAAGGGAACTCGGGCGGTCCGATGATCAACCGTGCCGGTCAGGTGATCGGCGTGGTGTTCGGTGCCGCCGTGGACGACAACGACACCGGCTTTGTGATGACGACCAACGAGGTGTCGCGCCAACTGGCCAAGATCGGAAACACCGCAAAGGTCCCCACCGGTCGGTGCGTCAACGGCTGAGTGGCGTCACCGGCGTTCTCATAGGGCGCCGAGGAAGCGCTGCAACGCCGTATTGACATCATCGGGTGCCTCCTCATGCGCGTAGTGGCCGACGCCGCCAATGCTGACGAATTGACCGCGCGGCGCATAGTGCCGACTGCGGTCGACGGGGTCGGCGAGCACATAAGGGTCGGCATGGCCGCGCATGTGCAGCAGCGGGACATCGATCTGGCGGTTCATCAGTTTCATGAATCGTCTTCCCTCGCCGCGCAATTGGCTGCGCACCGCCCAACGTTGATATTCCAGAGCCGAGTGCGCCGCACCTGGAATCTGTATTGCTTCACGCAGGTACGCGATTGTCTCGGAGAAATCCTCCGACGCAGCCCATTTCTCCGACGCGCGGCTTCGCACCAGAGCGTCCAGGGCCTCAGCGTTGTTTCTGGTGAGAGCATGCTCCGGCCACAGCGGAACCTGATAGCGCAGCAGGCTGGGCAACAGGGCGCGGCGCTGGCCGTCGCGACTGAAGACCGAAGCCCGCAGAGCCATCGGGTGCGGCGAACTGACCAGCGCGACAGCGCGAACCATCCGGGAATGCAGCACCGCGGTGGCCCAGCAGACCAGCCCGCCATCGGCATGACCGACCAGGGTGGCCGATGTATGACCCAACGCGCGGATCAAGCCGGCGGTGTCCCCGGCCAGCGTCCAGCCGTCGTAGCCACGGGGTGGCTTATCGCTGCCGCCATACCCGCGTAGATCGACCGCCACGACGCGGGCGCCGGTCAAGGCACGCAGTTGATGTCGCCACGACCACCAGAACGAGCCGAAACCGTGTAGCAGTAGCACCAGTGGCCGGGTGGTCACCGGTGTGTCGTCATCGGGGTCGTGCAGTGCCTCGACGCACTGGAACCGGATTCCATTGGCGTGGACGTCGTGATGGCGCCACGGACCCGCGATACGGGTTACCGACGGATCGGGCTGGGCCATCACCAACCCGACGGGTCAACGGGCGTCGACTCGGTCGTGGTGATGGTCGGGTTGATGGTCGGGTTGACGGTTGTGGACACCGGGCTTGCCCCGGTCTGTTTGAAGTTGGAGGGAGACAGCGCCGCGGTGGTCTCCCTGACCGATTCGATGGTCTGCTGCGGGCCACGGATCCGGCGCACCTTGCGATAGCCCAGAAGGGCAAACACTCCCGTTGCAGCCAGCATGAGAAGGAAAACGATCAGGAACGCCGCCCATCGCCACAACCAGGTGTCCAGCAGTTCAGCAAGGAAGAAGAACATGAAGAAGGTCGAGTACAGCAGTACGACAAGGGCGATGATGAAGTAGACGCTGCCGGTGAGGCCCTTCTTGACGTCCCGGGTGATCTCGGCCTTGGCCAGTTCGACTTCGGCACGGACAAGCGTCGACACCTGGTTGGTGGCGTCTCTGACCAGTTCGCCGATCGACGCGTTGGCGCCCACCGCATGCGGGTCCGCCAGGGGAATCGAGGTCACGGTGTCGGGTACCCCGGTCTTGTGATCCCGATTGCTCACAGTTGTCCTCCCACGTTCGGTCTGGTCGCGACTCATGTTGCCATGTCCGACTCCCGCCCGCGTACGGGTCGCGCTGTTACGCAAGTTACGCATGTGGCCAAGTTAGACTGGTCTTCCGGGTGGGACATCGATGGAGGTTTCAGTGATCACCGCACATCGTGTGGGTCAACTCGCGGGGTCCGCGCTCCTGGCACTCTCCATCGCCCTGCCGGCACCGCAGGCCGCGGCCGCCCCCGACACCAAGGTGCCGATCGGCGGTGGCGCCGGCATCGTCATCGACGGCGACACCTACTGCACCCTGACCGCCATCGGCAACGACAAGACCGGTGCGCTGATCGGCTTCACCTCGGCGCACTGCGGGGGCCCGGGCGCCCAGGTGGCCGCCGAGGCCGCACCGGACGGCGGTGTTATCGGCACCATGGTCACCGGTAACGACGGACTGGACTACGCGGTGATCCGGTTCGATCCCGCCAGGGTGACGCCGGTGGCCAATTGGAACGGTTTCGCCATCAACGGCATCGGAGCCGACCCCACCTTCGGCCAGGTGGCCTGCAAACTGGGTCGCACGACGGGCTATTCGTGCGGCGTGACATGGGGACCGGGCGAGGAACCCGGCACGATCGTCAACCAGGTCTGCGGCCGGCCCGGCGACTCCGGCGCTCCGGTGACGGTCAACAACAAGCTCGTCGGCATGATCCACGGGGCGTTCACCGATGCCATCCCGACCTGCATCATCAAATACATCCCGCTGCATACCCCGGCGATCACCATGTCGATCAACGCGATACTCGCCGACCTCGCGGCCAGGGATCGTCCGGGCGCCGGTTTCGTACCGACGGCGACCCCCGCACCCGGCCCGGTCTAAACCCGAACGGGCTGCGTCAGTTCTCGGCCTTACTCGAGCGGATGGCTTCGAACACGGTCGGGTCCACCAGGGTTGAGGTGTCACCGAGTTCGCGGCCCTCAGCGACGTCACGGAGTAGCCGACGCATGATCTTTCCGCTACGGGTCTTCGGAAGCTCTGGCACGACGTGGATCTCGCGAGGTCTGGCGATCGGCGAGATTTCCCGCGACACCTGCGCCCGCAATTCCTCGACCATCTGCTGCGGCGAGGTTTCGGCGTGATGGGCCTTGAGGATGACAAACGCACAGATGGCCTGCCCGGTGTGGGCATCGGTGGCGCCCACCACCGCAGCCTCCGCGACACCGGCGTGACCCACCAGTGCCGACTCCACCTCGGCGGTCGAAATCCGGTGGCCCGAAATGTTCATCACGTCGTCGATACGGCCCAGTACCCAGACCTCGCCGTCGCTGCCGTACCGCGCGCCGTCGCCGGCGAAGTACCAACCCTGTTCGGCGAACCGCGACCAGTAGGTCTCGACGAACCGCTCCGGGTCACCCCAGATACCGCGCAGCATCGACGGCCACGGCTTGTCCAGTACCAGGTAACCGGTGACGGGCTCGCCGTGCTCAGTGGCGGGCGGTAGTTCGTTGCCGTCGTCGTCGACGATCTTCGCCGAGATGCCGGGCAGCGGGCGCATCGCCGACCCGGGTTTGCACGTGGTCACTCCCGGTAGCGGCGAGATCATCACCGCACCGGTCTCGGTCTGCCACCAGGTATCGACGATGGGCGTCTTATCGGCGCCGAACACCAATCGGTACCACCGCCAGGCCTCGGGGTTGATCGGCTCGCCCACCGAACCCAGGAGCCGCAGGCTGGACAGGTCGTGGGCGAAGGGGATCTCGCGGCCCCACTTCATGAACGTCCGAACCAGCGTGGGAGCCGTGTAATAGATTGTGACATTGTACTTTTCAATGATCTGGAAGTGCCGGTGCTCATCGGGTGACGCCGGTGTTCCCTCGTAGATGACCTGGGTGGCGCCGTTGGACAGCGGACCGTAAGTGATATAGCTGTGGCCGGTCACCCAACCGATATCGGCCGTGCACCAGTACACGTCAGTCTCCGGTTTGATGTCGAACACGTAATTGTGTGTGTAGGACACCTGTGTCAGGTAGCCGCCGGAGGTGTGCATGATGCCCTTGGGCTTGCCGGTGGTGCCCGATGTGTAGAGCAGGAACAATGGATGCTCGGAGTCGAACGCTTCCGGGGTGTGCTCCGGCGAGGCGCTGTCCACGATGTCGTGCCACCACAGATCACGGCTAGGCGTCCACGGCACATCGATACCCGTGCGGCGCACCACGAGAACATTGCGCACACACTCCTGGCCCGCGACCGCCTCGTCGACGGCATCCTTGAGCGACACCGCACTGCCACGGCGATACTGGCCGTCCGTGGTGATCACCATCGCGGCTTGGGCGTCATCAACCCTGGCCCGAAGCGCCGATGCCGAGAAACCCGCGAAGACAACGGAATGCATGATGCCCAGTCGTGCGCACGCCAGCATCGCCACGATCGCCTCGGGCACCATCGGCATGTAGATGGCCACCCGGTCGCCGGCGACCAGGCCGAGATCAGTGAGGGCATTAGCGGCCTTGCATACCTCATCTTTGAGTTGCGCGTAGGTGATCGAACGGGCGTCGCCGACGGGCTCGCCCTCCCAATGGATGGCGACCCGGCCGCCGTGGCCGGCCTCGACATGCCGGTCGACGCAGTTGTAGGCGACATTGAGTCTGCCGCCGATGAACCACTTCGCCACCGGCGCGCCGGACCAGTCGAGAACGTCGGAGAACGACGTGTCCCAGGACAGCCGGCGCGCCTGCTCGGCCCAGAACGCGAGCCGATCGGACTCGGCGTGCCGGTAGAGGTCTGCTGTCGCGTTGGCGTTGGCCGCGAACTCGGCGGGCGGCGGGTACGACGACGGAACGTCCATATGCGTCTCGGTCATGGCTGTGAGCGTAGTCACCCAGCGCGGGCACGGTGGGGCTGTGTCATTCCAGATCGCCGGGTCATTCCAGATCGCCGGGTCCCGGCTAACGGTCTCCTGGACCCGGTCCGGTGTGCTGTTGCCGGTCCGACCGTCTAGCGTGACGGGCCGTGACCGATTCCGGAAAGCGCGACCTGCTGGCGCCTCTGCTCGCGCTGCCTGGCGTCGCCGACGCCGCGGAGGCCGCGCGCGTAGCGCTGGGCAAGGCGCATCGGCATCGCACCAACCTGCGCAACTGGCCGATCACTGCAGCCGAGTCTGCGGTACGGGGCGCCCGATCATCGTCGTCGCTCGACGGTGGCGGCGTGCATATCGACACCGATGCGGTGACTGATGACCCGGTGCTTGCCGGAGCCTTGCGGGTCGGTCAGGCACTCGAGGGCGGCAGCACGACGTTGGTCGGGGTATGGCAGCGCGCCCCCCTTCAGGCGTTGGCCCGACTGCACTCGCTGGCAGCCGCCGACCTGGTGGACGAGGGGCGCCTCGGCCGGCCACGGCAGGTGCCCGAGATCGCCGCTCGTCTGGACCTGATGACCGGGCTGGTCACCGGGGGAAGCTCAGTCGGTGCGCCGGTACTGGCTGGCGTCGCGCACGGCGAGATGTTGACCCTCGCCCCCTTCGGAAGCGCCGATGGCGTTGTTGCACGGGCAGTTTCGCGGTTGGTGACGATCGCGTCCGGCCTCGATCCGCATGGACTTGGAGTGCCGGAGGTCTATTGGCTGCGTCGAGCCGACGAGTATCGAAGCGCCGCTGCCGGATTCGGTACGGGTACTGCCGAGGCGGTCGGGGCATGGCTGCTGTTCTGCTGCCGTGCGCTCGAAGATGGTGCGCGCGAAGCGATCTCGATCGCCGAGGCGGTAGCCAACTAGGTGCAGAAAGTGAAGCGGGCGGCGATCCGAAACATGTTCGGCTCGCCGCCCGCCAGCACGGTCGCTCGGGTTACCAGGCGTGCTAGGTGGGTTGCGTGTGTGGCCTCGGCGTTCTTGCACTCGCTGTGCAATTCCGCAGGCCCGCAACACTTCTGCCATATCGCGGCGTGCTCCGCGTGGGTACCCGTAACCGTGCTGGTCCGCTCGGATCGGGAGGTAGAACCTTCTCTTCCGGCACTTCCTTGGCCTCACCGAGCGTCCGTGTCTCCTTTGTACTCCGTGACGTCCGTCGCGGCAAGAGTCAAATCTGCAACGATTCGACACTGAATGTGGTCCCCAGCCGGCGACCGGCGAGTGGGGGTGATCGTGGCGCGGTCGTGTCGTTGTCCGCCGTGGTGTGGATGGACGGGGATGGCCGGGGATTCGCCGGAATCGCGGGTGGTCGACCGCGAGCCGATATCTCACTGCCGCCACGGTGCGGTTGGGGACAGCCGGGAGACATGGGGGACGGCAAACCCCACTGAAAGTGGCAGCTTTTGCCAGCTGACCGTGACTGCAAATTCACAGTAAAAGCGTCGTTTTTGACGCTTCGTTTGGCTTGCGTCACGGTGCATCGGCGTGTGTATAGTTAGATTCACTCGGCTTCGGCCGGGTGTGCATCAGCCCGACCCCCCGGGGCTGATACACGACGACCCTCGCCTCCTCCCCCCCTGGCGAGGGTCGTCCTTTATCTGGGGCAACCTCGCGCCCACTCCGGTCCGTCAGCGGGCGCGTTCGTCAATCCCCACACCGGACGCCATCCACAGGTAGGTCGGGCCGAACTGGCTTCACACGCAGGCGCCCGCCAGCCTGGGTCCGTGACTTCGCATTCACCCGTTGTCCTGACTCTGCTCAGTGACGCTGAGTTGTCCGACAACATCGACCGACTCGCGGCCGCGGTCGGGCTGCGTACGGTCCGGGCGCAGAACCCGCCCCGCAAGCTCTGGCTGGCCGCTGCCGCGGTGATCCTCGACGCGGACGGTGCGCGCAGATGCATCCGGGCCGGAATTTCGCGGCGGGGTGCGGTCTTCATGGTCGGCACGTCCGAACCTGCACCACCACAGTGGGCGACTGCGGTGGAGGTGGGGGCGCAACAACTGTGCGTCTTGCCGGCACAGGAGGCGGAACTTGTGGGCCATCTGTCGGAGGCCGCCGACATGGGGCGAGTCGCACCGAATCGTGGCCGGGTGATCGCCGTGACGGCCGGCCGTGGCGGTGGCGGCGCGTCTATCTTCGCCGCAGCACTGGCCCAACGCGCGGGTGAGGCACTGTTGGTCGATCTTGATCCGTGCGGCGGCGGCGTCGACCTGCTGCTGGGCGTGGAGTCCGCCCCCGGCCTGCGCTGGCCTGAAATGGCCGCCGCGAGTGGACGTTTGAGTTGGGTTGCGGTCCGGGAAGTCCTCCCGCACAAGGGTGACATGAGCGTGCTCTCCTGCACGCGGAGCTATCACGAGATCGATCCGGGCGCTGCGCAGGCGGTCGTCGATGCCGGCCGGCGAGGTGGCGTGACGGTGATCTGCGACCTTCCGCGGCCGCTCAACTCAGCTGCCCTGTGCGTGCTCGAGAACACGGATCTGGTGGTGGTTGTTACCAGTTGTGATGTGCGGGCGGTGGCCGCCACCGGTGCGGTCGCCGGAGTGATTCGCGCGGTGAATCCCAACCTCGGACTGGTGGTGCGCGGACCGGCCCCGGGGGGACTGCGGGCCGCGGAAGTAGTTGAGGTCACGGCAGTGCCATTGCTGGCGGCAATGCGTCCGGAGCCGATGCTCGCGGTGCAACTGGAGCAGGGCGGTTTACGGCTGCGTCGGCGCTCTCCATTGGCTATCGCGGCGCAAAAGGTGCTTGGCGTTCTGCACAGCGGCGCCGGGGTCCGGGCAGCATGACCGGGTCGCTGATCGACCGCGTTCGTGAACGGCTGGCAGCGGAGTCGGCACCGCTTCGGCCGACCGTCGTCGCGGCGGCCATCCGGGCAGAGTCCGGTGGCGTGCTCGGCGATACCGAGGTGTTGAGCAGCCTCCGTCTCCTGGAGACCGAACTGACCGGCGCGGGCATCCTGGAGCCGCTATTGCGGGCCGCGGGAACCACGGATGTTCTGGTGTCCGCTCCGGACGCGGTATGGGTAGATGATGGAAACGGGTTGCACCGCAGTGAGATTCGTTTTCCCGACGAAGCCGCGGTGCGCCGACTGGCGCAGCGACTCGCCGCTGCTGCCGGGCGCCGACTCGACGATGCCCAGCCCTGGGTGGACGGCCAACTCCCCGGAGTGGGGGCTGGACAGTTCACCGTGCGATTGCATGCGGTACTGCCCCCGATTGCAGTGGCCGGCACCTGCCTTTCGCTGCGGGTGTTGCGCCCGGCAACGCAGAATCTCGCGGCGCTGACGGCTACCGGAGCGATTGACCCCACGGCCGCACAACTGCTGGCCGACATCATTTCGGCGAGGTTGGCGTTTCTGGTCTCCGGCGGCACCGGCGCGGGTAAGACGACCCTGCTCGCCGCGGCACTGGGGTCTGTTGCCCACCATGAGCGGATTGTCTGCGTCGAGGATGCACCTGAGTTGGCGCCCGAACACCCTCACCTCGTCCGACTGGTCGCTCGCGGCGCGAATGTCGAAGGCGCAGGCGAGATTACGCTGCGCCAGCTGGTTCGGCAGGCACTGCGAATGCGCCCCGACCGGCTGGTCGTCGGAGAAGTCAGGGGCGCGGAAGTCGTGGATCTGCTGGCCGCGCTCAACACCGGCCATGACGGCGGTGCCGGCACTGTGCACGCCAACAGCCCGGCCGAGGTGCCGGCCCGACTCGAGGCGCTGGCCGCCCTCGGCGGCCTTGACCGGACCGCACTGCACAGCCAACTCGCCGCCGCCGTCCAGCTCGTTATTCACGTCAGTCGTGGACCCACTGGGCGCCGGCTCGCAGAAATCGCGCTCCTGCATCGCGATGAAGCCGGGTGGGTCCGGGCGCGGACGGTATGGAACGTGGATCGCGGATTGCAGGACGGTGCTGAGTCATTACGCGAGTTGATCGTTGAGCGGCGTGGCCGATGACCGCCGCGATGAGTGCGGCGGGCCTGTTGGCGGCCGCGTTGCTGATGGCGCCGCCACCACCGCGCCGTCGGCTGCTGGTGACTACGTCGCATCGCCGGCGGATCGCCGGATGGTCACTGTTCGTCCTCGCCGCCGTCGTCATGCCGGCGGTACCACCGGCGGCGGGGTTGGCCGCGGCGATCGCAATCGCGGTGATCGGGTGGCGACACCGCCGGCGGATTCGTGACCGCCGACGGTGCGCTGAAGGCCGAGCAATGGCAGCGGCACTCGAGGTGCTCGTGGGTGAGTTACGGGTCGGTGCGCATCCCTTGCGAGCCTTCGCAATTGCCGCGGATGAATCACCTGGCAGCGTGGGTACCGCACTGAGGGCCGTGGCGACGCGCGCCGAATTGGGCGCCGACGTGGGTGCCGGCCTACGGGCGGCGGCCGCGGGCTCATCAGTGCCTGACTATTGGGACCGTCTCGCGGTCTGCTGGCGGTTGGCCGCCGAACACGGACTGGCGATGTCGACCCTGATGCGGACAGCGCACGGCGACATCGTCGGCCGGCAGCGATTCACCGATCAGGTCCAGGCGGGTCTAGCTGGGGCGAGGGCCACCGCGGCAATCCTGGCGGGGCTGCCGCTACTCGGGGTGGCACTCGGCGAGCTCATCGGGGCCCATCCGACTCGCTTCCTGCTCGGTGGCGGCGTGGGTGGCTGGCTGCTGGTGGTCGGCGTGAGCCTGGTCGTGCTGGGCGTGGCGTGGTCGGACCGGATCATCGATCGGCTGACGACATGACCGTGGCCGCTCTGCTCCTTGCCGCTTCGTTTCTCCTCGGCGCGGGCCCGGGTGGCGCACGGCGACGGGTTGGCGACGCTACCCGGTCTCGGCTGTTCACCCGTGCGCGTCGGCCCCGCAACGATCCGTTCGCCGTCGCATCCGCCTTCGACGTTCTCGCGGTCTGTCTGTCGGCTGGGATGGCGGTGTCGGCCGCAGCGGCGGCGACAGCAACCTGCGCGCCGCTGCGGCTGGGTGCTCTGCTGCGCCGGGCAGCCGATCTGCTGGCAATGGGTGCCGACCCGGATACCGCCTGGCAAACCCGAGAGGGTGACGAACCCGACGGATGCGAGGCACTGAGCCGACTGGCGCGGCGGTCGGCATCCTCGGGCAGTGCGCTGGCCCAGGGCATCGCCGAACTCGCCGAGCAATCCCGTCAGAATGCCCGCCACACCGCCACGGCGGCCGCCGAACGCGCCGGTGTCCTCATTGCCGGTCCGCTCGGGCTGTGCTTCCTGCCGGCGTTCATCTGCCTGGGCATCGTGCCGGTGGTGGCAGGCCTGGCCGGCGACATCTTCGGCTCTGGGTTGTTGTGATGGCGCCGAAGGTTCATCGAGATCGCCGAGAAAGGAAAAACAATGCTGCACAGTTTCATTCGGGGAGTCCGACACCGCTTGACCGGGTTGGCCGTCGACGAGTCGGGAATGTCGACCGTCGAATACGCCATCGGAACGATCGCCGCGGCGGCGTTCGGTGCGATTCTCTATGGCGTGGTCACCGGCGACTCGATCGTCGGGGCGCTGACGAACATCATCAGCCGCGCGCTGAACACCAGGGTCTAGCCGGCGATGCCGGGTTCAGCACGGTTGAAGCCGCGCTGGCCATCGCGACCCTGGTTGCCGCAATGCTGGTGTGCTGCGCGGGTGTCACGGCAGTGTCCATGCAGATGCGATGCATGGACGCCGCGCGTGAGGCCGCACGGTTGGCGGCCCGCGGCGACGGTGCGGCCGCGGGTGCGGCCGCGGGCCTGGCCCCACCGGGCGCCTCGATGGATGTGCACCGGGACGGCGATTACATCATCGCCACGGTCCGCAGTCGATCGGCGCTGCTGCCCGGAGTGGTCATCGTCGGCGAAGCTGTTTCGGCGGCTGAGTCGTGAGGACACCGGCGCCGCGACGGTACTCGCCGCCGCACTGGTCGCCGTGGTGGTGGCGATCACCCTCGGCGGGGTGTGGGTCGGAGGCGCCGCGGTCGCGCGGCACCGGGCGCAGGCGGCCGCCGATCTGGCGGC
>JBAXIR010000057.1:0-15216 GCA_037138275.1 Mycobacteriaceae bacterium | reverse complement strand
CGCGCTGTGAAGTATGCGCACGTTCGCGGGAGTTCAGAGCCGCCCGCGCGGGCGGATGACCACCTCGTGGGTATGGGCATCAGCCGGCGTCGCGACAACGGCGGCAACCACCCCGGCGACGGTGGCCGGCGTGAGGAACTTCGCGGGGTCGTACCCGCCGCCCTCGTAGGCCACCAGGTCGCGCTGCATCTCGGTGTCGACCCGGCCGGGATGGATGCTGGTCACCCGCAGTCGCGGTTCGTCGGCACGCAACGAGTCGGCGAAGGCCCGCAACGCGAACTTGCTGGCCGCATACGAGGCCAGTCCGGTCGACACGGTCAAGCCCGAACCGGAGTTGATGAAGATCACCTGTCCGCGGACCGCCCGAAGGGCGGGCAGCAGCGCGAGCGTGAGGGCCACCGCACCGGTCACGTTGACCTCGAAGGTGGCGCGCCACTGCTCCGCGGTGGATTCAGCAACCCGCCCGGGAAAGGCCACCCCGGCGTTGTGGACCAGCACGTCGAGTTCGGCCAGCACGTCCGCTGCGGCCTCGATACCGTCGCTGTCGGTCAGGTCCATCGGCCAGGTGGTGGCGCCCAGCCTCGCGGCGACCGCATCGAGGTGGCGCGAGGGTCGCCCGGCCAGGAGGAGTGTGTGGGTGGGGGCCAACGCTTCGGCGATTGCCGCGCCGATTCCTCCGCCGGCGCCGGTGATCATTGCGGTGGCCGGCATGTCGGTCACCCTACCGATGGGCACGAGCAGGCCCGCGCACCGCAGAATGAACACGTGACGTTCGACGCCGGCTTCGCGCCCACCCAACTCGCTGCCCGCGCGGCCTACCTCCTGCGCGGCAACGACCTCGGTGTGATGACGTCGGCCGCGCCCCGGCTCTACCCGCATATGTGGAGTTGGGACGCGGCGTTCGTCGCGGTCGGGCTTGCCTCCCTGAGCGTGGAACGTGCGGTCGTTGAACTCGACACGCTGCTCTCGGCGCAGTGGACAAACGGGATGATCCCGCACATCGTGTTCGCCCCCGGGGTCGACGGCTATTTCCCGGGCCCGGACCGGTGGGCCTGTTCGGATCTCGCCGCCGCGTCACCGGCCGGCCGGCAGACCTCGGGAATCACCCAGCCGCCGGTTCATGCGATCGCGGTGCAACGAATCCTCGACCGTGCCCGCACCCGGGGACGCTCGACGCGCGCCGTCGCGGAGACCTTCCTGGATCGGCGTTGGAACGATCTTGTGCGCTGGCATCGCTGGTTGGCCGAGGCCCGCGATCCCAATCAGCGTGGCAGGGTCACGCTGTACCACGGCTGGGAGTCCGGAATGGATAACTCTCCGCGCTGGGACGCCGCCTACGCGGGCGTCATCGCCGGCGGTGTTCCGCAGTACCAACGCGCCGATACCCACATCATCACCGACCCCAGCCAACGTCCATCCGACGGTGAATACGACCGCTACCTGTGGCTGCTGGAGGAGATGAAGTCGGTCCGTTACGACGACCACAGGTTGCCGGGCGTGATGAGTTTCGCGGTGGAGGATGTCTTTTTCTCGGCGATCTTCTCGGTCGCCTGCGATGTGCTGGCCAATATCGGCGAAGATTACAGGCGGCCCAACGCCGACGTCCGCGATCTGTATTCCTGGGCGGCTCGGTTCCGCGCCGGCGTTGTGGAGACCGCGGACCAAAGATCAGGTGCAGCAAGGGATTTCAATCTTCGATCGCAATCCTGGATCGTCACCGATACCGCTGCCCAATTCGCTCCGCTGCTGTGCGGGGGGCTGGACCACGAGCGGGAGCGGGCACTGCTGAAACTCCTGGCGGGCCCGAAATTTTGCGGTCACCCCGACTTGAAGTTCGCGTTGGTTCCGTCGACGTCGCCGGTGTCGAGGGATTTCCGTCCGCGGGAGTACTGGCGGGGCCCGGTGTGGCCGGTGCTGACGTGGTTATTCTCCTGGGCCTTCGCCCGCCGCGGCTGGTCAGAGCGGTCGCTGCTGCTGCGCAACGAAGGACTGCGCCAAGCCGCCGACGGGACGTTCGCCGAGTACTACGAACCCTTCACCGGTGAACCGCTGGGCAGCATGCAGCAGTCGTGGACCGCGGCCGCGGTACTGGACTGGCTGGGCTAATCGTCGGGCAAAACTCAGGTGCCTTCGACGCTGGTGAGACGTTCCAGTGGCTTGAGTGCTCGGAACAGGTCGTCGTGTTCGGCCTCGGTAAGGTGGCGCAGCAGTTCGACGAGGTGCAGCCGGCGGGCCTCGAGGGCTTCCCGATATTGGACCAGGCCCTCCGGGGTCACCTCGACCAGTACCGCCCGCATATCGGACGGATCGCGGGAACGGCTCACCAGGCCGAGTTTCTCCAACCGTCTGATCGCCACCGTCGTGGTGGGGGTGCGGACACGTTCGCGGCCGGCCAACTCCGTCATCCGGATTGGTCCGCTGTCGAGCAGGGTCAGCAGGATCGACACCTGAGCCAACGTGAGATCAGGGCGCGACGCGCTGTTGGTATCACCGCGGCGCACGACGGTGATCAGCTTGGCCAGCACCCGCTGCAGTTCACTGGCCAAGTCCAGGAGCTGTGGCTGTGGCTCTGACATGGTTCGCTACTCTAACGGTTTTGCAACCGGCTGGGCTCACAACACCTCAGAGAGATACCACTGCAGCCGCTGCGGTCGGCGCCGCGGTGGAACACCTGCGGACGCAGCCCATCTAGCGGCGCGTCGGCCCAGAGTTGAACCCATCGCAGGCTTTACCCCCGCGCGCGCCCGTCGCGCCAGCGCACCAGCGCCTCAGCCGGCCCGAGGTTGTAATCCGGCCCGCCGCAACCGACGGTCATCAGTGTCACGCCGAGTCCGGCCAGCGCTTCCGCGTTGGCCACCAGGGTGTCGGGGTCGCGGCCTTCGACCCCCGACGAGCGCTCGATGGTGCCCGGGTCGCGGCCGGTATCGCGGCAATGCCGGCCCAGCGCCTCGGCCTTACCCGGGTAGGTCGTGGCGTTGGTGAACGAGTGCCACATGTCGGCGTGCTCGGCCACCAATCGCAGGGTCTTGCGTTCGCCCTGCCCGCCGATCAGGATCGGGATCTTTCGAGTCGGGGCCGGGTTGAGCTTGCCCAGCCGCGAGTTGATCCGCGGCAGTGCCGCGGCGAGGTCATCGAGGCGGCTGCCGGCGGTACCGAATTCGTAGCCGTATTCGTCGTAGTCCTTCTGCATCCAGCCCGATCCGATGCCGAGGATCAGCCGCCCGCCGGAGATGTGGTCGACGGTGCGGGCCATGTCGGCCAAGAGTTCGGGGTTGCGGTAGGAGTTGCAACTGACCAGTGCGCCGATGTCGACCCGCGAGGTCTGCTCGGCCCACGCGCCGAGCATGGTCCAACACTCGTAGTGGGCACCCTCGGGATCCCCGTAGAGCGGATAGAAGTGGTCCCAGTTGAATACGACGTCGACGCCGAGGTCCTCGCAGCGCCGCACGGCGTCGCGGATCTGGGTGTAGTCGGGCGCGTGCTGCGGCTGAAGTTGGACACCGATGCGGATGGGGAAAGTCATGACCCCTACCGTAAGCCCCGCGTTTGACGCGCCCCCGTTCGACGCTCAATCGCCGATTACCGACTGCAGGATCTCCACCAGCGCCCGCGGCTGATCACCCTGCACCGAGTGTCCGGAGTCGGGCACCACGATCACCCGTTGGAAGCCCGGCGCGATCCGGGCAAACTCGGCCGCGTCGTCGTCATTGACGAAGAACGAGTTCGCCCCGCGCACCAACGTCGTCGGCGCGCGGAGTTCAGTTGCGTCGGCCCACAACCCTTCGAAACCGTCGCCTTTGCGGAAGGTGTCGTAACGCCACGTCCAGGTACCGTCGTCGAGTTGTTGGGAGTTGTGAAAAACCCCGCGCCGCAACGATTCCCGCGAGCGGTGTGGAGACGCTGCGACGGTGACATCCAGCATGGCGGCGAAGCTGGGAAAGCTCCGATCGCCCTGAACCAGTGCCACCGCACCCATCTGAGCCTGGGTCATCTGCTCGTGGCGCTCCGGCGCGGACGGCGTCACGTCCACCATCACCAGTCGGGGCACCAGTTCCGGTGCGGTGACAGCCAGCCGAAGCGCCGTCAGCCCGCCCAGCGACATCCCCACCACCAGATCTGCATCGGGTGCGAGTTCGCGGACCACCGGTTCGATGGCCGCCGCGTTGAGCCGGGGACCGTAGTCGCCGTCCTCCCGCCAGGCGGAGCGGCCGTGGCCGGGAAGGTCTATCGCAAGCGCGGGCAGGCCGAGGCCGAGGATGACGGTGTCCCAGGTGTGCGCGTTCTGACCGCCGCCGTGCAGGAACACCACCCGGGGTAGATCGGTACCCCAGCGCAGCGCGCTGATCGGACCGCGCTCTACGCGCTCAACTGCGGGAAGCGGATCGGCGTACCCGGCCTGCGCGGCGTTCTCGCCCAGCAGGGCGAACTCGTCGAGGGCGAACAGCTCGTCATCGGAAATCACGGTGTCCATATAACGCGAAAGTGCGCCCGGATCGCGTCTCGGGGTGAGATCGCGATTCGGGCGCACTCCCGGCGGGGAGAGCTACTCGCCGGCGATGAACTCCTCCAACTGGGCCCGGGCAATATCGTCGGGCAGCTGCTTGGGCGGGCTCTTCATCAGGTAGGCCGAGGCGGCGACCACCGGGCCGCCGATACCGCGGTCCTTGGCGATCTTGGCCGCGCGCACCGCGTCGATGATGACGCCGGCGGAGTTCGGCGAGTCCCACACCTCGAGCTTGTATTCGAGGTTCAACGGCACATCGCCGAACGCGCGGCCTTCGAGGCGCACGTAGGCCCATTTGCGGTCGTCGAGCCAGCCGACGTGGTCGGACGGTCCGATGTGGACGTCCTTGGCATTGAATTCCTTCTGCAGGTTGCTGGTGACGGCCTGGGTCTTGGAGATCTTCTTGGACTCCAAGCGTGAGCGCTCCAGCATGTTGAGGAAGTCCATATTGCCGCCGACGTTGAGCTGCATGGTGCGGTCGAGCTGGACGCCGCGATCCTCGAACAGCTTGGCCATCACGCGGTGCGTGATCGTCGCGCCGACCTGGCTCTTGATGTCGTCGCCGACGATCGGCACGCCCGCGTCGGCAAACTTCTTGGCCCACACCGGATCCGAGGCGATGAACACCGGCAGTGCGTTGACGAACGCCACACCGGCGTCGATCGCGCACTGGGCGTAGAACTTGTCGGCCTCCTCCGAGCCCACCGGAAGGTAGGACACCATGACGTCGACCTTGTTGTCCTTGAGCACTTTCACCACGTCGACGGGCTCGTCGTCGGAGAGTTCGATGGTCTCGGCGTAGTACTTGCCGATTCCGTCCAGCGTCGGTCCGCGGCGCACAACGACGTTGGTCGGCGGCACGTCGGCGATCTTGATGGTGTTGTTCTCCGAGGCGAAGATGGCCTCGGAGAGGTCGAAGCCAACCTTCTTGGCGTCGACGTCGAACGCGGCGACGAACTTGACGTCGCGCACGTGGTAGGCGCCGAGCATCACGTGCATCAGGCCGGGGACCGCCGAGTTCGGGTCGGCGTCCCTGTAGTACTCCACGCCCTGAACCAGGGAGGACGCGCAGTTGCCGACGCCAACGATGGCGACGCGCACATCGTTGGACGCTCCCGGCGCGTTGTGCTGAGTCATGGACGTTCTCCTTCGTGTACTTCCGGTTGTCGGGGTAATTCAGCTTTGTTCGGAGTGGGCTTGAGCCACCCGTTCCGCCGCGATCAGTTCGTTGAGCCACGTGACTTCCCGCTCGCTGGATTCCAAACCCAGCTGATGCAGTTGTCGGGTGTAGCGATCCAGTGAGTTGCTGGCCCGCGCGATGGCATCGCGCAGACCCTCGCGACGTTCCTCCACCTGACGGCGACGCCCCTCCAGGATCCGCATCCTGGCTGCCGCCGGCGTCCGATTGAAAAAGGCCAGGTGCACGCCGAAGCCGTCGTCGGTGTAGTTCTGCGGGCCGGTGTCGGCGACCAATTCGGTGAACCGCTGGCGGCCGGCCTCGGTCAGTTGGTACACCCGGCGGGCGCGCCGCAGTACGGCGGTGCCCTCGGGTGCGGCGTCTTCGGCGATCAGCCCGTCGGCCTGCATGCGGCGCAGCGCCGGGTAGAGCGAACCGTAGGAGAACGCCCGGAAAGCGCCAAGCAGGCCGGTCAGCCGCTTGCGCAGTTCGTAGCCGTGCATCGGGGACTCGAGTAGGAGCCCTAGGATCGCAAGTTCCAGCATCGAGTCACCTCCTTGTTGGATAGCCGTTAGGGTCGCGCAACGTCTCCACCAATAGTATCGGAGCGATATATTCGGCGCCAATTCGGGGTGGTGCGCTGCGTTACCGGTCGGTCGCCCATCCGCTGCGGGGGCACCGACGTACTCTGGTCACCGTGCGATTGCAGAGGCAGGTGGTGGACTACGCCCTTCGGCGGCGTTCGCTGCTGGCTGAGGTGTACTCGGGGCGTACCGGTGTCACCGAGGTCTGCGATGCAAACCCCTATCTTCTGCGTGCGGCGAAGTTCCACGGGAAGCTGAGCGCGGTGATGTGCCCGATCTGTCGCAAGGAACAACTCACCCTCGTCTCCTGGGTATTCGGTGACCACCTCGGTGCCGTGTCGGGATCGGCGCGTTCGGCCGAGGAATTGATCCTGCTGACAACGCGGTTCACTGAGTTTTCCGTGCATGTGGTCGAGGTGTGCCGCACCTGCAGTTGGAATCATCTGGTCAAGTCGTATGTGCTCGGTACGCCGCGCCCGGCGAAGCGCACACCCGGTACCCGAACAGCGCGACGTACGGGCGCGCGCACGGCCAGTGAATAGCGACGAAGGTCAAGACCCCTCAGCCAACCGACCGCGGCATAGCGCCGGGGGCCGCGAGCGCGCGGCCACACGTGACGAGACCGGGCGCACCGCGCGGCGGCAGGTTGCCCCCGACGACCAGCGGACCGCGGTGCTGCGGTCGGTGTCCGAAGGGGATCCGCCCGCCGCGCAACTCGACCAGGTTGAGGCGGCCAAGGCTGCCATGGACCGGCCCACCGCGAAGCTGCCGGCACCTCCGCCGCCCAAGCCGCCCAAGCCCTCGGGCGCGGAGCGTAACGACGGCCATCGCCGGCCGAGCCCGCGAGCCGCCTGGCGAGACCGGATCCTAGGCTGGAGCGTGCGCCGCTGGCTGGCGGCCGCCGCCGCTATTCTTATCGCGCTGCCGTTGCTCACTTTCGGTATGGCGTATCTGATTGTCGACGTCCCCAAGCCCGGCGATATCCGCACCAACCAGGTGTCGACGATCCTCGCCAGCGATGGTTCCGAGATCGCGAAAATCGTTCCGCCCGAAGGTAACCGGGTCGACGTCGATATCAATCAGGTTCCGGTGCACGTTCGCAACGCCGTAATGGCCGCCGAGGACCGCGACTTCTACACCAACCCGGGCTTCTCGATATCCGGCTTCGCTCGCGCGGTGCGCAACAACGTATTTGGCGGTGACATCCAGGGTGGGTCGACGATCACCCAGCAGTACGTCAAGAACGCACTCGTCGGCGATCAGCGGTCCGGAATCGGCGGCTTGATCCGCAAGGCGAAGGAGTTGGTCATCTCCACCAAGATGAGCCAGCAGTGGTCCAAAGACGAGGTGCTGCAGGCATACCTGAACATTATTTACTTCGGTCGCAGCGCCTACGGCATCTCGGCAGCGTCGGCGGCGTACTTCGATAAACCCGTCGACCAACTGACCATCTCGGAGGGAGCGCTGCTTTCGGCGCTGATCCAACGGCCGTCGACCCTGGACCCGGCGGTCGACCTCGAGGGCGCGACGGCTCGCTGGAACTGGGTTCTGGACGGCATGGTGACCATCGGCGCGCTGTCGAAAGAGGAACGCGCTCAACAGGTCTTCCCGCTGACCGTCGAACCGGACAAGGCCAAGACCGAAAACCTGACCACCGGTCCCAATGGTCTGATCGAGCGGCAGGTCACCCGCGAACTTCTGGATTTGTTCAATATTGATCAGGACACCCTGAACACGCAGGGTCTGCAGATCACCACCACGATCGACCCGCAGGCCCAAAGTGCTGCCGAGAATGCCGTGGCCACCTACCTCGACGGCCAGATACCGGACATGCGTTCGGCGGTAGTGTCCATCGACCCGCTCACCGGCGGCGTGAAAGCGTATTACGGCGGTTCGGATGCGGCCGGCTTCGACTTCGCCCAAGCCGGTCTGCCCACCGGTTCGTCGTTCAAGGTCTTCGCTCTGGTGGCCGCGCTCGAACAGGGCATGGGGCTGGGTTATCAGGTGGACAGTTCGCCGCTCAAGGTCGACGAGAAGCTGACGATCAACAACTCAGAGGGCGAGAGTTGCGGCACCTGCAGTATCGCCGAGGCGCTCAAACGATCGCTGAACACCGTCTACTACCGCTTGATGCTCAAGCTGAAGAACGGCCCGGCCGACGTGGCTGATGCGGCCCACCGCGCGGGGATCGCCGAGAGCTTTCCCGGGGTCGACCACACCCTGTCCGAAGATGGGCTCGGTGGGCTGCCGGCACCGGGGGTCGTGCTGGGCAAGTACGAGACGCGGGTTATCGATATGGCGTCGGCCTACGCGACCATCGCGGCGTCGGGCATCTACCACCGGCCACACTTCGTACAGAAGGTGGTCAACGCTCAAGGCGAGGTGCTGTTCGACGTCACCAGCGAGGACAACGCCGGCGAACGACGGATCGAGAAGCCGGTTGCGGACAATGTCATTGCCGCCATGGCGCCGATCCCCGGCTGGTCCAATGGCCACACCCTGGCCGGCGGCCGGGCCTCAGCGGCCAAGACGGGCACCCACCAACTCGGTGACACCGGCGCTAACCGCGACGCCTGGTTTGTCGGCTTCACGCCGTCGCTGTCGACCGCGGTCTGGGTGGGCACCGTCAAAGGCGACCAGCCGCTGGTCAACAGTTGGGGTGGCCCGGTCTACGGCGCAGGGCTTCCCGCCGACATCTGGAAGGCCACCATGGACGGCGCCCTGAAGGGCACCGACTTCGAATCCTTTCCCACTCCCGCGGAGGTCGGCGGCTACGCCGGCGTGCCCGCGCCCCCGCCCCCGCCGCCGGCGCCGGTGCGACCGAACCCGGCACCCAACCCGGCCCCGGGCGGAGCACCATTTGACCCGGGGGCGCGCCCGCCGCCCGGCGTCGAGGTACTGCCGGGAATCACGGTTCCGCTTCCGCCGCCGGGCAATCCCTTCCCTCCGCCGGTTGACCAGCCTTTGCCTCCGCCCCCGCCGGAACCGGTGCCCGTCGTGGCACCCCCGGTTGATCCCAACCTGCCCGCCGCACCGCCACCGCCCCCGTGACAGGCGGGCTTCCCGTAGATTCGCGCGATATTGTTGCGACGGTGGGATGGCCGCGTTCCACGGTGTCGCCCCAGCCACTTGCCGATGACGTGCGCAGCGCCGACGATCGCGATCTGCCCAGCCGTAACGACGCACTCGGCGCCGCAGTCTCGGAAGTCATCGGGGGACCGGTTGGTCGGCATGCCCTGATCGGCCGCACTCGGGTTCTCACACCGCTTCGCATCATGTTTGTCATCGCGCTGGTGTTCCTGGCCCTGGGATGGTCGACGAAGGCCGCTTGTCTGCAGACGATCGGCACCGGATCGCCGGATCAGCGGGTCGCCAATTGGGAGAACCAACGCGCGTACTACGAGTTCTGCTATTCCGACACGGTGCCCCTGTACGGCGCAGAACTGCTGAGCCAGGGCAAGTTTCCCTACAAGTCGAGTTGGCTGGAACTGGACTCCACCGGCAAACCCCGAAATCAGTATGACGGCCGAACAGCGGTGCGCTATATGGAGTATCCGGTACTGACCGGTGTCTACCAGTACGTGTCGATGTCACTTGCCAAGACCTACACCGCCATTGCCAAGAAGACCGGACTACCTCTGTTGGCTGGAGTCGCGGAGGTGGTGATGTTCTTCAATATCTCGGCCTTCGGACTGGCGCTGGCTTGGCTGGCGACGGTGTGGGCCGCTGCAATGCTCGCCGGGCGGCGAGTGTGGGACGCTGCAATGGTTGCCGCGTCGCCGATCCTCATTTTCCAGGCATTCACCAATTTCGACGCCCTGGCAACGGCTTTGGCGACCGGGGGACTTCTGGCTTGGGCGCGCCGAAGGCCGGTGCTGGCCGGGGTTCTCATCGGTCTGGGCGTCTCTGCCAAGCTCTACCCGGCACTGCTATTGCTTCCGCTGATTGTGTTGGCAGTCAGAACGGGCCGGTTCGGCGACGCTGTCCGCACTACCTCCGTGGCAGTACTGGTCTGGTGCGCGGTCAACCTGCCGGTGCTGGTGATGTATCCGCGTGGATGGTCGGAGTTCTTCCGGCTCAACACCAGGCGTAACCAGGATATGGACTCGTTGTACAACGTCGTCAAGTCATTCACCGGTTGGCCGGGCTTCGACCCCGGTCTCGGGTTCTGGGAGCCGCCAACCGTGCTCAACGCTGTCGTTAGCGCAGTTTTCGTATCGTGTTGCGCGGCAATCGCTTACATCGCGCTGACCGCCCCTCGCCGGCCGCGGGTCGCCCAACTCGCGTTCCTGGTGGTCGCGGCCTTCCTTCTGGTCAACAAAGTCTGGAGCCCGCAGTTCTCGTTGTGGCTGGTGCCGTTGGCCGTGCTCGCCCTGCCGCACCGCCGGATCCTGCTGGCCTGGATGACCGTCGATGCGCTGGTATGGGTGCCCCGGATGCTGTATCTGTTCGGCGAACAGAACAAGGGTCTGCCTGAGCAGTGGTTCACCGCCACGGTGCTGCTTCGCGACCTGGCCGTAATGGCGCTGATGGCTCTGGTTATCCGCCAGATCTACCGTCCCGCTGAGGATCTCGTACGCAGCACCGACCGCATCGACGATCCATCCGGCGGGGTTTTTGATGGCGCGCCGGACGCATTTCCGTCATGGTGGCCGCAGTGTCTACGTCCGGGTCTACGGCCGGCCCAACAACATCAGGAGGTCTGTGATGCAGGTCGCGATCGCACTGTTTCCGCGCACCACCGCACTTGATTCCGTGGGACCCTACGAGGTCCTGCAACGGGTGCCGTCTATCGATGTCGTCTTCGTCGGTCATCGGCGTGGGGAGGTGCGCACCGAAAACGGCATGCTGGGGCTGACCTGTGATGCGACTTTCGATGAGGTCCGCGAACCCGATGTGCTGCTGGTTCCGGGCGGTATCGGCACCCGCGAGTTGATGACGGACGAGCCGATGCTGGACTGGGTGCGCGCGGTACACCGGCACAGCTTGTTCACCACGTCGGTGTGTACCGGGAGCCTGGTGCTGGCTGCCGCCGGACTGCTGGACGGGCTGACCGCAACGACGCATTGGGCTGCCGCCGGACTTCTTGAGCCGTTCGGCGCGCGCTACACGGCTGAACGCGTCGTCGAGCACCTGCCGCGGCGGGTCATCACCGCGGCGGGGGTATCCAGCGGAATCGACATGGCGTTGCGTCTCGTCGAACTTCTCGTCGACCGGGAGGCGGCGCAGGCCAGTCAGCTGATGATCGAGTACGACCCGCAGCCGCCGTTTGACTCGGGTGCGGTGGCCAAAGCATCCGAGGCCACGCTGCTGCGCGCCCAGGAGTACTTCACTACGCGCAGCTGATTTCGCTGATCAACGCTGCTGCCTGTAGCCTGACGTGGTTACCGACGCAGGTAACCCTCCTGCCACGGATTGGCCGTGGCCGTATATGACCGTAGGAGGTGATGAGGTTTCCATGCGTCCCTACGAAATCATGGTCATTCTTGACCCCACTCTCGACGAACGCACCGTGGCCCCGTCCCTGGACACGTTCCTGAACGTGATTCGCAGTGACGGCGGCTCGGTGGACAAGGTCGATATCTGGGGCCGGCGCAGGCTGGCCTACGAAATTGCCAAGCACGCCGAAGGCATCTACGCCATCGTCGACGTCAAGGCGGAGCCGGCCACCGTGTCCGAGCTCGACCGTCAGTTGAACCTGAATGAGTCGGTGCTGCGGACCAAGGTGATGCGGACCGACAAGCACTGAGTCCGTGCGGACTTACGACGAGTGCCGCGGTGGATAACGTCCACGCGGTGTCGTAGTCCCTACGTAGGCTCGCGGGTATACCCACGATTACCAGGAGGACCAAGTGGCCGGTGACACAACCATCACCGTCGTCGGAAACCTGACGGCCGATCCCGAACTGCGCTTCACCCCATCCGGTGCGGCCGTCGCCAACTTCACTGTGGCGTCCACACCGCGCATCCTTGACCGCCAGACTTCGGAGTGGAAGGACGGCGAAGCGCTGTTCCTGCGCTGCAGTATCTGGCGGGAGGCCGCGGAGAACGTGGCCGAGAGCCTCACCCGGGGATCGCGGGTCATCGTGACCGGACGGCTCAAGCAACGGTCCTACGAAACCCGCGAGGGTGAGAAGCGCACCGTGGTTGAGGTTGAGGTCGAGGAGATCGGACCCTCGCTCAAGTACGCCACCGCCAAAGTCAACAAGGCCTCGCGCGGGGGTGGCGGCGGAGGTGGCGGCGGCTTCGGCGGCGGCGCACCCGGTGCTGCACCCGGCGGAGGCCAGCGCGGCCCCGCAGCAGAGCCCGCCGAAGACCCGTGGGGCAGTGCCCCGGCCTCGGGATCCTTCGGCGGCAATGATGACGAACCCCCCTTCTAACACAACAACTTCCACGCCAGACCCCCGCGCCCTAGGCGCGTGAACTAACGAAAGAGATTCCACAGATGGCCAAATCAGGACCTACCAAGCGGCGGCCGGCGCCGGACAAGCCGATCAAGGCACGCAAGTGCGTGTTCTGCTCCAAGAAGGGCAGGCTGCAGAACATCGACTACAAGGACACCCAATTGTTGCGCACCTACATCAGTGAGCGCGGCAAGATTCGCGCCCGTCGGGTGACCGGTAACTGCGTGCAGCACCAACGTGACATCGCCATTGCCGTCAAGAACGCGCGCGAGGTCGCCTTGCTGCCGTTCACGTCGGCATCGCGCTAAATCGCATCAGGGAAAGAACGGAGTAACCAATGAAGCTGATATTGACCGCTGAGGTCGACCACCTGGGCGCCGCCGGCGACGCCGTCGAGGTCAAGGATGGATACGGACGCAACTATCTGCTGCCCCGCGGCCTGGCTATCGTGGCCACCCGCGGCGCGCAGAAGCAAGCCGATGAGATCCGCCGCGCCCGCGAGGCCAAGACGGTGCATGACCGCGAGCACGCCGATGAGATCAAGGCGGCCATCACCGCACTGGGTCCGGTATCGCTGACGGTCAAGACCGCCGGGGATGCCGGCAAACTGTTTGGTTCGGTGACGGCAAATGACGTCGCCGTGGCAATCAAGAAGGCCGGTGGGCCCAGCATCGACAAGCGGTCGGTGCGCCTGCCCAAGGCTCATATCAAGGAGACCGGTAGCCACACCGTCGTGGTGCACCTACACCCTGAGGTTGACGCCGAGTTCGCTCTCGAGGTCGTCGGCCAGAGCTAGCCGGTTCTACAACCTTCGATCCCCGGGGGCGGCCGAGTGGCCGCTGCCGGGGATTTTTTATCGCTGGCGAACTGATCGGATTCCACCGGCGGCAGTTAACGTAACCCCCCGTTAACTGCACGATCCAGCAATCGCCATGCAACACGCCCGAAACGGCAACTTGACCCGACACGCCGCAGTACTTGTCATGCACAGCTCGGCGGTGCCGTTAATCTGCGTTTACGTGGTGCGATTCCATAAAAATTCACAATGATCCACAGGTTCTCCCCAAGCCACCAACACGATTCCGACCAGCTGTGCACAGGCCGCTAACAGGTTGATGAACAGGCGAGGTTTGCGATGGCTCCAGCAACGTCTAGCGTTGCCCTCGGCGCAAGGGTCGGTTTGATTCTGCCGCCGCCGCCGTCGGTGCCCGGGCCTATGGTGGGAGCGGGCAGTCGAACGTGTGTTCGATATGATTCCGGGTTCGTTGCGAAGGAGGTGGGGTAGCCCGATGGCGGTCGTCGACGATCTAGGTCAGCCGGGAACGGACTCACCGGCACCCGCCGAGGAGTTCGGCCGCCAGCCACCGCAGGATCTCGCCGCCGAACAATCCGTGCTGGGCGGGATGCTGCTCAGTAAGGACGCCATCGCCGATGTGCTGGAAAAGCTGCGGCCGGGTGACTTCTATCGGCCTGCGCATCAGAACGTCTACGACGCTGTGTTGGATCTCTACGCGCGCGGCGAACCCGCTGATCCGGTCACCGTCGCCGCGGAGTTGGACCGTCGCGGTCTGCTGCGCCGCATCGGCGGGGCGCCCTATCTACACACCCTGATCTCGACGGTGCCCACCGCAGCCAACGCCGGCTACTACGCGGGCATCGTGGCCGAGAAGGCACTTCTGCGCCGACTCGTGGAGGCTGGCACCCGGGTGGTGCAGTACGGCTACGCCGGTGCAGAGGGTGCCGACGTCAACGAGATCGTCGACCGCGCCCAGGCCGAGATCTACGACGTCACCGAACGGCGGACCACCGAAGACTTCGTCGTGTTGGAGACACTGCTGCAGCCGACGATGGACGAGATCGACGCGATTGCCTCGCAAGGCGGAATCTCCCGCGGCGTGCCGACCGGCTTCACCGAACTCGATGACGTGACCAACGGCCTGCACCCGGGACAGATGATCGTGATCGCGGCGAGGCCCGGAATGGGGAAAGCCCTCAAGCTGGATACGCCCCTGCCAACACCGACCGGGTGGACCACCATGGGCGACGTTTCCGTCGGCGACTATTTGATCGGTGCCGACGGTAAGCCGACCCGCGTCGTCGCGGCCACCGATGTGATGCTGGGCCGGCCGTGCTTTGAGGTCGAGTTCTCCGACGGCACCGTGATCGTGGCGGATGCCGAGCATCAATGGCCCACTCGGCGCGGCATCGTCATTACGGCAATGCTCGAGGTTGACGCCGACGTCGTCTCGGCAGTCGGCGCGCGCCAACTTGTTGGCGCGAACGGAATCGCGTCGCGCGAATTCGGGATCGTTGACGTGCGGCCGATTGCCAGCGTCCCGGTGCGTTGCGTCGAGGTGGACAACGTCGACCACCTATATCTAGCCAGCCATGCGATGATTCCCACCCACAACTCCACGCTCGGTCTCGATTTTTTGCGCTCCTGCTCCATCAAGAACCGGATGGCTAGCGTGGTGTTCTCGCTCGAGATGAGTAAGTCCGAGATCGTGATGCGCCTGCTGTCGGCGGAGGCGAAAATCAAACTCGCCG
>JBAXIR010000056.1:0-15220 GCA_037138275.1 Mycobacteriaceae bacterium | reverse complement strand
GAGTCGAGGCTGCGGCGTGAATAACGCCAAAGACTGCGACTAGTACTGCACTGTTGGCGTGATGGGCCCGCGGACACCCAGCGAACGCGCCTGGGCGAGCAACTGCTGATACTGCTCGGGGGTGATGTTTTTGTCCCGAGTCAGGATGTAGCCGCTCTGGCCGGAGGGGTCGCTGACGATGACCCAGCTGTAGTCGGGGGCCTTCGCCAGGATGGTGTAGTTGCCCGGCGGATTCGCTGAGGGCGAGGATCCGAAGAAGCCCACGTTCAACGCGGAGTTCGTCTCGTTGACCGGCACGGCGGATCCCACGATCGACGATTGTGGACCCCGATTGAAGAAATAGTTACCGGAGTTCTCGACGCGAATCGTGCCGTCGGGGTTGAGGGTGTAGGTCGCCTTGGTGTTGACCAGGCCGATGGAGAAGAACTGTTTGACGCTGCCCTGTTCGTAGTAGGTTCCGGCGAACTGCGCCGGGTCGACGGGATCCGTGGTCGGGGCGGGCGGCGTCGACACCGCCGGGGTGGGTGCGAGGCGCACGGGTCGCACAGGGTCCGCCCGATTGGCCCGCCGGGGCGCGACCGCAGCAGCTGCAGGCTTGACCGCCGCTGCCGATTTGAGCACCGCTGCCGGTTTGACGGCCGCAGCCGAGACCGCGCCGCGGACACCCGCAGCCGCCGAAGTTACCGCGGCATGTACCTGCCGGACATTTGATCCCGCGGCGTCGCCGGTATCTGCGCCAGCGGTTCCGGCGCCGCAGAACATCGCCGCGCCCATACCGGCCAACACCGCACCGGAGCTGAACCACATCCGTGAAGAACCCATGACTGAACACCCTTCGGTCGGAGGACTACACCCATGGTGCGGCCTTGTAGCAAACTATACAGGAACGCTGGATCTGCCGAATTAGCACTTCCTGGGGAATAACAGGGCTCGTCATAGTTTCGTCAGCGAATAAGTGCTTCGCTGTCGAAAGCCGTCGAACGCTGCCGATCCGGGTGACCAAGGTCACTCCGCGCGATGCCCGGAGACCCGCCATGCAGTGCCCGCAGACCCCTGCGTTCGGTGCCAGGTCGCTAGAAGGTTGATCCGTGGCCTCAAGAAGATTCAGACCGGCCGGGGAGAACACCCGATGAGCGTTGAGAACTTCATGCGGTTCATCATGCTCATCTACCCCACAGTGCTCGTGCTGGCGCACGTCCTCGGCAAGACCACTCGCTCACGCGACAGTGCAGCCCGGATCCCCGCTAGCCCATCAGCACCGCTAGCACCGCTAGCCCATTAGCACCGCGTAACGCGGTTTGATCACCTCGTCGATGATCGCCAATCGTTCGTCGAAGTGGATGAACGCTGATTTCATCGCGTTGACGGTGAACCGCTCCAGATCACTCCACCCGTAGCCGAACGCCTCGGCCAGGCAGAACATCTCGCGACTCATAGTGGTGTCGCTCATCAGCCGGTTGTCGGTGTTGACCGTCACCCGGAAACGCAAGCGCGCCAACAGGTCGAAAGGGTGCTTGTCGATGCTGGCCACCGCGCCGGTCTGCACGTTGGAACTCGGGCACATCTCCAGGGGAATCCGCCTGTCCCGCACGATGCCGGCCACCCGTCCCAGCGCGGCACCGCCGTCGGGCAGGATCTCGATATCGTCGACGATGCGCACTCCATGCCCGAGTCGATCAGCCCCGCAGAACGCAATCGCCTCATGAATCGACGGCAAGCCGAACGCCTCGCCGGCATGGATGGTGAACCGGGCGTTATTGGACCGCATGTACTCGAATGCATCGAGGTGACGCGACGGCGGAAAGCCGGCCTCAGCGCCGGCGATATCGAAGCCCACCACGCCGGAATCCCGGTAGCGGATAGCCAGCTCGGCGATCGCCCGGGACCGCGCAGCATGGCGCATGGCGGTCACCAGGCATCGGACCACGATCGGCCGACCGCGGGCAGCCGCGGCCTTCTCGCCGTCGGCAAACCCGGCCAGCACCGCTTCCACCACATCATCCAGCGAGAGTCCGGCGGCCAGGTGCAACTCCGGGGCAAACCGGACCTCGGCGTAAACGACATTGTCGGCTGCCAGATCCTCGACGCACTCGACGGCGACCCGATGCAGCGCCGCCGGGGTCTGCATCACCGCGACGGTGTGGGCGAAGGGTTCGAGGTAGCGCACCAGCGACCCACTGTGTGCCGCGGTTCGAAACCAGGTCGTCAACTCCGTCGCATCGGTACTCGGCAATCCGTCATAGCCGGCCTGCCCGGCCAGTTCGATGACGGTGTGCGGCCGCAGTCCCCCATCAAGATGGTCGTGTAACAGCGCCTTGGGGGCATGCCCGATCATCTCCAGAGTCAGGGGTGTCTTCATGAGGCCCATTCTGCCTCCGGGTGAGACCTACTCCACACCGGATGTAATCCCCACGTCATTCACTTGACCGGGCCTTCAGAGTTAGAGTCGATTGGGATACCTGGCACTGGAGGACATGCATGACGACTGCAATGCGACGGCGGACGTTCTACCGCGGCGACCCCGGTATGTGGTCGTGGTTGCTGCACCGCATCACCGGCGCCACGATCTTCTTCTTCCTGTTCGTCCACGTTCTCGACACCGCCCTGGTCCGGGTCAGCCCGCAGGCCTACAACGAGGTGCTGGCAACGTACAAGACGCCGATCATTGGCCTGATGGAACTGGGCCTGGTTGCCGCACTGCTCTACCACGCACTCAACGGCCTGCGGGTGATCCTGGTCGACTTCTGGGAACAGGGTCCGCGCTACCAGCGGCAGATGCTCTGGGGGGTGGCCGGAATCTGGCTACTCATCATGGTGCCGGCAACCGTCGTGATCGGTATGCATATGGCGGAGCGGTTTCTGTGACCGCCGTCTCTGAGGGCCGCCTCGGCCCACCCGCACCGATCCGGGAACGTGCCCACGACCGCCCCGCCAGCTTGGACAATCCGCGCTCGCCGCGGCGACCCACCGCCATGCCCAACTTCGAGAAGTACGCGTGGATGTTCATGCGGTTCTCCGGCGTGGTGCTGGTCTTCCTCGTACTCGGTCACCTGTTCATCGGACTGATGTGGGAGAACGGCGTCTACCGGATCGACTTCAACTACGTGGCGCAACGTTGGGCATCGCCGGTCTGGCAGATCTGGGATCTGGTCATGCTCTGGCTTGCCCAACTGCACGGCGGCAACGGCATGCGCACGATCATCAACGACTACGCCCGTAAAGACGCCACCCGTTTCTGGCTCAATACATCGCTGGCGGTCTCAATGCTGATCGTCCTGACCGTCGGCACCTACACCCTGATCACCTTCAACCCGAACATCTCCTAAAGGAACCAATGATCACCGAGCACAAGTACGACGTTCTCATCGTCGGCGCCGGCGGGGCCGGGATGCGCGCCGCCGTCGAGGCCGGTCCCCGGGTGCGCACCGCCGTGCTGACCAAGCTGTATCCGACCCGCAGTCACACCGGCGCCGCCCAGGGCGGCATGTGCGCCGCACTGGCCAACGTCGAAGAAGACAACTGGGAATGGCACACCTTCGACACCGTCAAAGGCGGCGACTACCTGGCCGATCAGGATGCCGTCGAGATCATGTGCAAAGAAGCCATCGACGCCGTGCTGGACCTGGAGAAGATGGGGATGCCGTTCAACCGCACCCCGGAGGGCCGGATCGACCAGCGACGATTCGGCGGCCACACCCGCGACCACGGCAAGGCCCCGGTGCGCCGGTCCTGCTACGCCGCCGACCGAACCGGTCACATGATCCTGCAGACGCTGTACCAAAACTGCGTCAAGCACGACGTCGAGTTCTTCAACGAGTTCTACGCTCTGGACTTGGTCCTCACCGAAACCCCGCGCGGACCGGTCGCCACCGGGGTGGTGGCTTACGAATTGGCTACCGGCGATATCCACGTCTTCCACGCCAAGGCGATCGTGCTCGCCACCGGCGGATCGGGCCGGATGTTCAAGACCACGTCCAATGCCCACACACTGACCGGTGACGGGTTGGGCATCGTCTTCCGCAAGGGACTTCCGTTGGAGGACATGGAGTTTCACCAGTTCCATCCGACCGGTTTAGCTGGACTCGGAATTCTCATTTCCGAGGCGGTGCGCGGTGAGGGCGGAAGGCTCCTCAACGGTGAGGGCGAGCGATTCATGGAGCGCTACGCGCCGACCATCGTCGACCTGGCGCCCCGCGATATCGTCGCGCGGTCCATGGTGCTGGAAGTGCTGGAGGGCCGCGGCGCCGGACCACACAAGGACTACGTCTATATCGACGTCCGCCACCTGGGTGCGGACGTGCTGGAGGCGAAACTCCCGGACATCACCGAGTTCGCCCGCACCTACCTCGGCGTCGACCCGGTCACCGAACTGGTGCCGGTCTACCCCACCTGCCACTACCTCATGGGAGGAATACCGACCACCGTGATCGGAGAGGTGTTGCGCGACAACACCCATCCGGTCCCGGGCCTCTACGCTGCCGGCGAGTGCGCATGCGTATCAGTGCACGGCGCTAATCGGCTGGGCACCAACTCGCTGCTGGACATCAACGTGTTCGGGCGTCGGGCCGGACTTGCTGCCGCCTACTACGCCCTGGGGAACCCCCACGTCGAGCTGCCGCCGAACCCGGCCGCGATGGTCGGTGACTGGGTGGCCGACATTCTTTCCGACCACGGTAATGAGCGGGTGGCCGATATCCGGACGGAATTGCAGCAGTCGATGGACAACAATGCCGCGGTGTTCCGCACCGAGGAGACCCTCAAGCAGGCATTGACGGACATCCACGTTCTCAAGGAGCGTTATTCGCGAATCACGGTGCACGACAAGGGCAAGCGCTACAACAGCGATTTGCTGGAGGCCATCGAGTTGGGATTCCTGCTCGAACTCGCCGAGGTCACCGTGGCCAGTGCGCTCAACCGCAAGGAGACCCGCGGCGGCCACGCCCGGGAGGACTACCCCAACCGGGACGACACCAATTACATGCGGCACACCATGGCCTACAAGGAGGGCCGCGATCTGTTGTCCGACGTCCGGCTGGACTACAAGCCGGTGGTGCAGACGCGGTATGAGCCGATGGAACGGAAGTACTGATCCCGATGAGCCAGGCAGTCATTGAGAAACAAGAAGCCGGGGATCCGCCACTGCCGCCGGTGCCGCCGGGCGCGGTCATGGTCACGTTGAAGATCGCGCGCTTCAACCCCGACGATCCCGAGGCGTACGCCGAATCGGGGGGCTGGCAGAGCTTTCGGGTGCCGTGCCTGCCCACCGACCGGCTGCTGAATCTGCTGATCTACATCAAGAGCTACCTGGACGGAACCCTGACGATGCGCCGATCCTGCGCGCACGGGGTGTGCGGGTCAGACGCCATGCGGATCAACGGGGTCAATCGGCTGGCGTGCAAGGTGCTGATGCGCGACATGCTGCCGAAGAATCCGACGAAACAACTGACCATCACCGTCGAACCGATTCGCGGCCTAGCCGTGGAGAAGGACCTCGTGGTCGATATGGAGCCGTTCTTCGATGCCTACCGGGCGGTGAAGCCGTGGCTGATCACCAGCGGCAACTCCCCCACCCGGGAACGGATTCAGAGCCCGACCGACCGGGCCCGCTATGACGACACCACCAAATGCATCCTGTGCGCGTGCTGCACCACCAGTTGCCCGGTGTTCTGGACAGAGGGCAGCTACTTCGGTCCAGCCGCGATCGTCAACGCCCACCGGTTCATCTTCGACAGCCGCGACGAGGGCGCGGCCGAGCGGTTGGAGATCCTCAACGAAGCCGACGGTGTCTGGCGCTGCCGCACCACGTTCAACTGCACCGAGGCCTGCCCGCGCGGCATTGAGGTCACCAAGGCGATTCAAGAAGTGAAGCGAGCGCTGATGTTTGCCCGCTAAGGGCGTAGCGTCAGCACGATGAGCAAAGGCGAGCTTGCTGTCCGGGCCGGACATACGACGGACGTCGAGAGTAAAGGCCTCAAGGGCGGCGCGCTGGGGCTTGTCTCCAGCATCGTCGTCGGCATGGCGTCGACAGCGCCGGCCTATTCATTGGCCGCAACCTTGGGCCTGGTCGTTGCCAGCGGCGGTTCGCTGCTCGCCGGTGTCAAGGCACCCGCAATCGTACTGCTGGCATTCATCCCGATGTACATGATCGCGGTGGCCTACCAGGAACTCAACAAGGCCGAACCGGACTGCGGCACCACGTTCACCTGGGCCACCCGCGCGTTCGGTCCGCTGGTCGGCTGGATGGGCGGCTGGGGCATCATCGCCGCCGATGTCATCGTGATGGCCAACCTCGCCCAGATCGCCGGCGCCTACTCGTTTACCTTCGTCGGCGAACTGGGCACCATCTTCGGCTTCGACAGCTGGACCTCGGTGGCCGACCTTGCCGACAACACGGTGGCATCGACGGTGGCCGGCGTCATCTGGATCATCGTGATGACCTACATCTGCTACCGAGGCATTGAGGTCTCGGCGCGAATTCAGTACGGACTGCTCGGCATCGAAATGGTTGTGCTGCTGGGCTTCTCGGTCGTCGCATTGGTCAAGGTGTACTCGGGCAAGGCCGAGACGTACTCGCTGCATCCGCGGCTCGACTGGTTCTGGCCGGCCGGACTGGACTTCAGCACGGTGATCGCCCCCGCTCTGCTGACCGCACTGTTCATCTACTGGGGTTGGGACACCGCGGTGGCATGCAACGAGGAGTCCGAGGACCCCGGCACCACCCCCGGTCGTGCCGCGGTCATCTCGACCTTCCTCCTGCTGGCTACCTACGCGTTGGTCGCGGTGGCGGCTGTCGCGTTCGCCGGGGTGGGTACCGAAGGCATCGGTCTGGGCAACCCGGACAACGCCGCGGACGCCTTCGCCGCGATCGGCCCGGATCTGTTCGGTAGCAGCATCATCGGCAAGATCGGTCTGGTGCTGTTGGCCGCGTCGATCCTGACGTCGGCGTCGGCGTCCACCCAGACCACGATCCTGCCCACCGCGCGCACCACACTGTCGATGGGTGTCTACAAGGCGCTGCCGAGTTCGTTCGCCAAGATCCACCGCAGGTATCTGACACCCACTGTCGCGACGATCGTCATGGGCGCGGTCTCGATCCTGTTCTACGTGCTGTTCACGCTGATCAGCCCGAACCTGCTGTCAGCGCTGATCGGTTCAGTCGGCCTGATGATCGCTTTCTACTACGGCCTTACCGGTTTCGCCTGCGCCTGGTTCTACCGCAAGGACCTCACCAACTCGGCACGTGATCTGGTGATGCGCGGAATCGTTCCCCTGCTGGGCGGCATCATCCTGCTGGTGATCTTCGTCTACGGACTGATTCAATACGCCAAGGTGGACTGGCTCACCGACGACGACGGCAACAACGTCACGATCCTCGGCTTCGGCGCCGTTGCCGTGGTGGGAATCGGCGCCCTGATTCTCGGCGTGGTGATGATGATCGTGTGGCGGATCTCCGCACCCGCCTATTTCCACGGCCTCACCCTGCCGATGCGTAATAGCGCCGATCTGGTGCTGGTGCCCGCCACCGCCTCCGAGGCGATGTTCGGCCTGCCCGACTCCGGTGACATGCCTACGGTGATCGCACCCGACCTGTCCAACCTGCCGGCCGGTGAAACCGCGATCAACCCGGAGACCGGCGAGGAATTCACCAGGGGTGGCTAGTGCGCCCGGAACTAGCTAGCGCCGCGTGAAAATCGTCCGGTGCCAAGGCTTTTCGACGACGCCGGTGATATCGCTCATGACGTGCTTGACGGTCAGATACTCCTCGAAGGAGTAGTCCGACATATCCTTGCCGAAGCCGGATGCACCGAGGCCGCCGTGTGGCATCTCACTGATGATCGGAATGTGGTCGTTGATCCACACGCACCCGGCCTTGATCTCCCTCGATGCCCGTTGTGCGCGGTAGACGTCGCGGGTCCACGCTGAGGCGGCCAGGCCGTACTCAGTGTCGTTGGCCTGCCGCAGTGCGTCGTCGTCGCCATCGTGGCGGCGGACGGTGAGCACCGGTCCGAAGATCTCGTCGCGGTAGGCCTCGGAGTCCTCGGTGACGTCGGCCAGCAGGGTGGGCAGGTAGAAGAACCCAGGTGAGTCGGGAGCCGTTCCGCCGGTGACGACTCGGGCGCCCTGGGTGGGGGCGCGGGCGACGATCGCGGCCACCTTGTCGCGGTGCGCGCGTGAAATCAGCGGGCCCAGATCGGTGTCGGGGTCTGCCGGGTCGCCCACGACTATCGTGCCCATCAGTTCGGCCACACCGGCCACGAAGTCGTCGTACAGATTGCCGGCCACGATCGCACGGGTGGCCGCCGTGCAGTCCTGACCCGAATTGATCAGCGCGCCCGCTACCGCGCCGTGCACGGCGGCGTCGAGATCGGCATCGTCGAACACCACGAACGGGGCTTTGCCGCCGAGTTCGAGTTGGGTCCGGTGGCCGTGAATCGCGGCCGCCGCCATCACTTTTCGGCCCACTGCGGTCGACCCGGTGAAGGTCACCACGTCGACACCTCGGTGGCCGGCCAGCGCAGTGCCCGCGTCGGCGCCTGCTCCGGTCACCACGTTGAACACCCCGTTGGGCAGGCCCGCCTCGGTGGCTAACCGGGCCAGCGTGAGGGTGGTCAGCGGAGTGATTTCAGCCGGTTTGATGACCACTGAGCAGCCGGCGGCCAGGGCGGGGATCACCTTCCAGACCGCCATCTGCAGTGGGTAGTTCCACGGTGTGATGGTGGCGACCACGCCCACGGCCTCGCGCCGGATCGACGAGGTGTGGTCGGCGGAGTACTCCGCGGTGGCCTTGCCCTCGAGGTGGCGAGCCGCACCGGCGAAAAACGCGATGTTGTCGATGCTGCCGGGCACGTCGAACTCGGTCGCCAAACGCACCGGCTTGCCGGTCTGGCTGACTTCCTCGGCCACGATCTCGGCGGCGTGGCGCTCGACAAGCTCGGCCAACCGCGCTAGCACTGCAGACCGCTCGGCTGGGGTCGCGGCCGACCAGTCGGGCAGTGCGGCGCGGGCCGAGGCCACGGCCATGTCGATATCGACGGGTGTTGCGAGCGCCATTTCGGCGGCGACTGCGCCGGTCGCAGGGTTGATCACCTGGTGGCGACTGCCGGCGGTGCGCACCGGTACGCCATCGATCCAGCTACTGGGAATCACCGGCCCACGGTAACCCGACCGATACGCAATTCAGCACTGAATCGGGCGCACAACGTCGGTATCCGTGCGTTCAGTTGCTTAAAACAACGAATTCCGTGCACAATCGACCAATGGACGACATGTCCAAGACCATCATCGAGAAGCTCCAGCGCGACGGCCGCCGGTCCTATGCCGGGATCGGCAAGGACGTCGGCCTGTCCGAGGCCGCGGTACGCCAGCGGGTGCAGCGATTGATCGATGCCGGGGTGATGGACATCGTCGCGGTCACCGACCCGATGCAGTTGGGGTTCAACCGGCAGGCGATGGTCGGAATCCGTTGCCAGGGCGACACCACCAAGGTCGCCGAACGGCTCGCGAAAATCGACGCCGTCTCCTACGTGGTGTTGACGGCGGGCAACTTCGACGCACTCGTCGAAATCGTCTGCGCTGACGATGCCGAACTCCTGGAACTGCTCAACACCGAGATCCGGGCAATACCGGGCGTGACATCCACCGAAACGCTCGTCTATTTGAAACTCGTTAAACAACAATACAATTGGGGAACACGATGACCACCACCGAAACCCGGGATCTCACCGCGGAGTTGTCGGCTAAAGCCGACCGACACCTGTGGGGTCACTTCGCCCGACATGGACACGGCATCAGTGCGCCCATCATCTCGCGTGGCGAAGGCTGCTACATCTACGACAGCCACGGCAAGCGGTACTTCGACGGTCTGTCCGGACTTTTCGTGGTTCAGGTCGGCCACGGCCGAACCGAACTGGCCGAGGCCGCCGCCAAGCAGGCCGAGACGCTGGACTTCTTCCCGCTGTGGTCCTACGCCACCCCACCCGCGATCGAACTGGCCGACCGGCTGGCGCACTACGCCCCCGGCGATCTGAACCGGGTGTTCTTCACCACCGGCGGCGGCGAAGCGGTGGAGAGCGCCTGGAAGCTGGCCAAGCAGTTCTACAAGCTGACCGGAAAACCCGGTAAATACAAGGTGGTTTCGCGAGCCATCGCCTATCACGGCACCCCGCAGGGCGCACTGGCCATTACCGGCCTGCCGGAATTCAAAGCGCCCTTCGAACCCCTTACTCCCGGCGGCTTCCGGGTGCCGAACACCAACTTCTACCGTGCGCCCGAACCGTATGACACCGATATCAAGGCGTGGGGCCGTTACTGCGCGGACCGGATCGCCGAAGCCATCGAGTTCGAAGGACCCGACACGGTCTGCGCGGTGTTCCTCGAACCGGTGCAGAACGCCGGTGGCTGCTTCCCGCCACCGCCCGGTTACTTCGAGCGGGTCCGCGAAATCTGCGACGAATACGACGTGCTGCTGGTCTCCGATGAGGTGATCTGCGCGTTCGGCCGCATCGGGTCGATGTTCGCCTGTGATGACTTCGGCTATGTGCCGGACATCATCACCTGCGCCAAGGGAATGAGTTCGGGGTATTCCCCGATCGGCGCAATGATCGCCTCGGATCGGCTGTTCGAACCGTTCAACGATGGCAAGACAACCTTCGGCCACGGCTACACCTTCGGCGGGCACCCGGTGTCGGCGGCGGTGTCACTGGCCAACCTCGACATCTTCGAGCGCGAAGGAATCAACGACCACGTCAAGACCAACGCGCCGATCCTGCGGGCCACCCTCGAGCAACTGCTGGAGCTTCCGATCGTCGGCGACGTCCGGGGCGAAGGCTTCTTCTATGGCATCGAACTCGTCAAAGACAAGAAGACCCGGGAAACGTTCGACGATGCCGAGAGCGAGCGCCTGTTGCGCGGATTCCTGTCGGCTGCGCTGTTCGAGGCCGGGCTCTACTGCCGCGCTGACGACCGCGGCGACCCGGTGGTCCAACTGGCCCCGCCGCTGATCAGCGGGCCGGCCGAGTTCGACGAGATCTACCAGATCCTGCACCGGGTGCTGGGCGAGGCCAGCCGACTGCTGTGAATCAAGCTCCTGGGAACCCCAAGCCGTCCGTCGATCCGGTCCGGTGGCAGCCACCGCCGGTCGTGCCGCTGCCGAAGTTCGGACCGGCTGAGCTGACCGTGGTGCCGATGCCGGGTGACGCCCCGGAGGACATCGTCGTCGACGCCGACGGCGCACTATGGACCGGACTGGTCGACGGACGCATCGTGCGGATCGACCCGAGCGGCGCGACCCGGGTGGTCGGACAGACCGCCGGGCGGCCACTCGGGATGACGGTGGCCCGCGACGGCCGGCTGCTGATCTGCACCAGCCCGGGCGGACTGCTGGCGATGGACCGCAGCACCGGGGCAACCGAGGTGCTGGTGGATGCGGTTGACTTCCGGCCCTTGAACTTCTGCTCGAATGTCGTCGAATTACCCGACGGCACAATCTATTTCACACAGTCGACCGCGAAGTTCACCTACGGCCACTTCAAGGGCGCGATCATCGAGGCCCGCGGCGACGGCGGGCTGTTCCGGCGCGATCCCGACGGCACCGTCACCACACTGCTCGACCACCTGTACTTCGCGAACGGTCTCACCGCGACACTCGACGGCACGGCACTGGTGTTCGCCGAGACTCAGGGCCGGCGCCTGTCCAAATACTGGCTGACCGGACCGAAGACCGGAACGGTGACGCCGTTGGCCGAGCACCTGTCCGCCATGCCGGACAACATCTCGACCGGATCGATGGGGTGGATCTGGGTGGCGATGGTCAGCGAGGTCAACGCTGCCGCGGACGCCTTGGCGCCGCGTGCGCCGTGGCTGCGCAAGCTGGTGTGGGCGCTGCCGGACCGGTTGCAACCGCAGATCGCCCCGGAGGTCTACGCGGTGGCGTTCGATCCCGACACCGGCGCGGCGGTGGCCGGCGTGCGGATGAAGCGCCCGGACTTCGGCGTGGTGACCGGCTTGGTGGAACATCAGGGGCGGTTGTGGATGAGCAGCATCGGCTTCCCGGCCGTCGCGCACTGCGCCCTCCCGTCCTGACGGCGAGGCTCCCGGTAATCAGGTCCGAAATCGCTTATTCTGCGTCGAATGGGCACCTCCGGACGTTTGGCGCGGGCTGCTGCCCTGGCCGCGACTCTCGTGGTGTTAGGTGCCCCGGTTGCGGTGGCCGAACCCATGAACTCGACCGACCCGAATAGTTGTCCGTACAAGGTCTCCACCCCACCGGCGGTGGACTCCTCCGAGGTGCCCGCCGCCGGTGACCCGCCCCAACCACTTCCGGTACCGGCGTCCGCGGTCGGCGGTGAGGCGCTGAGTGGCTGCGGGGTGATCGTCGCCGCAGGCACGGCGCCGCTACCCACCGACATCTCCGCCGAGGCCTGGCTCGTCGCCGACCTGGACTCCGGGGACGTCATCGCGGCGCGCGACCCGCACGGCCGCCACCGTCCCGCCAGCATCATCAAGGTGCTGATCGCCATGCAGGCGATCAACGAACTTCCACTGAACAGGATCGTCGAGGGCACCCAGGACGACGCCAACGCCGAGGGCACCAAGGTCGGCGTCGACGTCGGCGGCCGCTACACCGTCAATGATCTGCTGCACGGATTGCTGATGCACTCCGGCAACGACGCCGCCCACGCGCTCGCCGTCGCGCTCGGCGGCATGGATGTCGCGATGCAGAAGATCAATGCGCTGGCCGGAAAACTCGGCGCCCGCGACACCCGCGTGGCCACACCGTCCGGCCTCGACGGTCCTGGCATGAGCACGTCGGCCTACGACATGGGCCTGTTCTACCGCTACGCGTTCAATAACCCGACGTTCACCAACATCGTCGGCACCCGCACCTACAACTTCCCCGGCCACGGCGACGCACCGGGCTACGAGCTTGAGAACGACAACCAATTGCTCTACAACTATCCCGGCGCACTGGGCGGGAAGACCGGCTTCACCGATGATGCGCAGCAGACCTTCGTCGGAGCCGCCAACCATGACGGCCGCCGGCTGGTCTCGATCCTGCTGCGCGGCACCCGAGAGCCCATTCCGCCGTGGCAGCAGGCCGCGCACCTGCTCGACTACGGGTACACGACCGCCGCCGGCACCGCGATCGGCACCCTGATCGAGCCGGACCCGTCACTGATCCCGCCGAAACCGGACGCAGCGGTCAGTGCGGCACCGATGTTGAATGTCGACGCCCTTCCGGTGCGGATCGGCGTTGCGGTGATCGGCACGCTGATCATCTTCAGTCTGATCGGAGTGGCGCGCTCGTTGAATCTTCGGCAACAGGCGCGCTGATGTCGGTTGCCGCCCACGCCGTGGCGAACAACACCAGCCTGGCGGTCATGTAGGCGAACACCATCACGCCGAGCACCGGGCCGAACACCGCGCCCGCCGGGCCGTGCAGCACGATCCGAAGGTAGACCGAGGCGACCTGTTTGAAGATTTCGAAGCCGACGGCGGCCAGCAGTCCGGCGGCGGCGCAACGACGAAACGGGACAGCGTGACGCGGAAGCCGGGCGATCATCGCGGTGAACAGCAGCCAGGACACACCGACCGAGGGGATGATCAATGCGGGAACGGCCAGCGCCGTCAGCCCGATGGTCAGCAGGCTCGCCACCAATGCGACGGCCAGGGCGCGCAGATCGGAGAGCTTGGTTTTCACGAAACCTGTTGTGGCACTGGCCTGTCCCCACATCTGTGTGAGCGCCTCGCGAACCCGCTGCATCCACAGCAGGCCGACATAAACCGCGGTGGCCAACCCGATCAGTCCGACGGATGTCCGCGAGTCGATGGCCGAGTCCATCAGGGCTAGCAATTGCGGACCGAGATCGCCGGGAACAGCCGCCTTGACCCGGCTGTCGATCTCTGTCAACAACTGCGGCCGGCCGGCAAGTACGAAGCCGACCACCGCGAAGCCGACCATCAACAGCGGGAACAGCGCGAAAATGGTGAAGTAGGTGATACCCGCGGCGTAGAAGTCGCCCTGGGCCCTGTCGTAACGCTGCTGAGCCCGCACGGCGTGGTCCAACCAGGCGTAGCGGGCGCGCAGCCGGTCGAATGTTGCCTTCATCTCCCCGGCAGGAACCCCAGCCGCTCGTAGACCCGGCCCAGGGTCGTGGCTGCCACTGCGCGGGCACGCTCGGCGCCGACCGCCAGGACGGCCTCGAGTTCGCCCGGGTCGGCGAGCAGTTCGTCCACCCGCGCCCGAATCGGCGTGACGTAGGCCACGACGGCGTCGGCGGTATCGGATTTGAGATCTCCGTAACCGCGGCCGGCGTAGCCGGCGACCAGGGCGTCGATCTCGGTGCCGGTCACCGCGGACTGGATGGACAGCAGATTGGACACCCCCGGCTTGGCCTCGGGGTCGAAGCGGATCTCGCGTTCGCTGTCGGTGACCGCCGAGCGGATCTTCTTAGCCGAGACCGTCGGTTCGTCGAGGAGATTGATCAGACCGGCGTCGGTGGCTGCCGACTTGCTCATCTTGGCGGTCGGGGTGGCCAGGTCGTAAATCTTCGCGGTCGCTTTGGCGATCATCACCTCGGGAACCACGAGAGTCTTCGGGAAACGGGCGTTGACCCGCTGCGCCACATCGCGGGCCAGTTCGAGGTGCTGGCGCTGATCCTCACCAACCGGAACCAGATCGGTGTCGTAGAGCAGAACGTCGGCCGCCTGCAGCACCGGATAGGTAAACAGGCCGACGGTCGTCGAGTCCGATCCCTGCTTGGCCGACTTGTCCTTGAATTGCGTCATCCGCGACGCCTGGCCGAAGCCGGTGAAACAGCCGAGTACCCAGGCTAATTCGGTGTGCGCCGGCACGTGGCTCTGCACGAAGATCGTCGACCGCCCCGGGTCGATGCCCAACGCCAGATACTGAGCGGCCGTCACCAGGGTGCGCCGGCGCAGCACCGCGGGATCCTGCGGAATGGTGATCGCGTGCAGGTCGACCACACAGAAGAAGGTTTCGTAGTCGTCCTGCAGGCCAACCCACTGCTGCACGGCGCCGAGGGCGTTGCCGAGGTGCAGGGAATCCGAGGTGGGCTGCACACCGGAGAAGACGACGCGACGGGGGGGAACGCTCATGGTCCGTTAATCCTGTCACGGCGCCGCTAACTGCTAGCGTTTTGCTCCATGCGACGACTTCCGCTGGCGCTGACCGCCCTGCTGACGACGATGATCCTGCTGG
>JBAXIR010000055.1:0-15242 GCA_037138275.1 Mycobacteriaceae bacterium | reverse complement strand
GGCGCAGATGAAGCTGGCAGTGATCGCGGGCGACGGTATCGGCCCCGAAGTCATCGGTGAAGCCCTCGGTGTGCTTGACACGGTGCTGCCCGGTGTCGAGAAGACCCACTACGACCTCGGCGCGCGGCGCTACCACGCCACCGGTGAGGTGCTGCCCGAAGGCGTGCTCGACGAACTGCGCACCCACGACGCGATCCTGCTCGGCGCGATCGGGGATCCGTCGGTGCCCAGCGGTGTGCTTGAGCGAGGTCTGCTGCTGAAGACCCGCTTCGAACTCGATCATCACGTCAACCTCCGCCCGAGTCGGCTCTACGACGGAGTGAGCAGCCCGCTGGCCGGCTCGCCGGAGATCGACTTCGTCGTGGTGCGAGAGGGAACCGAGGGCCCCTACACCGGAACCGGCGGTGCGATCCGGGCCGGCACCCCGCATGAAGTCGCCACCGAGGTCAGTCTCAACACGGCGTTCGGCGTCACCCGGGTGGTGCGGTACGCGTTCGACCTGGCGGCCAAGCGCCGCGGGAACCTGACACTGGTGCACAAGACCAATGTGCTGACCTTCGCCGGTGGGCTGTGGTCGCGGGTGGTGGCCGCGGTCGGCACGGAGTACCCGGACGTCGAGGTGGCCTATCAGCACATCGACGCCGCCACCATCTACATGGTCACCGATCCAGGCCGGTTCGATGTCATCGTCACCGACAACCTCTTCGGCGACATCATCACCGACCTGGCCGCCGCCGTCAGCGGCGGAATCGGCTTGGCCGCCAGCGGCAATATCGACGCCACCGGAACCAACCCGTCGATGTTCGAACCGGTGCACGGAAGCGCACCCGATATCGCAGGCAGGGGCATCGCCGATCCGACGGCCGCGGTGATGAGCGTTGCGCTGCTGCTGAACCACATCGGTGAGGGCGCCGCAGCAGTCCGGGTTGATGCCGCCGTCGCCGACCACCTGGCCACCCGCGGTGATGTGACGCTCTCGACGGCCGAGGTGGGCGCGCGGATTCGGGACCGCCTCTAGCGCGAGCGTGCGTGTCGGCCCGCCGACACGCCGCCGCGCGGGGGTGGTTTGCGCACGTTCGCGGGGCAGATCGATGCGCCACTAGGCTCTGACGAATGCGCCTCGGTCGTATCGCCAGCCCCGACGGGGTCGCCTTTGTCAGCGTCGAAGGTGACGCGGATGCCGAAGTCGCCCGCGAGATCGCCGAGCACCCCTTCGGCACTCCCACCTTCACCGGCCGGTCGTGGCCACTGGCGGATGTCCGTCTGCTGGCGCCCATCCTTGCCAGCAAGGTGGTCTGCATGGGCAAGAACTACCTTGACCACGTCATCGAGATGGGCGGCGATGCCGCACCGGAGGATCCGATCATCTTCCTCAAACCCAATACCGCGATCATCGGACCCGGCATTCCGATTCAATTGCCGGCCAACGCCTCTCCGGTGCACCACGAGGGCGAACTTGCGGTGGTGATCGGCCGGCCATGCAAGGACGTTTCCGCCGCGCGGGCAGCCGAGAACATTCTCGGCTACACGATCGCCAATGACGTCTCGGCCCGTGATCAGCAGCTGGCCGACGGACAGTGGATGCGGGCCAAGGGCCACGACACCTTCTGTCCGGTGGGGCCGTGGATCGTCACCGATCTGGACCCGTCGGATCTTCAGATCCGCACCGAGGTCAACGGTGTCGTGCGGCAGGACAGTCGTACCTCGCTGCTGATTCACGATATCGGCGCCATCATCGAGTGGGTATCGGCGGTGATGACCCTGTTGCCCGGCGATCTGATCCTCACCGGAACACCCGCCGGCGTCGGGCCGATCGAAGACGGCGACACCGTCAGCATCACCATCGAGGGCATCGGAACCCTGACCAACCCCGTGGTCCGGAAAGGCAAGTGATGAGTACGCCTGCGCGCGTTCGATTCTGTCCATCGCCGACGGGAACGCCGCATGTCGGTCTGGTGCGTACGGCATTGTTCAACTGGGCCTACGCCCGGCACACCGGCGGGACGTTCGTGTTCCGTATCGAGGACACCGACGCGGCGCGCGATTCGGAGGACAGTTACGCCGCGATCCTCGACGCGCTGCGGTGGCTCGGACTCGACTGGGACGAGGGTCCCGAAGTCGGTGGGCCGTACGGTCCGTACCGGCAGTCCCAACGCGGCGATCTTTACCGCGACGTGGTGGCGCGACTGGTGGAGGCTGGCGAGGCCTATCCGGCTTATTCAACGCCCGAAGAGGTGGAGGCACGTCATCTCGCCGCCGGCCGGAATCCGAAGATGGGGTACGACAATTACGACCGTGACCTCACCGAGGCGCAGCGTGCCGACTACATCGCCGAGGGCCGCACGCCGGTGCTGCGCCTGCAGATGCCCGATGCGGACATCAGCTGGGGTGACCTGGTGCGCGGTGAGACGACGTTCGGCGCCGGAACCGTGCCGGACTTCGCACTCACTCGTGCCAACGGGGATCCGCTGTACACCTTGGTCAACCCGGTGGACGATGCGTTGATGAAGATCACCCATGTGCTGCGCGGTGAGGATCTGCTGCCGTCGACACCCCGGCAGATCGCGCTGCACCGTGCGCTGATCCGGATCGGCGTCGGCGAGTGCGTGCCCGAGTATGCCCATCTACCAACGGTTCTGGGGGAGGGCACCAAGAAGCTGTCGAAGCGGGACCCACAGTCGAATCTGTTCCTGCATCGTGACCGCGGCTTCCTGCCCGAGGGCCTGCTGAACTACCTGGCGCTGCTGGGCTGGGGGATCGCCGACGATCACGACATCTTCAGCCTCGAGGAGATGGTGCGTGCCTTCGATGTCATCGACGTCAATTCCAATCCGGCCCGGTTCGATCAGAAGAAGGCCGACGCCATCAACGCCGAACACATCCGTCGTTTGAGCGAGGCGGAGTTCGCCGCCCGGCTGCGCTCCTTCTTCGACGTCCACGGGTACGACACCGGTTTGGATGAGGCGGGTTTCGCAACCGCCGCCGCGCTGGTGCAGACCCGCATTGTTGTGCTGTCGGATGCATGGGATCTGATGAAGTTCTTCAACGATGGGTGCTACGTCATCGACCCCGCCGCAGCGGCCAAGGAACTCGGTGCGGATGCGGCGGGCGTGCTTGACTCCGCATGTGCGGCCCTCGACGCTGTGCCGGCGTGGACTTCGGCCGGTATCGAAGAGGCGCTCAAGGCGGCGTTGATCGACGGCTTGGGCCTCAAGCCGCGCAAGGCGTTCGGCCCCATCCGCGTCGCGGTGACCGGGTCCACCGTCAGCCCGCCGCTGTATGAGTCGCTGGAACTGCTGGGCCGTGACCGCAGCCTGGGCCGGCTGCGTGCGGCCCGTGACGGGGCGCGCTGAGAATCTTTGATAGTCTGCACTTCGTCCGTCGATAGCTGGTCTTGACCAGCTGCTATTGGTCGCCAATGGGGTATGGTGTAATTGGCAACACAGCTGTTTCTGGTACAGCCATTCTAGGTTCGAGTCCTGGTACCCCAGCAATTATGTCGGCCTATGCCGCTGCGATATGCTGGCTTACCGGCGTGCTTCGCGGCACTGTCGCAGATTGTTCTAGCCCCCGTCGTCTAGCGGCCTAGGACGCCGCCCTCTCACGGCGGTAGCGTGGGTTCGAATCCCATCGGGGGTACATTTTTCGCCTCTCCCTTGCGCGAGCAGACGCAAACTCTCATTCCTCACGGCGTGTCGGTGCGACTTTGCGTCTGCTCGCGGCAGTGGGGTTATTGCGCGGGCGCCGTCGATCCGGCCAGCGGCATGGCGGGCAGACCCAACTTGCCGTGATCCCAGGACCGGACCCGATTGGTGACGATGCGCACCGCGACGCGTTTGTTCATCATCATGTCGACCGCGGGTTTGAGGTCATCGGTATAGGGCCCGTTGTAACGCTCCCACACGCTGACGCCGACGGCGAAGATGGTGTCGGCATCGTCGAGGATCTCTGCGACGCCCTCGAATGACACCCCGCGCAGACCGTCGTAGGTCATGCCGTCCTCAATCAGAAAGCTCACCCGCGGATCCCGACGAAGGTTGACCACCTTCTGCGACTTGACCTTTGTCTCCACCCAGATCTCGCCGTCGAGGACGGCGTACCACATTGCCACCAGGTGCGGCTGGCCGTCCGGGCCGATGGTGGCCATCGTGCCGGTTCGGCTGCGCGCCACGAACTCGGTGATCTCCTCGTCGGTCATGACGATCTGATTGCGTTGCTTGCTTCCCATGAGTGTCAGTGTCTCAGGCCGCCGACGGTCACAGGCGTCGGGTCAGCGCCTCCGCGGCGGCCAGCAGATCCGCCGCCCATCGGTCACCCGGGCGCCGGCTCATCCGGTCGATCGGGCCGGATATCGACACTGCGGCGATCACCGCACCGTTGCGGTCGCGCACCGGAGCCGAGACGCTCGCCACGCCGGGTTCGCGTTCGGCCGCGCTCTGCGCCCAGCCGCGGCGGCGAACCTCGGCCAGGGTGCGCTCGGAAAACTTTGCTGATTCCAGCACGGACTGTCGGGTCGCGGCGTCGCTATAGGCCAGCAGCACCCGGGCGCCCGAGCCGGCCGTCATGGGCAGGCGCGCCCCGAGTGGGACGGTATCGCGAAGGCCCGCAGGGGGTTCCAGCGTCGCGACGCAGACGCGCGTGGTGCCCTCGCGACGGTAAAGCTGGACACTCTCGCCGGTGACCTCGCGAAGTCCCGGTAGAACCGCGGCACCGGCTGCCAACAGTGGATCGTTGACGTGGGCGGACAACTCGGCCAGTGCCGGGCCAAGGATCCAGCGACCGGCATCGTCGCGGGTGAGTAGGCGGTGGAATTCCAGACCGGCAGCCAGCCGATGCGCCGTGGCCCGCGGCAATCCGGTGCGTTCGCAGAGTTCGGCCAGGCCACAGCCGGACTCGGTGACCGCGTGCAGCACACCCACCGCTTTGTCGAGGACGCCGATGCCGCTATTGTTTCCCACATCATCATTTCCCACATGAAGATACTAGCGTCCCAGATAGTGAGATAGCGAGCGTCAAGCAATGGCCTGTGAACCGAGAACCCTGCCGGAGAAGGTGTGGGCGGACCACGCCGTGGTGTCGGGTGGCGCGACTGAGCCCGACCTGATCTACATCGATCTGCACCTGATCCACGAGGTCACCAGTCCGCAGGCCTTCGATGGGCTGCGGCTCGCGGGGCGGGGCGTGCGACGGCCCGATCTGACGCTGGCCACCGAGGATCACAACGTGCCAACGGTCGATATCGACAAGCCGATTGCCGACCTGGTGTCGCGGACCCAGGTGGATACATTGCGGCGCAACTGCGCGGAGTTCGGGATCGAATTGCATTCCATGGGCGACCCGGAGCAGGGCATCGTGCACGTGATGGGTCCGCAGTTGGGTCTGACCCAACCCGGAATGACGATCGTCTGCGGCGACAGCCACACCTCGACCCACGGTGCGTTCGGCGCACTGGCGATGGGCATCGGAACCTCGGAGGTAGAACATGTGCTGGCCACCCAGACTCTTCCGCTGCGTCCGTTCAAGACGATGGCGGTCAACGTCGACGGGCCGTTGCCGCCAGGCGTGACCGCCAAGGACATCATTCTGGCGGTGATCGCCAGGATCGGCACAGCCGGCGGCCAGGGGCACGTCATCGAATACCGCGGGAGCACCATCGAGTCGCTGTCGATGGAAGGCCGGATGACGATCTGCAATATGAGTATCGAAGCCGGCGCGCGGGCCGGGATGGTGGCTCCCGATGCGACGACGTTTGAGTACCTGCGTGGTCGGCACTACGCGCCGACCGGCGCCGAGTGGGACGCGGCGGTCGCCGCATGGGATCGCCTCCGCACCGATGCGGGTGCGCAGTTCGATACCGAGGTCTACATCGACGCGACGACGCTGAGCCCTTTCGTCACCTGGGGCACCAACCCCGGACAGGGCGTACCGCTGTCGGCGGCGGTACCCGACCCCGAGATGATGGCCACCGACGGTGAGCGGCAGGCTGCGGAGAAGGCGCTGGAATATATGGACCTGCGCCCGGGAACGCCGATGCGCGACATCGCCGTCGATACCGTCTTCGTGGGCTCCTGTACCAACGGCCGTATCGAGGATCTCCGTGCGGTGGCGGAGGTGCTGCGTGGCCGCCGCGTGGCCGACGGGATCCGGATGCTGATCGTTCCCGGGTCGATGCGGGTGCGAGCCCAAGCCGAATCCGAGGGACTCGGTGAGATCTTCGTCGCAGCCGGGGCGCAGTGGCGGCAGGCGGGATGCTCGATGTGCCTGGGCATGAATCCCGACCAACTCTCGCCCGGGCAGCGTTGTGCGTCGACGTCCAACCGGAACTTCGAAGGTCGCCAAGGCAAGGGTGGTCGTACACATCTGGTGTCGCCGGATGTCGCCGCCGCCACCGCGGTGCGCGGCACGCTGTCATCCCCCGCCGATCTCGATATCTGAGTACGGAGAAAAAAATGGAAGCCTTTCGCACCCACACCGGAATCGGTGTGCCGCTGCGCCGATCGAATGTAGACACCGATCAGATCATCCCCGCGGTCTACCTCAAGCGCGTCACCCGAACGGGTTTCGAGGACGGTCTGTTCGCAGCGTGGCGTAACGATCCCGCCTTCATCCTCAATCTGAGTCCCTTTGATCGCGGTTCGGTGTTGGTCGCGGGGCCGGATTTCGGCACCGGATCCTCGCGCGAACACGCGGTCTGGGCATTGATGGACTACGGCTTCAGAGTGGTTATCTCGTCACGTTTCGCCGACATCTTTCGCGGCAATGCGGGCAAGGCAGGGCTGTTGGCGGCCGAAGTGTCCCAAGATGATGTCGAACTTCTCTGGAAGCTCATCGAGGGAAGTCCGGGGTTGGAAATCACCGTCAACCTCAAAGACCGAACCATCGCAGCCTCAACGGTGGTGGTGGGATTCGCGATTGACGACTACACCGCATGGCGACTGTTCGAGGGACTTGACGATATCGGCCTTACGCTGCGGAAACTTTCTGAAATTGAAGCCTTCGAAGTGGCACGTCCGAACTGGAAACCACGCATCACGCTCGACCACTAAACGGTTCAGCAAGCCCGCGAAGTTGTGCTTCGCACTGTCGCGACGACACCGAAATGTGCCCCCACGCGCGGCAAAACTTGTGAAAAAATTTTCGCGAGTTTTTGCTGAAATTGCGCGTGGCTCATGGATATCTGTGTTCTGAGGGTTTACCGTGTTCTGCAGTCGGTCCAGAGCGGACCACTGTTTCGGAGGAACTGAATGAACAAAGCAGAGTTGATCGAAGTTCTCACGGCGAGACTAGAAACCGATCGCCGGCAGGCGACCGACGCCGTCGAGCACTTGATCGACGCCATCGTTCGCGCTGTGCAAAAAGGTGAAAGCGTGACAATCACCGGTTTCGGTGTATTCGAACGACGTCGCCGTGCTGCTCGTGTCGCGCGTAACCCCCGCACCGGTGAGACGGTGAAGGTTAAGCCGACGTCCGTCCCCGCGTTCCGTCCTGGAGCGCAGTTCAAAGCAATTGTCTCTGGTGCACAAAAACTCTCGTCCGAAGGTCCGGCTGTAAAACGAGGCGCCGCTGATGGCGCAGTAAGGAAGAGCACTGTGGCTGTAAAGAAAGCTGTGAGGAAGGCTCCCGCCCGTAAGGCTCCGGCGAAGAAGGCCGCCGCCAAGCGGGTCGTCAAGAAGGCCGCCGCCAAGCGGGTCGTCAAGAAGGCCGTCAAGAAGGCCGCCGTCAAGCGGGTCGTCAAGAAGGCAGTCCGCAAGACGGCCGCCAAGCGGGTCGTCAAGAAGGCAGTCCGCAAGACGGCCGCCAAGCGGGTCGTCAAGAAGGCCGTCAAGAAGGCTCCCGCCAAGCGGGTCGTCAAGCGGGCTGTCAAGAAGGCTCCCGCCAAGCGGGTCGTCAAGAAGGCCGTCCGGAAGGCTCCGGCCCGCAAGGCCGCAGTCAGGCGTGTCGTGAAGAAGGCTCCGGCTCGCAAGGCTCCGGCCAGGCGTCGCTAAACCCACATAGCAAAATGCCGCGGGCCGTCAGGTCCGCGGCATTTTGTTGTTTACGGACACGACCCGGTTGCCAGTGGGCTGGCGAGATGGTCCGCTGCGATGAGCCGCCCGTCGACGAGCGACAGGATCCAGGTGCTGCCCTTGCGATTGCGGGATTTGTCCGGGGTGACGCCATCGCGGGTGCACCACCAGTCGATGAGATAGGGAATTACCCTGCCCTGCGTACAGATCACCGGTGTGCCGCCGCGTGCGGCGATCGCCATCACCTGCCGCCGTGCCGCCTTGGGATCCGCGCCGTAGGCCTCCTCGGTGAGTGTGGGCTCCAACGATATTTGCGCATCCATTTCTCGCGCCAACGGTTCGACGGTCTGCGAGCAGCGGACCCGGTCGGCGGCGTACACGTCGGACACCCCGAACGCCAGCAGTTGCGGGACGAGTGATTCCGCCTGGGATCGGCCCGTCGAGTCCAGTGGACGTTCGCGGTCAGGTCCCTTGTATCGGGCTTTCCGGCCCGCGGACCCATGCCGGACGATCAGAACGCTCTGGGTGTCGGCGGGAAACTTGGCGAACCGGGCGACGGTTTTGCGGTCAGCCGGGTAGCTGAGCCGCTTGGTGGCGTCGGCAACCGGTAGCCACAGCAATTGATCGACTTCGTTGCCAGCGACGAACGTGCCGCCGTGCCCGCGGGCAACCCAGTAGTGAACGATCTTGGTGCCGTCCGGTATTGGATAGGTCACCGTTGGCAGGCGTCGGCCCAGATGTGCGCGCTGGCCGGTCTCCTCGAAGATCTCACGGACTGCGGCAACCGGTTCGGTCTCACCGGGATCGAGTTTGCCCTTCGGCAGTGACCAATCGTCGTATCGCGAACGGTGGACCACCGCGACGCGGATGTCACCGGAATCGGGATCGGGCTGCCACAACACCGCACCTGCCGCCAGGACCGGTTCGGCGGGCTTCGCCTTCTTGGATGTCGTCACGGGTCAGGACTGGCGGTGTTTATCCATCAGCCACACCTGATGATCGCGAACCTTGTGGCCCTCCTGCGGTGCGGGCGTCCACTGTCCGTCGGGTCCCAATTCCCAGCAGCGGGTCTCCGGATCCATGGTGGAGTCGAACATCTCGCCGAGGTACGCGGTCAGCCGGCGGTCCTTGACCTGTGCCATCACCTCGACGCGGCGATCGAGGTTGCGGTGCATCATGTCGGCGCTGCCGATCCAGAACTCGTCGATCGCCTCGAAGTGCATGACGCGGGAGTGCTCCAGGAACTGTCCGAGAATCGAACGTACCGTGATGTTCTCGGAGAAACCCTCGACACCGGGGCGCAGTGCGCAGATTCCGCGCACCACCACCTCGACCCGAACCCCGGCCTGGGAGGCGCGGTAGAGGCCGTCGATGATCTGTTCATCGACGATCGCGTTGGCTTTTATCCGGATCCGGCCGGTTCGACCTTCGCGGTGTGCGGCGGCCTCCCGTTCGATGCACTCGAGGATTCCCTTCCGGATTCCCTCCGGGGCAACCAGCAGGTTGCGATAACCCACCTTGCGCGAATAACCGGTGAGGGAGTTGAACAGGTCGGTCAGATCCGCGCCGATATCGGGTGCGGCTGTCAGCAGGCCGACGTCCTCATACAGCCGAGCGGTTTTCGGGTTGTAGTTGCCGGTGCCGATGTGACAGTAGCGGCGAATGGTCGACCCCTCTCGCCGCACCACGAGGCAGGTCTTGCAGTGGGTCTTGAGCCCGACCAGTCCGTACACCACATGCACGCCGGCGTCTTCCAGAGCGCGCGCCCATTTGATGTTGGCCTTCTCGTCGAAGCGTGCCTTCAACTCGACCAGGGCCACCACCTGTTTACCGGCCGCGGCAGCCTCGATCAGCGCGTTGACGATCGGTGAGTCGCCGGAGGTGCGATACAGGGTCTGCTTGATCGCCAATACATGCGGATCGGCTGCGGCCTGCTCGATGAACCGTTGCACACTCGTGGAGAACGACTCGTAGGGATGGTGCACCAGTACGTCGCCGTCGCGCAGGGTGGCGAAGATACTTTTAGGGGTCTCGCGTTCGGCGAACGCGGGGTTGGTGGCCGGGACGAAAGGTGGATCTTTGAGTGCCGGGCGGTCGACGGCGTAGACCTGCCACAGTGCCGAGAGGTCCAGCGGTCCGGGCAACTGCACCACGTCGCCCGGGTCGACATCGAGTTCACGCAGTAGTAGACCCATCATGTGGTCGGACATGTCTCCGGAGATCTCGAGGCGCACCGGCGGGCCGAACCGGCGGCGGGCCAGTTCGCGTTCCAGGGCCTGCAGCAGGTCCTCGTCGCGATCCTCGACGTCCATATCGGCGTTGCGGGTGACGCGGAACGCATGGCGCTCAACGATTTCCATTCCTGGGAACAGCGCCGGCAGGAACGCCGCGATGAGTTCTTCCATCGGTAGGAAGCGAATCAGTTCGTTCTCGCCGTCGGTGCTGTTGAACCGAACGAACCGGTCGACGTTATCTGGCACCTTCACGCGGGCGAAGTGCTGCCCGCCGTCTTCGGGCGACCTGACCGTGACGGCCAGGTTCAGGCTCAGTCCGCTGACGAAGGGGAAGGGGTGGGCGGGGTCAACGGCAAGCGGTGTCAGAACCGGGAACACCTGCTCCTGGAAGTAATTCGACAGATCGGCGCGCTCGGTCTCAGATAGATCGGCCCAACCGATGAAGTGGATTCCGTGCTGGGCCAGGGCCGGCCGGACCGAGTCCAGGAACACCTGCGCGTGCCGGGTGGCGAGGTCGCGGGTGCGATCCTCGAGGCGACGCAGTTGCTCACGGGGAGTGAGCCCGTCAGCGGAACGCACCGTCAGTCCCATCTCGTCACGGCGCTTAAGGCCCGCAACACGCACCATGTAGAACTCATCGAGATTGGACGCGAAGATCGCCAGGAACTTCGCGCGCTCCAGCAGAGGCATCGAGGTGTCGGCCGCCAGGGCCAGCACCCGAGCGTTGAAATCCACCCAACTCAGTTCGCGGTTGAGGTAGCGATCTGCCGGTAGCGGGTTGTCGACGGCGGCCGCGGTGGCGGCCGGAGGTGCCGCGGGCGGGGCCGGGTTCTCGGGCCCTCTGTCATCGCCTGGTGCCCGGGTCCTGGTCTCCGTCTCGCTCATCGCACCATCATCCCCTATGCCGTCGATCCGCGGATCGCTGCCGAACAATCCGGGGTGAACTAGCAGCCCAGCTAGCCGATGATCGCTGCGGTTGCCGTTCCCACCCCTAATAGCCGCGCTTCGGCGAGATCGTCGGGCGTGTCGATATCGCAGCGCAGACCCGGCCAGGCGCCGGTGAGTTCCACCGCCCCGGAGTCCCGGTGCCGCGAGGCCGACTCCGCCCCGAACTGGGGTGCGGGTGCCACGCCGAGGGCGAACAGTGCCGCGGTACCGGTGCGTTGGCGGTCTGCGACGAAGCTTCGGGGGTTGCGTCGGGCCGCGGTCAGCGCCTCGCTGAGCTCCCCGCTCTTCAGGGCGGGTAAGTCACCCTGCAGTACAACGATGTTCGTCGTGGTGTGCGATAGCGAGGCGGACGCAGCCAGCACGGCATTGTTCAACGGGTCCGGGTGATCCGGCGGGGTGGGATCAATCAGTATGGCCGCTCCGAGTTCGCGCACCGCCGCCGCAGCCGTGGGATCCGGTGTCACGATGGTGATTGACGCGATTGCGGTGACGGCGCGGGCGGCGGTGACGGTGTCGAGGAGCATCGCCAGCACAACGCGTTCGCGAATGTCCGCTTCGAACAGTGCCGCCAACCGGGTCTTGGCGGCGGATAGACGTTTGACGGCGATGATCAGGCCGATATCTGGCTCACCGCTCATGGGTTCCATCCTGCCAGCGCCGCCGTGATTAGGGTGAACGGCGACGCCTTGGCGCGCAGAGGTGAGGTGGTGGGAGATGAGTGACTCGCTGGGGACGGCGGTGGTGATGGGCGCCGGCGCGTGGGGAACCGTGGTGGCCAAGGTGTTGGCTGAGACCGGCACCGAGGTCCGGTTGTGGGCCCGCCGACCGGAGACGGCCGATGAGATCAACACCTTCCGTACCAACGACGGATATCTGCCCGGTGTGGTGTTGCCCGCGTCGATCCGGGCCACCGCCGATCCGGCCGAGGCCCTCGCCGGTGCCCGAACGGTGATGCTCGGTGTGCCGGCGCAGACATTGCGCACGAACCTTGAATCATGGCGTGCGGAGATCGAGGCCGGAGCGACGTTGGTCAGTCTGGCCAAGGGCATCGAACTCGGAACGCATCTTCGGATGAGCCAGGTGATCGTTGATGTCACCGACGTGGATCCACGTCAGGTCGCGGTGGTCTCCGGGCCGAACCTGGCCGCTGAGATCGCCGCTGAACAACCTGCCGCAACCGTGGTTGCATGCACGGACTCCGGGCGGGCGGCGGCTTTGCAGCACGCACTCGATACCGGATATCTGCGGCCCTATACCAACACCGATGTGGTGGGTGCCGAGATCGGTGGGGCGTGCAAGAACGTCATCGCACTCGCCTGCGGAATGGCTGCCGGGGTGGGTTTGGGCGAGAACACCGCGGCCGCCATCATCACCCGCGGTCTGGCCGAGATCATGCGGTTGGGAATCGCATTGGGCGCCAAGGTAACAACGCTGGCCGGTCTCGCCGGGGTAGGTGACCTGGTGGCCACCTGCACATCACCGCAGTCGCGCAATCGAGCCTTCGGCCATCGACTGGGCCGCGGCGATGATCTTGCCGCCGCCATGCGCGCCACCGGGGTCCAGGTCGCCGAGGGTGTCACCTCCTGCACATCGATACTGCAACTCGCCGCGAGTCACAATGTCGAAATGCCGCTCACCGATGCCGTCAACCAGGTGTGCCACCGGGGTCTGTCCGTCGACGACGCGGTCGCGCTGCTCCTGGGACGCAGCACCAAGGCGGAGTGATGTGATGACCGAAAGCTAGGCGACCCAGCGCGACGGCGACTCGACCCGAACCGTGAAAGCGGTTGACAGCGAGGCGATCCCGGGCCAGCCCGTCGCCGCGGTACCGGTGCCGGTGGCGGCCCATCACACGTCCGATGACGAGGGTAGCGAACGGACTGATCTGAAATTACTTGGGCACGGCGAAGTTGCCGTGCGACACCAGGTGCCATTCGCCGTCCACGCGCACAAACGTGCTCAGGAAGGGACTGGGCGTTGCGGGGAACTTTCGGCCCTCGACGTGCAGGTCGGTGCTAGCGCTGTAGGTAGCGGTTAGGGTGTCGCCGAAGCGCCGACCGCTGATGGGCTCGAGCTTGTAGCCATCGAGGTCCGGCAGCGCGGCGATGAAGGCGGCGCGATCGAGGCCTCCGCCGATAGTGCGCTGGAGCATGAAGTTGGGTGCGAGGAACTTCCCCAAATCCGCCAGGTCCTTCTTCATCACGCCTTCGAAAAGGCGAGTGACCTCGGTGGTGGCTTCGGCATCGCTGGGGACGGCCGCTGCGGATGGGTCATAGGTGGGCGGTTTCGAACATCCGGTCAGTACCGCACTGGGAATCGCGATGGTGGCCATCGCGACGATGAATGTGCGCGGCAGCAGCGCGCCGAAGCGCCGGGGTCGGATTGTCATGGCGCCTACCGTAGTCACAGCGTTCTGTTGCGTCGGTAACCGGATGCCGCTGTAGCCTCTCTAGTTTGTGACTGCCCGTTTCGACCACGCCCGGATCCGCGTCGCCGTCGTCTACGGTGGTCGCAGTTCCGAGCACGCGATCTCGTGTGTGTCGGCCGGCAGCATTTTGCGCCATCTGGACCCGGACCGCTTCGAGGTGATTCCGGTCGGTATCACAGCCGAGGGGACGTGGCTGCGCACCGATGCGCGCCCTGAGGATCTGGCCATCAGCGACCGGCGACTGCCCGCGGTCACCGGTCGATCGGAAACACTGCTGGCTCCGGCCGCCGAGATTCTGGCCGCAGTGGACGTTGTGTTCCCGGTCCTGCACGGACCGTACGGGGAGGACGGCACCATCCAGGGATTGTTGGAGCTTGCCGATGTGCCCTATGTCGGCGCCGGGGTGTTCGCCAGTGCGGCCGGGATGGATAAGGAGTTCTCCAAGAAGCTGCTTGGCGCGGCCGGGTTGCCCATCGGCGACTATGTTGTGCTGCGCCCGAGGCAGGACAGCCCGAGCGCCGAAGATGTTGACCGCCTTGGTTTCCCGCTGTTCGTCAAACCTGCGCGCGGTGGCTCATCGATTGGGGTGAGCCGGGTCATCTCGGCGGGTGTGCTTCCGGCAGCGATCGCCCAGGCGCGCCGGCACGATCCGAAGGTCATTATCGAGGCCGCGATCGAGGGCCGCGAACTCGAATGCGGGGTGCTGGAGTTCCCGGATGGCTCGGTGCGGGCCAGCACCATCGGCGAGATCAGGGTGCCCGGGGTTGGCGTCTACGACTTCGATACGAAATATCTCGATGACGCAGCCGAACTCGACGTGCCGGCCGTGCTGGATGACGGCACCGCAGATGAGTTGCGCCAGTTGGCGATTCGCACCTTCACGGCACTGGACTGCCAGGGTTTGGCCCGAGTTGATTTCTTCCTTACCGAGCACGGGCCGGTCATCAACGAGATCAACACCATGCCGGGGTTCACCACCATCTCGATGTTCCCGCGGATGTGGGGTGCCAGCGGGGTGGACTATCCGACCCTGTTGGGAACCATGGTGGAAACCGCACTCGCCCGCGGCACCGGTCTGCGCTGAGGCCGGTCAGGCTGGTGGTCCGGGCCGTATCGGTAAGACCGGCATGGCGCGCGCGATGGCCTCGGACATGGTCTGGATCGGCGTCGGTCCGGAATCCGCCGGCAGGGTCAGTGCGATGTACACCGATCGGTCCACGCTGACCCAGGTGCTACGCCGGGTATCGGCGTCATCGAGCCGGAACCAACTGACGTCGCCGACCATCTGGAGGGGTGCGCCGACGACAAACTCGGCCGGCCGGTCCAGTCCGCAGCGCAGGATGACCGGATCGCCGTCGCCACGCCACGCCGCGGTGCCTGCCGGTGTGGGTTGGGCGGTCTCGGCGCGGGGCAGATCGCCGAGGGAGTCCGGCAGGGCAGCCAGTAACGCCTGACACTGCGGTGCCTGGGCCGCGGGCGCGGGTACCGCCGCGATGGCCACCGGCGGCACGCGTGGGCGCCGCATCGCGGCCAGCGTCAGAATCGCGCCCAGGCCCAGCACCGCCAGTGCGAGTGCTGCGATCACCAGGGCACGGGGCGGACCGTCGGTGTCCGAGCCGACAGCCG
>JBAXIR010000054.1:0-15353 GCA_037138275.1 Mycobacteriaceae bacterium | reverse complement strand
CTCGGCCTCCGCCTCGACCACCACCCCCGGCTCGGCCTCCGCCTCGACCACCACCTCGATGGCGGCCTCGTCGGTCGGCGTGGACTCGTACATCACGACGATCTCGGCACTCTCGGCCTCGGGCGCACTCGCGTACACCACCACCGGGCCATCGTCCTCGGCGATCTCGGCCTGATCGTCGACCGCGTCACCGTCGCCGATCACCACTGTGGACTCGACCTCGTCGAGGACGTCCTGCTCGGCGTCGGTGGCCGGTTCGGCCTCGATGACGAGCTCCGCCTCGTCGGCGGCGACATCAGCGACGGCGATCTCGTCTTCCTGTTCGTCCTCGGTGGCAGCCTCTTCGGCGTCGACCTCCGCTACGAACTCGGCGTCGGCGTCGACCTCCGCTATGAACTCGGCGTCCGCATCGACCTCGATGTCGTCGGCGATGTCGTCGCCGACCGCCTCGGCGTCCTCCTGCTCGTGATCACCGGCCACCGTGACCGCGGCGAGGATGCCGCTGCCCTTGGCCACCGCAGCCAGTTCCCCAGCGAGTTCCTCGACTGCACGCTCCTCATCCGGCTCATGGCCACCGAGCGTCGCCGGATCCTCGCGCCCCTTCGGTGCCAGCAGCATGTACACCACGGCCCCGATGAACACGAACCCCGCGGTGAACACATTGATCCGGATACCGGCGATGTGAGTTGCGGTGTCAGCGCGCATCAACTCGACCCAGAACCGGCCGACGCAGTAGGACGCCACATAGAGCGCGAACAATCGGCCGTGGCCGAGACGGTACTTGCGGTCGATATAGAGCAGGAACACGAATACCAATAGGTTCCACAGCAGTTCGTAGAGGAACGTCGGATGCACGACGGCGGCCACCTGGCCGGTTGAGATGCCGTCGAGCGAATGCACGTCGACCACGCCGGAGGAGTCACGGCGATAGAAGATCTCCAAGCCCCAGGGCACGGTGGTCTCCCGGCCGTAGAGTTCCTGGTTGAAGTAGTTGCCCAGCCGGCCGATCGCCTGCGCCAGCACAATGCCCGGAGCAACCGCGTCGCCGAAGGCCGGCAGTGGAATCCCCCTGCGGCGGCAGGCAATCCACGCTCCGACACCACCGAGGAAGATGGCACCCCAGATGCCGAGACCGCCCTCCCAGATCCGAAGTGCCGCGCCGATTCCGGCGCCGCCCTGCCCGAAATAGGAACGCCAGTCGGTCAACAGGTGATACAGCCGGCCGCCGATCAGACCGAACGGCACCGCCCACAGCGCGATGTCGTAGACGACCCCGCGCTCTCCGCCGCGGGCCACCCAGCGGCGGTCACCGATCACCAACGCAGCGATGATGCCGGCGATGATGCACAGCGCGTAGGCCCGGATCGGAACCGGGCCCAGGTACCACACGCCCTGGCCGGGACTCGGGATCAGGGCAAGCACCGTCGTCGTCACGTGGCGGGCACCTTCGTTCGAACCCCCACGGCAAGTTCCTCCGTCAATGTCCGCACCGCGTTGACGCCGTCGCTGAGTACCGACACCAGTGCCGAACCCACGATGACGCCATCGGCGAATGTCGCGATCTCGGCGGCCTGCTGCGCCGACCGCACGCCCAGGCCCACCCCGATCGGAATATCGGAGATCTCCCGGACCCGGCGGACGAGATCGGGTGCCGCCTGCGACACCACGTCACGGGCACCGGTCACACCCATGGTCGACGCCGCGTAGGAGAACCCGCGGGATGCTTCGACGGTGCGGGCCAAGCGTTCCGGTGTCGAGGACGGAGCCACCAGGAAGATCCGGTCCAGGCCATGGTGTTGCGATGCCGACAGCCACGCGTCCGCCTCGTCGGGAATCAGGTCGGGCGTGATCATGCCCAGCCCGCCGGCGGCGGCCAGGTCCCGCGCGAACGCGTCGACGCCGTAGTGCAGCACCGGATTCCAGTAGCTCATCACCACTGCTTTACCGCCGGCGGCGCTGATCGCCTCGACAGCCCGCAGGGTGTCACTCACCCGAACACCGGACTGCAGCGCGGTCTCGGTGGCGGTCGCAATCACCGGGCCATCCATGCCGGGATCGGAGTACGGCACACCGACTTCGATGATGTCGCAACCCGATTCACACATCGCGACCATGGCCTCGATCGACGTCGGCACATCCGGGTAGCCGGTCGGCAGGTAACCGATCAGTGCTGCCCGGCCCTCGGCACGGCAGGCGTCGAAGATCGGTGCCAACCGACCTGTCGGACTGTGCTGAACGGTCATGAGGGCGCCGGCTTATCGCCGTCGAACAAATCGAACCACCGGGCGGCGGTCTCCACGTCCTTGTCCCCGCGGCCGGACAGGTTGATCAGGATGATCGACTCCGGTCCGAGTTCGGCGGCGAGGTCTGCCACGCCGGCGATGGCGTGGGCGGTCTCGATGGCCGGGATGATGCCCTCGAGTCGGCACAGCAGCCGGAACGCATTCATCGCCTCGGTGTCGGTGATGGGCCGGTACTCGGTGCGGCCGGCCTCCTTGAGGAACGCGTGTTCGGGTCCGACGCCCGGATAATCCAATCCGGCTGAGATGGAATGGGATTCGATGGTTTGGCCGTCGGTATTCTGCATCACATAGGAGTACGACCCCTGGAACGCACCGGGTGTCCCGCCGGAGAATGTGGCGGCGTGCCGTCCGGTCTCGACACCGTCGCCGCCGGCCTCGTAGCCGATCAGCCGAACGCCCGGATCGTCGATGAAGGCGTGGAAGATGCCGATCGCGTTGGATCCCCCGCCGACACACGCGGTCACGGCGTCCGGCAGGCGGCCGGCCTGATCCAAGATCTGGGCGCGGGCTTCGAGTCCGATGACGCGCTGAAAGTCGCGCACCATCAGCGGGAACGGATGTGGTCCGGCGGCGGTGCCGAAGCAGTAGTAGGTGTCGTCGGCGTTGGCCACCCAGTCCCGGAAGGCCTCGTTGACGGCATCCTTGAGTGTCTTCGATCCCGATTGCACCGCCACGACCGTCGCGCCCAGCAGTCGCATCCTCGCGACGTTGAGCGCCTGGCGGGCGGTGTCGACCGCGCCCATGTAGACCACGCACTCCAGACCCAGCAGCGCGCACGCGGTCGCGGTCGCGACACCGTGCTGGCCCGCCCCGGTCTCGGCGATGACCCGGGTCTTGCCCATCTGCTTGGCCAGCAGTGCTTGGCCCAGCACGTTGTTGATCTTGTGTGAGCCGGTGTGGTTGAGATCCTCGCGCTTGAGGAAGACGCGTGCGCCGCCGACGTGCTCGCTCAGTCGGGTGGCCTCGTACAGCGGCGAGGGCCGTCCGGCGTAGTGCGTCTGCAGGTTGTCGAGTTTGTCGAGGAATGTCTGGTCGGTGCGGGCCTTCTCGTAGGCCGCGGTGACCTCTTCGATGACGGCCATCAGTGCCTCGGGTACGTAGCGGCCGCCGAAGATACCGAAGTGGCCGCGCGCGTCCGGGTCGTGGATCGTCGACTCGGCGACGGCGGCGCTGGTGCGCGGCAGGTTGGGCGTGGAGGTGTCGGCCATATCAGGGCTCAGAGCCGGGCAGGGCTCAGCGGACCGGTTTCGGACATGACGGATGCGCGCCGGCGGTCACCAGATCGGCCACCGCGCTGCGCGGGTCACCACTGGTGACCAAACCTTCGCCGACCAGAACCGCGTCGGCACCGGCACCGGCGTAGGCGAGCAGGTCGGCCGGCCCGCGCACACCCGACTCGGCGATCCGGATGATGTCCGACGGCAGTCCGGGCGCGATCCGCGCGAAACAGTCCCGATCCACGTCGAGGGTCTTCAGGCAGCGGGCGTTGACGCCGATCACCTTGGCGCCGGCCTGTAACGCGCGGTCGGCCTCCTCCTCGGTGTGCACCTCCACCAACGCCGTCATGCCCAGCGATTCGGTGCGGTCAAGCATCGACACCAGTGCCGACTGCTCGAGTGCGGCCACAATCAGCAGCAGCATGTCCGCGCCGTGCGCACGGGCCTCGTGGATCTGATACGGCCGCACGATGAAGTCCTTGCGCAACACCGGAATGCCGACGGCGGCGCGCACGGCATCGAGGTCGGCCAGCGATCCTTTGAACCGACGTTCCTCAGTCAGCACGCTGATCGCCCGGGCGCCACCGCTCTGGTAGGCCCTGGCCAACTCGGCCGGGTCGGGGATGTCCGCGAGTTGACCGCGCGACGGACTTGCGCGCTTCACTTCGGCGATCACCGCGATGCCGGGTGCGCGCAGAGCCGAGAGCACATCGCACGGCGGCGGTGCGCCCTCTGCGGCCGCCTTGACTTCGTCCAGGCTCAGCAGTTCCTCGCGAGCGGCGACATCAGCACGGACTCCATCGAGAATGGAGTCGAGCGCGGTTGCCGAACTCATGACAGCTGGGTCTCCTAGAGGTGTCTGATGATCAGGATGATGTGGGTCAAAGGGTAACCGCCCGGTGACGCTCACCCGTCACCGACCCTCGGTGCCGGACTCGGTCGCCGCAGCGTCCCCGGAGTCCGACCCGCGTTGCGTCGGGTCCAGACCCTCGTCGAGTGCGTCCCACATGCCGCGCTCGGACAATCCGGCGGTGCCGTGTTCGAGGCCTGAGCCTGACGGGCCGGCGTATTTCGCGGCCTGGCGTGCCTCCGTTGCTGCCGCGCGCATCAGCAGGGCCGCGGCCACCAGGGCACCTGCCGCGGCGGCCAGGGTCAGCACCGCTCCTGCGATACTTCGATCGCTGGCAACCAGGTTCATCACCGGGACGCCGGCCAACTCGGCTGCGCGCGCCGCGACGTCGGGCATCGCGATCAGGCTGATCCCGAGATAGGCCAGCAGCAAGCTCACCAGGGCGACCAGCACCGAGACCACGCGCAGCAGCCACCCGCGCACGGCCAGGCCGGCCAGGGCGGCCGCCAGCAGCAGCACCGCGAGTGGAAGCAGTGCGTTGGACCAGGCCGCGCCGTTGAGCGTCGTCGTCGTCGGCTGACCCAGTCCGTCGGAGGATCCCACCGACACCCAGGGCAGCCGGGATGCCACCCACAGGCCGAGCGCCGAGACGATCAGGAGCAGTTGGGCGAGGCGGATCACGGCGCGCTCAATGTCGCAGCCGCGGCGATGGCGGCCAGCACCGCCTTGGCCTTATTGGTCGCTTCGGTGTACTCGTAGGGGCCGTTGGAATCGGCCACCACCCCGCCACCGGCTTGGACGTAAGCGATGCCGTCGCGCATCAGCGCAGTACGGATCGCAATCGCGAAGTCGGCGTTGCCGGCGAAGTCGAGGTAGCCGACCACGCCGCCGTAGAGCCCGCGGCGGGAAATCTCCACCTCCTCAATGAGTTCCATCGCGCGCACCTTCGGGGCGCCGGACAGCGTGCCGGCCGGAAAGCAGGCCGTGACGGCGTCCAATGCGGTGCGTCCCGGCGCCAGCTCCCCGGTCACGGTGGAGACCAGGTGCATGACGTGGCTGTAGCGCTCGATGTGGCTGTAGTCCTCGACCCGCACGGTGCCCGGCACACAGACCCGGCCGAGGTCGTTGCGACCGAGGTCGACCAGCATGAGGTGCTCGGCGCGTTCCTTCTCGTCGGACAGCAAGTCCTTCTCGAGAAGCTGGTCCTCCTCCTCGCTGGCGCCGCGCCAGCGGGTGCCGGCGATCGGGTGCGTCCTCGCCCACCCGTCCTGCACCGTCACCAATGCCTCGGGACTGGATCCGACGATCGAAAACGCGGTTGCGCCAAGCTCATTCGGGATATTGAGCAGATACATGTACGGGCTTGGATTGGACACCCGCAGCATCCGGTAGACGTCGATCGGATCGGCGTCGGTGTCGATCTCGAAGCGTTGCGACGGCACCACCTGGAAGGCCTCGCCGGCTTCGATCTCCTTCACCAGTCGCTCGACCACCGCCCCGTATTCCTGCTCCGTGCGCTGGGCGCGCGGGTGCGGTTCGGGCCGGGTGAAGGTGGCCACGGTGGAACTCAGCGGCTGCCCCAGCGCGGTGGTCATGACATCGAGTCGGGCGACGGCATCGTCGTAGGCATCGTCGACGTGGTCGGCGGTGCCGTTCCAGTTCACCGCGTTGGCGATCAGCGTGATGGTGCCCTCGTGGTGGTCGACAGCGGCGATATCGGTGGCCAGCAGCAGCAGCATGTCGGGCAGTCCCAGATCGTCGACCGCCAACTCGGGCAGACGTTCCAGGCGGCGGACGAAGTCGTAGGCGAAGAACCCCACCAGGCCGCCCGACAGTGGCGGCATGCCGGCCGGGGTGGATCCGGTGGAGAGCAATCCGATGGTCGCCCGCAGGACCTCAAGTGGGTCGCCGCCCGTCGGTGCGTCGTTCGGGGTGGCACCCAGCCACACCGCGTGGCCGTCGCGCACCGTCAACGCCGAGGGCGCGCCCGCCCCGATGAACGACCACCGCGACCAGGACCGGCCGTTCTCGGCGGACTCCAGCAGGAAGGTGCCCGGCCGGTTGGCGGCCAGTTTCCGGTACGCCGACAGTGGCGTCTCGCTGTCGGCCAGCACCTTGCGGGTGACCGGAACCACGCGGTGTTCGGCAGCCAATGCGCGGAACTCGTCGCGGGTCGTGGTGGCGTGCACGCGGTACATCCTCCCAGACCTGTTCAGCCCAGACCTATTCATCCGGGCCGACCGGCGATAGCGTGGCGGGCATGAAACGTGGTGACCAAGTACCCGAGTTCGAACTGCCCGATCAGACCGGAACCGTCCGTTCACTGACTGGCCTGCTGGCCGACGGGCCGATCGTGCTGTTCTTCTACCCCGCCGCAATGACGCCGGGTTGCACGAAGGAGGCCTGCCACTTCCGGGATTTGGCCGCAGAGTTCGACGCGGTGGGCGCATCGAGGGTGGGTATCAGCACCGACGGCGTCGACAAGCAGGCTCGTTTCGCTGACTCGCAGAGCTTCGACTACCCCCTGCTGTCCGATCGCGACGGCACGGTGGCCGAGATGTTCGGCGTCAAGCGCGGCCTGCTCGGCAAAGTGCTGCCGGTGAAACGCACCACCTTCGTCATCGACACCGATCGCACCGTGCTCGATGTCATTTCCAGCGAACTCAACATGGACACCCACGCCGATAAGGCGCTGGCGATGTTGCGCTCGCGCTAGTCGATCATCTCGAAGTCGGGTAGCGCGAACGTCTTGTCGAAGAACGGTTGCAGCGGCGCATAGAGACGGAAGTAGACGAACCAGCCGTCATCCCCAACAGTCAACATGGCGTTCTTCTCGAAAGCGGCCGGGGCCTTCGCGCCGACGTAGAGGTCGATGCTGCCGTCGGGGTTTTGCACAAGATCGGTAAGCCTGCTGTCCAAGTTTGCGCTGCGGATATCGGCGCCGCCGTTGTCGTAGGGTCGGCGGGTGTTCTCGCTGTAGAGCGTCAACGCCCAGAATTGGCCCACCGGAACGTCTTTGGGCACCCGGAGTTTGTAGGTCTTGTCGGCACGCAGCAGGTCGCCCTTACTGTCGCGCTTGGTGGTCATGTACACCTGCCCGGCCCCGACCGTCGGGTTGATCATCCCGGTGCTGCTGCCCACCGCCTCGTAGAACCAGGTGACCCGCTCATCGAGTTCCATCCGGTCGGCGGTCTCCTGCTCCAGGGAGAAGTCGAAGCTCTTGTACCAGGATGTGCCCGGCCAATAGGGCTCGGCGAAGCGGGGATTCACCTGCAGGTTGCGCGCCATCAACTCCCCCATCGCTCCACCCCTGAGCAGAATGGTCTGCTGACGCTCGTCGGGGTCGAACGCCTTGCCCTTCTCGATACCCAGCGGCAGTAGCATCGCCATCCAGGCCTTGTCCACCGGCCGGACCGGTTCCTCGCTGATGACGCTGGACAGGGTGCGCCAGTAGTCGAGGCCGCGGGGCGCGGTGGCGCTCCACTCGACGTCTTTGTCCTCGATGAACCGCGACGTGGCCAGCGACTGGCCGACGCGGCCCATTTTCATCGTCGCCTTGAATGTCTCGAAGTACGCCGGGTCCTTATCGAGGATGCGTAGCAGCACCCCAATGTTGTTGGTCGCACTCTGCCGGACGAAGTAGCCGGGCTTATCGAACTTTGCCGGATCGTCAGCGGGCCCGACGATGATGTACTTACCGCCCCTACCCTGGTCCGGCCCGGTCAGACCGAGGTCGGCCACCGGCCGCTGCCAGAAGTCCATCACGCCGCCGGCGGTCTGGCCGGCCGGATACTCGATCTCCAGCGGGCCTTTCTCCAGGCTCAGGAAGTTGAAGATGTAGGGCGTGGTCAGGTTGGCGGTGACAATGCCGCGCTTCTCCTTCAACGACCGCAGCACTACGAAGTCGGTCTCCCCGGTGACGCCATAGGCCTTGGCCTGCGCATCGCGCCAGGTGGCATTGCTGACCAACGGCGTGCTCCACAGGTAGGACTGGGTCGCGCGCTGAAAGTCCATCTCGTCGTAGAGCCGCGTGGAGGCGTCGTCGTCGAAGTAGGTGTTGGTCAGGGCGATATCGCCGATGGGCGTCGCGATCACCTCATTGCCGTGCAGCGTGGCCTTCTCCAGCGGCACGCCGGACGTCGGTGCCGACGTCCCAGTCGCGGTGGTTCCGGCGGTGCCGGCGCTTTTCGAGCTCTCGGTGCTGCAGGCCGCGAGGGCCGCACCGCCCACCACCACGGCTGCCGCCGCCGCGACGCCACCGCCGATGAAGCGCCGCCGCGACGGGTCTGAATGGGGATCTTCGGGCACGGCTGAGCCTTTCGTCACGGTGAATCCCCCAATTTACCGAACCGCGCATTACCCACTCGCGAGCGTGCGTGTCGGCACGCCGACACGCCGCCTGCAGCGGACTTTCGCGCACGGTCGCGGGGGCAGCGCGGCGGGATGACGGGTCAGTCCGGCGGTCCGAGCAGCAGATCGTCGGCGACGAAGCAGGTGTGCTCGCCGGTGTGACAGGCGCCGCCGATCTGGTCGACCTCGAGCAGCACCGCATCGCCGTCGCAGTCCAATCGCACCGAATGCACATACTGGGTGTGTCCGGACGTCGCGCCCTTGACCCACTGCTCACCGCGAGAGCGGGAGTAATAGGTGGCCTCGCGGGTCTCGAGGGTGCGGGCCAGTGCCTCGTCGTCCATCCACGCCAGCATCAGCACCTTGCCGGTGCCGCGCTCCTGGGCGACTGCGGCGAACAGTCCGTTGGCGTCCCGCTTGAGTCGGGAGGCGATCGCTGGGTCGAGGTTCACCGGATCGCTCACCTAACTGTTATCCCCTCTGAAGCCATCGCCGCCTTGACGTCGCCGATGGTCAGCTCACCGAAATGGAACACGCTCGCCGCCAGCACCGCATCGGCACCGGCCCGCACCGCCGGCGCGAAATCCCCCACTGCACCGGCGCCACCGCTGGCGATCACCGGCACCGTCACCGCGGCCCGCACCGCACGCAGCATCGGTAGGTCGAATCCCGCCTTGGTGCCATCGGCGTCCATCGAGTTCAGCAGGATCTCGCCGACTCCGAGTTCCGTTCCGCGCCTTGCCCATTCGACCGCGTCGATGCCGGTGCCCTGCCGCCCGCCGTGCGTGGTGACCTCCCAGCCCGACGGGGTGGGCGCGTTTCCGGACGGCACCGTGCGGGCATCGACACTCAACACGATGCACTGTGAGCCGAACTGGCGGGCCAGTTCGGCCAGCAGTTCGGGCCGCGCGATCGCGGCGGTATTGACCGACACCTTGTCCGCTCCGGCACGCAGCAGAGCATCGACATCAGCCACCGTCCGCACACCGCCGCCGACAGTCAGTGGGATGAACACCTGTTCGGCGGTGCGGCGCACCACGTCGAGCATGGTTGCCCGACCCGACGACGATGCCGTCACGTCGAGGAACGTCAGTTCGTCGGCGCCCTCGGCGTCGTAGGCTGCGGCGAGTTCCACGGGATCGCCGGCATCGCGCAGGTTGGCGAAGTTGACGCCCTTGACTACCCGGCCGGCGTCGACGTCCAGACACGGGATGACCCTAATCGCAAGATCCGTGCGCGAGTCGGCCACGTTAACGGCTCACAGCGGTCAGGGCCTCGGGCAGAGTGAACCGACCGGCGTACAGGGCCTTGCCGACGATCGCACCCTCGATACCGGATCCGGTCAGCGTTGCGATGGCGCGCAGGTCCTCGAGGCTGGACACCCCGCCCGAGGCGATCACCGGGGAATCGGTGCACTCGGCGACACCCTCGAGCAGGTCGAGGTTCGGTCCGGTGAGCGTGCCGTCCTTGGTGACGTCGGTGACGACGAATCGCGAACACCCTTCGCTGTCAAGGCGTTCCAGCACCGACCACAGGTCACCGCCATCGGTTTCCCAACCGCGGCCACGGAGTCGGTGTTCGCCGTCGAGCACCTGAACGTCCAGTCCGACCGCGACCCGATCGCCGTACTCGGCGATGGCGCGGGCACACCACACCGGGTCCTCCAGTGCCGCGGTACCGATGTTGACTCGGGCGCACCCGGTTGCGAGCGCAGCCTTCAGCGACTCGTCGTCTCGGATGCCGCCGGAGAGTTCGACGTGAACGTCAAGTGCGCGCACCACGTCGGCGAGCAACTCGCGGTTGCTGCCGCGGCCGAATGCCGCGTCGAGGTCCACCAGGTGGATCCACTCGGCGCCGTCGCGCTGCCAGGTCAGCGCAGCCTCCAGTGCCGTGCCGTACTCGGTCTCGCTGCCCGCCCTACCCTGCACCAGGCGCACCGCCCGGCCCTCAATGACGTCGACGGCGGGCAACAGGATTAGTGACGCGTCTTCTTTCACAGTGCCTCAACCCAATTGGCAAGCAGTGTCGCACCGGCGTCACCGCTCTTCTCCGGATGAAATTGTGTCGCCGACAGTGGACCATCCTCGACCGCGGCCAGAAACCGCACGTTATGGGTTGCCCAGGTGAGCAGTGCGCCCGGGTCGCCCTCCCAGGTCTGGTCTTTCGAACACAGGGCCGCGTAGGAGTGCACGAAGTAGAACCTGGTGTCGGCGTCGATGCCCTTGAACAGCCTGCTGCCGGGTGCGGCGTCGACGATGTTCCAGCCCATGTGCGGGATCACCGGCGCTTCCAACCGGGTGACCGCGCCCGGCCACTGCCCGCAACCGGTGCTCTGCACCCCGAATTCGACTCCCCGGGCGAACAGGATCTGCATCCCGACACAGACGCCGAGCACCGGCCGACCCGCAGCGACCCGTTCGGCGATGATGGCGTCACCGTCGATGGCGCGCAGTCCGGTCATGCAGGCTTCGAACGCACCGACTCCGGGCACCACCAGACCGTCGGCGGCCATCGCGGCGGCGCGGTCGGAGGTCACCTCGACGTCGGCACCGACGCGTTCCAGTGCGCGTTGGGCGGATCGAAGGTTGCCCGAGCCGTAATCCAGCACAACAACCGATCGTCGGGTCACAGAACGCCTTTGGTGGACGGCACCCCGGAGACCCGCGGATCAGCCTCGACAGCCTGCCGGAGCGCCCGGGCCACCGCCTTGAACTGTGCCTCGGTGATGTGGTGCGGATCGCGGCCGTACAGCGTCCGCACGTGCAGGGCGATGCGGGCATTGACGGCCAGCGATTCGAAGACGTGCCGGTTGATGACGGTGTGGTACGGCACACCCGAACCGGCGATGGTGAAGTCCACCAGGTACTCGGGTTCGCCGGTGTGCACGAAGTACGGCCGACCCGACACGTCGACAGCGGCGTGCGCCAGGGTCTCGTCCATCGGGATGTAGGCGTCGCCGAAGCGGCGGATGCCCGCCTTGTCGCCCAACGCCTGCCCCAGGGCGGTGCCCAGCACGATCGCGGTGTCCTCGATGGTGTGGTGGCCCTCGATCTCGACATCACCGCGGGCGGTGATGGTCAAATCAAAGCTCGCGTGGGTACCCAGTGCGGTCAGCATGTGGTCGAAGAACGGCACACCGGTATCGATCGATGTCCGGCCGGTGCCGTCGAGATTGAGGTCGACCACGATGTCGGACTCTTTGGTCGTCCGTTCGATCCTGGCTACCCGGGGTGCGGTGGCGGTCATGATGCTCCTAGTGGCTGTACCGAGTCGGCGGCAACCTTCTGGCTGGCAGCCAGGAAAGCGTCGTTCTCGTGCTCGAGTCCGATGGTGACCCGCAGGTAGCCGGGGATGCCGACATCGCGGATGAGGACGTCATCGTCGAGATAGCGCTGCCAGGTGGCCGCCGCATCTCCGAACTCGCCGAACAGTACGAAGTTCGCGTCGCTGGCGATCACCCGAAAACCCATGGCGTGCAGCGCGGCACAGACCCGTTCACGCTCCGCTACGAGAGCGGCCACAGTGGCCAGGGTCTCGCCGGCGTGCCGCAATGCCGCCCGCGCAGCCGCCTGGGTGATGACCGACAGGTGGTACGGCAACCGCACCAGCAGAACGGCGTCGATCACCGCCGGGGCGGCCACCAGATAACCTAACCGGCCACCGGCGAAGGCGAATGCCTTGCTCATGGTGCGACTCACGATCAGTCGGGCCGGATACTCATCGAGCAGCGCAATGGCACTGGGCCGGGAGGAGAACTCACCGTAGGCCTCGTCGACGATCAGCATGCCGGAGGTCATCGCGTCGAGCACCTGTCGCAGATCCGATGTCGAAATGCTTTGTCCGGTCGGATTGTTCGGGCTGGTGACGAACACCACGTCGGGATTGGTCTCCCGAATCGCCGCAATCGCGGCCTCGACATCCAGGCTGAAATCGGCAGCGCGAACGGCGTCGATCCACCGGGTCTGGGTGCCGTCGGCGATGATCGGGTGCATCGAGTAGGACGGCACGAAACCGATTGCGCTGCGGCCGGGGCCGCCAAAGGCCTGCAGCAGTTGCTGCAGGATCTCATTGGAACCGTTTGCCGCCCAGACGTTCTCGGCACCGATGCTAATTCCGGTTCGGGCGGTGACATACGCCGCCAGATCGCGGCGCAATTCGACCGCATCGCGGTCCGGGTAGCGGTGCAACTGCGCCGCCGCGGCTCCCACCGACTCGGCGACGTCGTCGATCAGGGCGCGACTGGGTGGGTGCGGGTTCTCATTGGTGTTCAACCGCACCGCAACGTCGAGTTGAGGTGCGCCGTAGGCCGATTTGCCGCGCAGGTTGTCGCGCAGTGGCAGATCCTCGAGGGCGACCCTGTCTCCAATACCCATCACGTTTCAAACCTCCGGCGGACCGCCTCCCCGTGGGCAGGCAGATCCTCGGCGTTGGCCAGTGTGATGACGTGTCCGGAGACGTCTTTCAATGCGGCCTCGGTGTAGTCGACGACGTGGATACCGCGCAGAAAGGTCTGCACCGACAGTCCACTGGAGTGCCGCGCGCACCCGGCGGTAGGCAGCACATGGTTGGAACCTGCGCAGTAGTCACCGAGGCTCACCGGCGAGAACGGTCCGACGAATATCGCTCCGGCACAACGGATCCGGACCGCGACACCGGCCGCGTCAGCGGTCTGGATCTCCAGGTGCTCAGCGGCGTAGGCGTTGACCACCCGCACACCGGTGTCGACATCGTCGACGAGCACGATCGCGGATTGGCGTCCGCTCAACGCCTCGGTGACCCGTTCGCGGTGCACGGTGGTGACCAACTGGACAGCCAACTCAGCGTCGGTGGCATCGGCCAGTGCGACGCTGTCGGTGACAAGCACGCCGGCCGCCATCACATCGTGCTCGGCCTGACTAATGAGGTCCGCGGCCACATGCACCGGATCGGCGGTGTGGTCGGCCAGGATTCCGATCTCGGTCGGTCCGGCCTCGGAGTCGATGCCGACCTGCGAGCGGCAGATCCGCTTGGCCGCGGTGACATAGATGTTTCCGGGACCGGTGATCATGTCGACCGGAGCCAGTTCGGCCCCGTCGATGTCGGTGCCACCGAAGGACAGCAGTGCCACCGCCTGCGCACCGCCGACCGCCCACACCTCGTCGACACCTAGCATCCGAGCGGCGGCCAGAATGGTGGGGTGCGGCAGTCCGCCGAAGGCTGCCTGCGGTGGGCTGGCGACCACCAGCGACTCCACGCCCGCAGCCTGCGCCGGCACGACATTCATCACGACACTCGACGGGTAGACAGCCGTGCCGCCGGGGACGTACAGGCCGACGCGTTCCACCGGCACCCAGCGCTCGGTCACCGAGGCGCCAGTCCCGAGCACGGTGGTGGTGTCGGTGCGGCGCTGATCGGCGTGCACGGCCCGGGTGCGGTCGATGGCGACCTCGAGGGCGGCCCGGATATCGGGATCGAGACGGCTCAGCGCGGCATCGAGTTCGGCGACCGGCACCCGCACCGCATCGGGGCGCACGCCGTCGAACTTTTCGCCGTATTCCAATGCCGCAGCCGCTCCGCGTGCGGCGACGTCGTCGACGATGGGCCGGACCGTGGGCACCACGGAGTCGACGTCAACCCCGCCCCTGGGCAGTGCGGTGCGCAACTGGGCGGCGGTCAGCGTCCGGCCGCGCAGGTCAATCCGGGTCATGGCGAAGGGCGTCATCGATTCGATTGTCCCTGATCGGGGTAGGGATACGAAAATCAATTACGCATCAAATCGGCGATGCGGGGTCTCGGGGCCCGCGGAAAGGCCCCGAACTCAGTTGGTCGGAACCGGTGCCGGGTTGATCGTCGGCGAGAACGCGGTCGGGCCGCTGGGGAGCACGGCCTTCTCGCTGGGTACCGGGGAACTCGAGGTGACCGGCGCAGTGCTGGTCGTCGTCGGGGCATCCTTCGCGGCCGGGGCACAGGCGCTCACCGCCGCCATAGCGACCAGGGCGGCGGCGCCCACGGCGAGCGCGATCCGCGTCACACGATCGGACTTCATGGCTACTCGTTCCCCTCTCCCCGGAGCACAGACCGGGGTGGCTTGACGCCCAAATCGTACGCTGCGCACGTGCAACCGGACCTGTGGCTGGCGTTCGTGGGCGCCGCGATCGCGATCAGCGTCTCGCCGGGCGCGGGTGCGGTGCAGTCGATGGCCACCGGACTCAATCACGGCCTGCGCCGCGGCTACTGGAGCATCGCCGGTCTGCAGATCGGCCTGATGTTGCAGTTGGTGGTGGTCGCAGTAGGCCTGGGCGCGGCGGTGGCGAAGTCCCTGGTGGTGTTCAACGCCATCAAGTGGCTCGGGGTGGGCTATCTGATCTATCTCGCGGTGCGGCAGTGGCGCATCACGCCGGAGGATCTGACCACCCAGGTCGCAGGCGATGCCAATGACGGACGTCTGTCGCTGCTCGCACGGGGCTTTCTGGTCAATGCCACCAACCCGAAGGGCCTGGTGTTCATGCTCGCGGTGGTGCCCCAGTTCGTGGTGCCGACACGTCCGCTGCTGCCGCAGTATCTGACGCTCGCGGCGACGATGGTCGCCGTCGACCTGGTGATCATGGGTGCTTACACCGGCCTGGCCGCCCGGCTGTTGAGTTGGCTGCAGAC
>JBAXIR010000053.1:0-15380 GCA_037138275.1 Mycobacteriaceae bacterium | reverse complement strand
CCAGATTGCCCATGACGACGTCGGGGTGGGTGAAGTCGATGACGACCTCGGTGGCTGAATCGGTGAACGAACTCAATGGGTCACCGGCATCGACTTCGGCGCTCAACTCCAGGTCGGCGGCCTCGCGGACGGCGGCGCACATCGCCACACCGACCTTGCCCGCCGCGCCCAGCACTCCGACTCGCATGGTGTGAGCGTAGTCGGCGGAATCTGTCAGACGGCCGTCGTATCGTTTCGAACATGAGTTCGATTTTAGGTGAGTTGGATGCTCTCGATGCGGCCGTGGATGCGTTGCGGTCGGCCGACCTCGACGGGCTGAATCCCGCCGAGCGCTTCGGTGTCCTCGATCGCATGGAGACGGCCCTTCGCCGACAGGTGGCGGCCAGCCACGCAATCATTCATCGACTGGAGCAGTTCGAAGGCTGTCCCCCGGTGCACATCGCGCTCTCCGATGTTCTGCGCATCAGTCGTACCGATGCCCGCCGGCGGATTCGCGATGCAGCACAGTTGGCCCCGCGCAGCACGCTCATCGGTCAGCCACTGCCGCCGGAGTTGCCGGCCACCGCGGCAGCATGGCATCGGGGCACTCTCGATCCCGAACATCTGCGCACGATTCAGAAATTCATCCGGGAACTCCCCCACCACATTGCGCCCGACGTGGTTGCCGATAGCGAGAAGCTCCTGGCCGAGCAGGCAGCCCTGCTGCGGCCTGATCAACTGGACAAGGTCGCCGAACGGTTGGCTGTCCAGGTCAACCCGGACGGGGTCTTCTCTGACGCAGACCGCGCACGTAAGCGGGGCTTCACCTGGTGCGGCGGCCAGCATCCGGACGGTATGAGTACCGGTAAGCTCATCGCAACGCCGGAGTTGCGGTCGCTTTTCGAAAGTTGGATGGCCAAGTTCGCCGCACCGGGGATGTGCAACCCAGATGACCAGAGTCCTTGCACCGAAGGCGAACCCGACGAAGCACGCGCTCAGCGTGATCCGCGCGGCCATGCCCAACGACAGCACGATGCGCTGGTGGCACTGGTCCGCGGTCAACTCGGCAATCCCGATCTCGGCACTCACCGCGGACTTCCGGTCACTGTGATCGCTACCGCCACCGTGCAGGATTTACAGGCGAAGTCCGGGCATGCAGTGACAGCCGGTGGCTCCCTGCTGCCGATGTCCGATCTGATCCGGATGGCGAGTCACGCCTACCACTACCTCGCGCTGTTCGACGGTGACAACGGACGGCCGCTATATCTGGGCCGATCCAAACGGATCGCCAGCGCCGATCAGCGAATTGTCCTGCACGGGAGCGAACGCGGGTGCAGCCATCCCGGCTGCGACGCTCCCGGCTACCGATGTGAAGTCCATCATGTCGACGAGTGGGCCAATGGCGGTAACACCGACGTTGACCGACTGACCTTCGCGTGCGCCGCGCACCACAAGCTGCTCGATCAGGGTTGGAAGACCCGAAAGTTAGCCAACGGAGACACCTACTGGATTCCGCCGCCGCAGCTGCCACTTCTCGGCGGAACCAACGATTTCCACCACCCCGAGCGACTGCTCGGGAATGGAGCCTGACCTATAGCGGCGCTCCCCCGCGCAGATGCTCGAAGATCAGCGACGTCTGGGTGCCGGCCACATCGGCGTCGGCGTTGAGGTTGTCGACCACAAAGGACCGCAGATCGTCGGTGTCACGGGCGGCCACATGGATGAGGAAGTCGTCGGCGCCGGCCAGGAAGTAGACGTCGATCACCTGCGGCTTGCTTCGGATCTGCTGGATGAACGTGCGGATCCTGCCACGGGAACCGGACTGCAGACTCACCGAGACCATCGCCTGCAATGGCAATCCGATGGCCGCGGGGTCGATCTCGGCGTGGAAGCCCCGAATCACACCGAGGTCCTGCAGGCGGCGCACCCGGCCGTGGCAGGTGGACGGTGCAATACCGACAGCATCGGCCAGTGCACTATTGGACGTCCGGGCGTCCGAGTGCAGCAGGGTCAGCAATCTCCGATCGATCTCATCGAGATCGGCGGACCGAATATCCTTCGGTTCGTCCGCACTACCGATGGGTTTCCGCGCCTTTTGTTCGGCCATATCACTACTTTATCGAATCTTCCCCTATCCAATTGCCGTCGTACCGAAATTTCTTCACACTTAGAGGCACATATCCGCTACCGAGGAGCGATCGTGCACGTCGGCATCCCCACCGAGATCAAGAACAACGAGTACCGCGTCGCCATCACCCCGGCCGGTGTCAGCGAATTGGTGCGCCGCGGCCACGAGGTGCTGATCCAGAGCGGTGCCGGCGATGGTTCGGCGATCACCGATGCCGACTTCACCGCAGCCGGAGCGACGATCGTTGGGACCGCCGACGAGGTGTGGGCCGATGCCGAACTGCTGCTGAAGGTCAAGGAGCCCATCGAGGCCGAGTACAGCCGAATGCGCAAGGGGCAGGTGCTGTTCACCTACCTTCACCTTGCGGCGTCGCGCGCCTGCACCGACGCACTGCTGGCCTCCGGCACGACCTCGATCGCCTACGAGACTGTGCAGACCGTCAGCCAGGACGGATCTGTCGCGCTTCCTCTTTTGGCTCCGATGAGTGAGGTCGCCGGCCGGCTCTCCGCTCAGGTCGGCGCCTACCACCTGATGCGCACTCAGGGCGGCCGCGGCGTGCTGATGGGCGGCGTTCCCGGCGTGGCGCCGGCGGTGGTTGTGGTTATCGGCGGCGGCATGGCAGGCGATAACGCCGCCGCCGTCGCCTGGGGCATGGGCGCACACGTCACCGTTTTCGACCTCAACGTCAATACGTTGCGCAGGATCGACGCTGAGTACTGCGGCGCGATTGAGACCCGCTACTCCGCGCAGTTGGACCTTGAGGCCGCCGTCAAGCAGGCCGATCTGGTCATCGGTGCCGTGCTGGTTCCCGGAGCCAAGGCGCCCAAGCTGATCTCCAATTCCGTTGTGGCGCAGATGAAGCCGGGCGCAGTTCTGGTGGACATCGCCATCGATCAGGGCGGTTGCTTCGAGGACTCAAAGCCCACCACGCACGACGACCCGACGTTCCGGGTACACGACACGGTCTTCTACTGCGTCGCGAACATGCCCGGTGCGGTGCCACGAACCTCGACCTTCGCGCTCACCAACGCCACCATGCCCTATGTGCTCAAGCTCGCCGACAAGGGCTGGCGGGAGACGTGCAGATCAGATCCCGCTCTGGCCAAGGGCCTGTCGACGCACGAAGGCATGCTGCTGTGTGAGCAGGTCGGTGAGGCCCTTAACCTGCCGGACACCGATCCTGCCAAGCTGCTTGAATGATTCGGTGAACTGGATACTTCAGCAGCCCGCGGCCGTCGTCGCCTCGGCCACCGTCCTGATCATGGTCGGCCTGGCCGTGTCGGGGTTACTGCTGTTCCGTCGTTTGGTTCCGCAATCCCGGCTGGAGAAGTCGATGTCGGTCACCGGACAGGCGTTCACCTTGGTCGGCGTGCTGTATCCGCTGGTGGCGGCCTTCGCATTGACGACCGCCTGGGACAATTACCAATCGGCTCAGGATGCGACCGAGCAGGAGGCCGGCGCGGTCACCGAACTGCTCAACGCTTCCGAAGCCCTGCCCGCCGCAGTCCGCCCCGGCGTGCAGCGGCAGACCCTCGCCTACGCGCAGGATGTCGTCGACGACGAGTTCCCGCGGATGGGTCGCGGGCTGCCGATTGAGAGCCGGTCAGACCAACTCCGGGAACTCCGGCTGACCCTGTACGGCGCGCAACCGGTGACCAGGACCGAGATTTCGGCATACGAGCAATCGGTCGCGTCCGCGGAGCAGATCTCGCGGAGTCGCAGCACCCGGATCGCCGGGAACAGAAATGGCAGCACGTCCGTGCTCACCGGGGATCTCTGGGTTCTGCTGGTCGGTGGCGCGTTCATCAGTCTGGCCTTCACCTATACCTTCGCGACCGACGACACCGTCATCCATGCGGCATGCGTGGCGTTGACCGCCGCCCTGATGGGATTCGTGCTGTACCTGATCCTGGCTCTGGATCGTCCGTTTGTCGGCACGATGGCGGTATCGCCGGAGACCTATCAGCGGGTGATCGACACATGGCTCCCGGGTGAGCCACCCAGGTAACTTCTGCGAACGCGCGTTCGCCGCGGCCAGGGTGTTCCGACTAAATACCGCCGTCGAGCTGGCGGGCGATGCAGGCGAAGGCGTAGACGACGAACTCCCATCACGAGCGGTTTGGATTTGGGGCCAATCCCGGGCGCTCGGTCAGAGCGTTAGGACGTTGAGTAGCGGCTGCAGGCCTTCGAAATCGGTGATGTTGCGGGTGGCCAGGGCGGCTCCGTCGCCGATGGCGATCGCGGCGATCATCAAGTCGACGCGGCGCTTGCCGCCCGGTGCTCGGCCAGTGGAGGCGACGACGGCGCATAGTTCGCGGTAGATGTCGGCTTCGCGCTGGGTGAACGGCATGCCATCGCCGTAGGTCGATCGGTACTGGATGAGTTCGATCGCGGCCTGGGCGGCGATGGCGGGGTCGGGGTGTACAACGCCTTCGCTGAATTCCGCGAACGCGATTGCAGATACGAGGAACTCGTGTTCTCCCGGGGGCAGAAGCTCCCACTGCGGAGTTTGGATCAGCAGGTTGGTGTCGAGGTGGATTCTCACCGATCGCGATCGCCCACGCGACCAGTGGTATCGCGGCCGCGCTCGACGATTTCCAGCATGGTCTCCTGGTAGCGGGGAGATGTCGGCCGGGTGTGGATGCCGGCCTGCTTGATCTGGGTCAGAGTGACGCCACGCCGGCGTTCAGTGGAGGTTGCTGTTGGTGGCTGCTTGGCGATGACAACACCGGTGTCTTTGCCGCGAACGGTCACCCGGAATTCCTGGCCGGCGCCGGCGGCGCTGATGATGTCCGCGGTGTTATGACGCAGATCGCGGATTCCGACTGTCTCGCTCACACCTGCAATGTATCACTTATGTATAACTCATGTGTCACGTGGATATGTACGCATCGGGGCAACTTTTCGCCAGTAACGTCCGCGAACGCGCGTTCAGCCCGGAAGGGACCGAAGTTGTTTGGGCAGTGAACGTTTAGAACGGTGGGGCCCAAGCACGGCGGCGCCGAAATGCCCGGACAGCACCTTGCGGGCCACCGCGTTGACCTCGTCGACGGTGACGTCGTCGATGCGTTGCAGGGTGTCTGAAATGGTGCGGTATTCGCCGTAGTTGAGTTCACTGCGGCCGAGGCGGTTCATCCGGGACGCCGAATCCTCTAGTCCGAGCACCAGGGCGCCGCGCAGCGATCCCTTGGCGATCCGACACTCCGAGTCGGTGATGCCATCGCGGGCCACCGTCGCGAGTACCTCGGTGGTCAGTCGCACCACCTCATCGAATCGTTCGGGTAGGCAGCCGGCATACACCGAGAAGGCTCCGCAATCGGAGAACATGTCGATAGTCGAATACACCGAGTAGGCCAAACCGCGGGTCTCCCGGATCTCCTGGAAGAGCCGCGAACTCAAGCCCCCGCCGAGGGCTCCGTTGAGTACCGACAGCGCCCATCGGTGTTCCCAACTGCGGCCGGGGATCCGGACGCCGAGGCTCATATGGGTCTGCTCGGAGTCGCGGTTGATCAGTATCAGGCTGGGTCGGCCCGGCAATCGGCCGGCCCCGGAGCGTGGCAGCACGGGCGTCCGACCCTTCGTCAACCGGGCGCCGAAATGCCGACGAACCAGTGCGACCACGTGGGCGTGGTCGATATTGCCGGCCACCGCCACCACCATCCGTTCCGGGGTGTAGCGCCGAACATGGAAGGACTGCAATTGATTTCGCGTCATCGATGACACCGAGTCGATACTGCCGATCACCGGCCGACCGAGCGGATGGTCGCCGAACATCGCCGACAGGAAGACCTCGCCCAGGGTGTCCTCGGGATCGTCGTCACGCATGGCGATCTCCTCGAGCACGACATCCCGCTCGACGGCGACATCGCCGGCGTCACACACGCCGTTGAGGACGACATCGGCAACCAGATCGACGGCCAGTTCGAGATCCTCGTCAAGCACATGCGAGTAGTAGCAGGTGTGTTCCTGGGCGGTGAACGCGTTCAGTTCGCCGCCGACGGCGTCAACCGCCTGCGCGATCTCGACCGAACTGCGGGTCGGGGTGGCCTTGAAGAGCAGGTGCTCCAGGAAGTGCGCGGCGCCGGCAACGGTCGGGCCCTCATCGCGCGAACCGACGTTGACCCAGACGCCGACCGACGCCGAACGCACCGACGGCACGAACTCGGTGACGACCCGGAGACCGCCCGCCAAGACGGTGCGACGCAGAGCCGAAAGCTCCGGGGCCGACGCAGCAGTGTGCTGGCCCCGGAAACCCGCCGGCTTAGCTACCGACGGTCGCGGCATCGGCTGGCGCGGGTGCGCCCTCCCCAGCGGTGTCCTCGTCCACCGGGACCAGCGAGATCTTGCCGCGGTTGTCGATATCGGCGATCTCGACCCGAAGCTTGTCGCCGAGTTTGACGACGTCTTCGACCTTGGAGACCCGCTTGCCCCGGCCCAGCTTGGAGATGTGGACCAGGCCATCGCGGCCGGGCAGCAGCGAGACGAACGCACCGAAGTCGGTGGTCTTGACGACGGTCCCGAGGAACCGCTCACCGATCTTCGGCAGCTGCGGGTTGGCGATCGCATTGATCATGTCGATCGCCGCCTGAGCCGACGCACCATCGGTGGCACCGACGAACACCGTGCCGTCGTCCTCGATCGAGATCGAGGCGCCGGTCTGCTCGGTGATCGAGTTGATCATCTTGCCCTTGGGCCCGATGACCTCGCCGATCTTGTCCACCGGCACCTTGATGGCCGTGACACGCGGCGCGTACGGGCTCATCTCGTCAGGCGCGTCGATGGCCTCGGCCATCACGTCCAGAATCACCAGGCGGGCATCCTTGGCCTGCGCCAGGGCACCCGCCAGAACGTGGGATGGGATGCCGTCGAGTTTGGTGTCCAACTGCAGGGCGGTGACGAACTCCTTGGTGCCGGCGACCTTGAAGTCCATATCGCCGAACGCGTCCTCGGCGCCAAGGATGTCGGTGAGTGCGACATACCGCGTCTCACCGTTAACCTCATCGGACACCAGACCCATCGCGATACCGGCCACCGGCGCCTTCAGTGGCACACCGGCGTTCAGCAGCGACAGTGTCGCAGCGCACACCGACCCCATCGACGTCGAACCGTTGGAACCCAACGCCTCCGAGACCTGCCGGATGGCGTAGGGGAACTCCTCGACGCTGGGCAGTACCGGCATCAGGGCGCGCTCAGCGAGTGCGCCGTGGCCGATCTCGCGCCGTTTGGGCGAGCCCACCCGGCCGGTCTCACCGGTCGAATACGGCGGGAAGTTGTAGTGGTGCATATAGCGCTTGGACTTCTCCGGCCCCAGCGAGTCGATCTGCTGGGCCATCTTGACCATGTCCAGTGTGGTGACACCCATGATCTGGGTCTCGCCACGCTCGAACAGCGCGCTGCCGTGGGCACGCGGGATGATCGCCACCTCGGCACTCAGCGCCCGGATATCGGTGATACCGCGGCCGTCGATACGGAAGTGGTCGGTCAGGATGCGCTGGCGCACAAGCTTTTTGGTCAGCGAGCGGAATGCCGCGCCGATCTCCTTCTCGCGCCCGGCGAAGTTCTCACCCAGCCGGTTGAGCACATCGCCCTTGATCTGCTCGGTGCGGTCGTCACGCTCCTGCTTGCCGGCGATGGTGAGTGCCTGGGACAGCGAATCGCCGGCGACGTCGGCGACGGCCGCGTAGGCGTCGTCGGCGTAGTCCGGGAACACCGGGTAGTCGGCGGTCTCCTTGGCAGCCTTCTCGGCCAGCGCACTCTGCGCCGCACACAGGGTGGCGATGAACGGCTTGGCCGCCTCCAACCCCTCGGCGACGATGCTCTCGGTGGGCGCGGTGGCGCCGCCGGCGATCAGTTCGATGACGTTGTCGGTGGCCTCGGCCTCGACCATCATGATCGCGACATCCCCGTCGCTGACGACTCGGCCGGCGACAACCATGTCGAACACCGCGCCCTCGAGTTGCTCAACGGTTGGGAACGCCACCCACTGGTTTTTAATGAGCGCCACCCGCACGGCACCGACCGGACCGGAGAACGGCAGGCCAGAAATCTGGGTGGAGGCCGACGCGGCGTTGATCGCCAGCACGTCGTACAGATCGTTGGGATCGAGGCTCAGGATCGTGACCACGACCTGGATCTCGTTGCGCAGGCCGGAGACGAACGACGGGCGCAGCGGCCGGTCAATCAGGCGGCAGGTGAGGATGGCGTCCGTGGACGGCCGTCCCTCGCGGCGGAAGAACGAGCCGGGGATGCGGCCCGCGGCATACATCCGCTCCTCGACGTCGATGGTCAGCGGGAAGAAGTCGAAGTGCTCTTTGGGTGACTTGCCGGCGGTGGTCGCCGACAGCAGCATGGTTTCGTCGTCCAAGTAGGCGACGACGGCGCCGGCGGCCTGTTGGGCCAGCCGACCGGTCTCGAATCGGATGGTGCGGGTGCCGAAGCTCCCGTTGTCGATGGTGGCGGTTGCTTCGAACACGCCTTCGTCGATTTCTGCGACAGACATAGAGGTCCGTACAGCCTTTCTGGGGATTCACTGTTCAGATGTTTCGCGTCGCCACAGTGGCCTCGGGTGACCCGAGAGCGAAAGCCCCTGGTTACGGCTACGGCCGTCGATCGAAGCGGCCGGGGTGTGAAAACAGCCCGGCAGCCACTACCGAAGACCGCCCGATCAGGGAGTCTCGCTAGGGAGACGCTGGAACGGGTCGCGCTGATGTGCGCGCACCGCACCGGGTGTTCGAGCCGGTAAATGGCCCATAACGCTGCTCATGTTACACGGCGGGTATCCGCCGGAAGCACACGCTTATCGACGCAGACCTAGCCGCTCGATCAGCGATCGGTAGCGCGCGACGTCGACCTGGGCGATGTACTTGAGCAGCCGCCGGCGACGGCCGACGAGCAGCAGCAGTCCGCGTCGGGAGTGGTGGTCGTGCTTGTGGGTCTTGAGGTGTTCGGTCAGATCGGAGATACGCTTGGTCAGCATCGCGATCTGGGCTTCAGGCGAACCGGTGTCGGTTTCGTGCAGGCCGTATGCGCCTAGGATTTCTTTTTTCTGCTCGGTAGTCAGCGACACGAAAAGTACCCCATCATTTGCAGTACCGCGAATAAGAATCATGCCGTGGCCACCGCGGACTGCAGCGCACGCGCCCTTGAGACTACCGGGTCAGGACTGAGCCGCCAAAATACTGCGAGCCTTACCGGTGTCCCGGCCCATCGCCTCAATGAGCTCATCGACTGAGGCGAATTTCTCCTGACCGCGGATTCGCGCCACGAAATCCACCGCAACATGCTGGCCGTACAGGTCGGCGTCGGTATCCAGGACATACGCCTCCACCGTGCGGGTCCGGCCGGAGAACGTCGGATTGGTGCCCACCGACACCGCGGCCCAATAACGCTCGCCGGGCACCACCGTCCCGGTTCCGGGTCCGTGGCCCAGCACGGTGAACCAGGCGGCATAGACCCCGTCGGCCGGAATCGCCGAGTGCATCGGCGGGGCGACGTTGGCGGTCGGGTAACCCATGCCCTTACCGCGTCCGTCGCCGCGCACCACCACACCTTGGACCCGGTGTGGTCGGCCGAGCGCCTCGGTGGCGGCCACCATATCGCCGGCGTCCACGCAGGCCCGCACGTAGGTGGACGAGAAGGTCACCGTCTCGCTCTGGTGGTGTTCGGCGACCAGGGATACCCCGTCGACCGCGAATCCGAAGCGCTCACCGGCCCTGCGAAGGGCTTGGACGTTGCCGGCCGCCTTCTTGCCGAACGTGAAGTTCTCCCCCACCACCACTTCCACGACGTGCAGGCGTTCGAGGAGCAACTCGTGGATATAGCGGTCCGGGGTGAGTTTCATGAAGTCGGGCGTGAAGGGCATCACCAGGAATACGTCGATGCCGAGTTCTTCGACGAGCTCGGCGCGGCGCGCCAGGGTGGTCAACTGCGCCGGGTGGCTGCCGGGGAAGACGACCTCCATCGGATGCGGATCGAAGGTCATCAGGACTGTCGGCACACCGCGTGCCCGGCCCGCCTTGACCGCCCGGGCGATGATCTCGGCATGACCGCGGTGCACACCGTCGAAAACACCGATGGTCAGCACGCAGCGGCCCCAGTCCGAGGGGATCTCGCCCCGTCCGCGCCAGCGCTCCACGGGACTAAGCGTACGGCGCAGCATGGCCGCCGAATCCAACGATCAGGTGACGATTCGCTAAAGCGTCGCCGGGCGGATCACCACAACGGACCTGGTAAGCGCGTCCTTGTCCGCCAGCAGAGCGAGCACCCGCCCCTCCGGATCGGTCGCGGCGTAGACGCCCTCGATCCCCGCCGCCGGCAGCGGACGCCCATGGCCGGCGTCGACGGCCTGCTCGGCGGTGATATCGCGGCGCGGAAACCCCAGCAGGCAGGCCTGGTCGAGGGTGTAGCTGAGGGCCGGGTGGTCATTGAGCTGTTCGAGGGTTCGGGCGTGGTCGAGTCCGTAGCCGCCGACCCTGGTGCGGCGCAGCGCGGTCAGATGCCCGCCCACGCTGGGCCCCTCCCGTCCCCCTACCCGAAGACCGGAGCCCAGATCGCGGGCCAATGCACGGATATAGGTGCCCGACGAGCAGTCCACCTCGACGTCGATGTCAACGGACTCACCGACGCGGCGGATCGCGAGCACGTCGAAGCGGTCGATCCGCACCGTACGCGCGGCGAGTTCCACCTCCTGGCCCTCGCGGACGAGTTGATAGGCCCGTTTTCCGTCGACCTTGATCGCACTGACCGTCGACGGCCGCTGGGATATTTCCCCACGCAGCACCGCGACACCGGCGCTGATCGCGTCATCGGTCACCCCTGCGGCCGAAACGTCCTGCACCACGTCACCTTCGGCATCATCAGTGGTAGTCGTCCGGCCCAGCCGAATGGTGGCCGCATACGATTTCGACGTGCCGCTGAGCAGGCCGAGGATCTTGGTGGCGCGCTCAATGCCGATCACCAGCACACCGGTGGCCATCGGATCGAGAGTGCCGGCGTGACCGACCTTCCGGGTGCCGAAGACCCTGCGGCATCGCGACACGACATCATGGCTTGTCATACCGGTCGGCTTGTCGACGATGACGATGCCGGGATTCGGAGCAGCGAGCGTCACAGCACGATCGCCGTCAGCGCCAGTCCCCCGGCCACCGACCACCGGCCGGCGAGTTCATTCAGCGGCGCACCGGACCGCGCCGCCGGATCGATCAGGATCCGGGACACGAACTCCCCCGCCGTTCCCTCCGAACCGACGGTGAAGGTGATGTGGGCATCCTCAAATCCCAGCCAGCGCTGGGTCAGCGGGAACCACACCTTGTAGGTTGCCTCCTTGGCGCAGAACAGGATTCGGTCCCAGTGCAGATCGTCGGGCAGTGCAGCGATCTCGGTCCGCTCGATCGGCAGGCTGATGGCGTCGAGAACGCCCTTCGGAAGAGCGTCATGCGGTTCGGCGTCGATACCGACCGATCGCACCGCCGCGCGACGACCCACGACCGCGCCCCGGTAGCCCTCACAGTGGGTAAGGCTTCCCACCACTCCGTGGGGCCAGTGCGGTTCGCCCCTGTCGCCCTTGAGGATCGGTGCCGGCGGCACGCCGAGTTGCTCCATGGCCAGCCGTGCGCAGTGCCGAACGGTGACGAACTCGTTGCGCCGCTTGGCAACTGAGCGCGCGATCAGCGGCTCCTCCTCCGGCAGGGGAGAAAGGTGCGACGGGTCGTCGTATAACTCCGCGTAAACCAGATCGGCGATATCGGGAAGTACCGCCCGCATGAACTCGCTCATCCGCGTCGGCTGCGCAACCGCTGCTGGAACTTCTCCGACTCCGCGCGCATCTCCGGCGTGATCATGAAATGACCGCCGAAGTCATTGAGATAGCCGGGGGCGTACTCCGGATCAGGCAGCACCTGACGCAGCCAGCGATAGGGCTTGCGGCGGCGCCACTCGCGCGGATAGCCCACCGACACCTCCTCGAACCGCACCCCGTCGTACCACGTCGTGCGCGGGATGTGCAGGTGTCCATACACCGCACAGAGCGCGTTGTAGCGGGTGTGCCAGTCCGCGGTCTCGACCGTTCCGCACCACAGCGCGAACTCCGGATAGAACAGCACATCGCACGGTTCGCGGCGCAGCGGGAAATGGTTCACCAGGACCGTCGGGGTCATCCAGTCCAGTTCCTCCAGGCGTGCGCGGGTGTACTTCAGCCGGTCCCGACACCAGGCGTCGCGGGTGGCATAGGGCTCACTGGACAGTAGGAACTCGTCGGTCGCGACAACGTTGCGCTCCCGGGCGATCGCCAGACCCTCGGCCTTGGTCCGCGCACCTTCCGGGAGGAACGTGTAGTCGTAGAGCAGGAACATCGGAACGATGGTCGCCGGGCCGCCGCCTTCGGTCCACACCGGATACGGATGCTCCGGCGTGAGAATGCCCATCTCGTCGCACATCTCGACCAGGTAGTCGTAGCGGGCCCGGCCGAACACCTGGGCAGGGTCCTTGCCGGTGGTCCACAATTCGTGGTTTCCCGGCACCCAGATGACCTTCGCGAAGCGCCGGCGCAACAGATCCAGTGACCACCGGATGTCGTCGGTGCGCTCGGCGACGTCGCCGGCGACGATCAGCCAGTCCTCCGGCGTCGCCGGGTACAGCGATTCGGTGACCGGCTTATTGCCGGTATGACCCGTGTGCAGGTCGCTGATCGCCCAGAGCGTGGCTGCCACAACGCGTCAGCCTACTGGCGGCTAACCCGACACCTTGACGCCTGCATATCCTGAGTGGCGTGGCGAGCACCCGATTCACCGATCGTGCTGCCAGTCGCGTTCTCCGACTCCCGCCCGCAACGACCGGCTATCGAGTGCACCGCGGCCTGCGGGTGCCGATGCGCGACGGTGTCGTGCTGATCGCGGACCATTACGCCCCGACCAGCGCGTCGCCACTGGGCACGATCCTGGTGCGCGGGCCGTACGGCCGGGCGTTTCCGTTTTCGGTCATCTACGCCCAGATCTACGCCGCTCGGGGATATCACGTGGTGTTTCAGAGTGTGCGTGGCACCTTCGGCTCCGGCGGAGATTTCGTACCGATGATCAACGAGGCCGCCGATGCAGCCGACACCGTGGTGTGGTTACGCGAACAACCGTGGTTCACCGGAACATTCGCCACCATCGGACTGTCCTATCTCGGCTACACGCAATGGGCGCTGATGTCGGACCCGCCGCCTGAATTGGCCGCGGCAGTCGTCACCGTCGGACCGCACGATCTCCACGAATCATCCTGGGGCACCGGCTCGTTCGCGCTCGCCGACCTGTTGGGCTGGTCGGATCTGGTCGCAAATCAGGAGGCGCATCCAGTTCGGCGGGTCGCCTTCCAATTCCGTGCCGCACGTCGGCTGGCGGGAGCCGTCCACGGTGTGCCGGTGGCCGGCTCGGCGCGGGCGCTGTTGGGCGGGGGGTCACCGTGGTTCGAATCCTGGGTCGATCGCCCTGATGCCGATGATCCGTTTTGGGCGGGCATTCGCGCGACAACCGCATTGGAGCGAGCGGCGGTGCCGGTGCTGCTGCTGGGCGGGTGGCAGGACATCTTCATCGACCAGACCCTCACCCAGTACCGGCAGCTGCACGACCGCGGCACGGACGTCGCGATGACGATCGGGCCGTGGACCCACGACCAGATGGTGACCGCGGCCGGCGGCACGGCCGCAGCCGAGACACTGGCCTGGCTGGGCACCCACCTGGCCAAGAAGCCGGGACCGCCGCGCATGGCACCGGTGCGGGTGTTCATCACCGGCCGCAACCGGGACGGCTGGGTCGATCTTCCGGCGTGGCCGCCGGCCACTGCCGCGAAGGTGCTCTACCTGCAGGCCGGTGGACGACTCGAGTCAGCACCGTCATCCGCAGCCACCTCGAACCACGACGGAACCTCCACGTTTCGATACAACCCCGCCGACCCCACCCCGACGGTGGGCGGCCGACTGCTGGCCCGCCCGTCCGGCTACACCGATGACACCGAACTGGCCGGCCGGGCCGATGTGCTGAGTTTCACCGGCCCGCCCCTGGGCGCCGAGATGTGCGTGTGCGGAAGTCCGGTCGTCGATCTGGCCTACGAGACCGACAACGATCATTTCGATGTATTCGTCCGGATCAGTGAGGTCGATGCCCGCGGACGCTCATGCAATGTCAGCGACGGGTTGCGGCGATTCAGCGCGATGCCGACCGAGCCCATCCGTATCGAACTCGACCCGATCGCGCACCGCTTCAGCGCCGGCTCACGGATCCGGGTGCTCATCGCCGGCGGCTGCCACCCGCGCTTCGCGCGAAACCTGGGCACCGGTGAATCGGTGCTGAGCGGGCAGCGGATGGTTGGATCCACCCACACGGTGCGGCACGGCGCATCCTCGACGCTGACGCTGCCGGTCGGCGATCCCGGGTAGCGGTGAGCCGGCGCGGGCACACCGTTACGGTGTCGCTATGGCTTCCAACAGCTCGGCAGACATCCTGCTCATCGACACAGGCGACCGCGTCCGGACCCTGACGCTGAACCGGCCCGAAGCTCGCAATGCGCTGTCCAGTGCATTGCGCAAGCAGTTCTTCGCCGCACTACGCGACGCCGAAGCCGACGACGGTGTGGACGTGGTGATCTTCACCGGGGCCGATCCGGTGTTCTGCGCAGGCCTGGACCTCAAGGAACTCGGCGACACCACCGAGTTGCCCGACATCTCCCCGAAGTGGCCGCCGATGAGCAAGCCGGTGATCGGCGCCGTCAACGGAGCGGCGGTGACGGGCGGGCTCGAGTTGGCACTGTACTGCGACTTCCTGATCGCCTCGGATCGGGCCCGATTCGCCGACACCCACGCCCGGGTGGGCCTGCTGCCCACCTGGGGCCTGAGCGTGCGACTTCCGCAGAAGGTGGGTGTCGGGATGGCCCGACGGATGAGCATGACCGGCGACTACCTGTCGGCAACGGATGCGCTGCGGGCCGGCCTGGTCACCGAAGTCGTCCCGCACGAGCAGTTGATGCCGGCCGCGCGCGCCATCGCCGCCTCGATCGTCGGCAACAACCAGAAGGCGGTGCGGGCGCTGCTGGAGTCCTACCACCGCATCGACGGAGCGGACACCAGCACCGGGCTGTGGATGGAAGCCGAGTCATCGCTGGCGTGGATGCGTTCGGCCAGCGGGGACGATATCGCCGCCAGCCGTGCGTCCGTGATGGAGAGGGGCCGGGCGCAGGTTAACTAAGCCCGCCGGTTGCGTTGACTGAGGAATCTCGCAGGGCGCTACTCGAACATCGTCTG
>JBAXIR010000052.1:0-15390 GCA_037138275.1 Mycobacteriaceae bacterium | reverse complement strand
CGTCTGGCCGCGTGCGGGCAGGACAGTTAGATACCGTCTGGCCGCGTGCGGGCAGGACAGTTAGATACCGTCTGGCCGCGTGCGGGCAGAGCGGATAGTCATGATGAAACGGCGAGTTGTCGGGGGTTCCAGCTGAAAAGCTGACCCACGTCCCTACGCTGTAGCAAAGTCCGAAGTCCGCTCTTGAAGGAAATGGTGATCCGTGAACGCGCATCGAGTCGTCAGCACTGAGTCAACGGGTCGCCACGGCGTGTCCAGCTATGCCCGGTATGTCGGACGGGTGGGTGCCCTCGCGGTGGCGTTGGGCGTGGGTGGGCTGTTGGCCTCCGCGCCGGCGGGTGCCGACACCGCCGACGCGGCGGGTTCGGCGGGACCAAGTGCGAGGTCGGCGGCATCGTCGTCCGCACCACCGGCGGCCCGTGGCGCGGAGCGGAGGCCGGCCGCGCGCGGTTCCCGTTCTGGCCCGGCGGCCTCGACCGCAAGCACGTCGGCTCTCGCGCGATCGACGTCGGCCCCGGCCGGTGCGGTGAACGGGATCGCTTCCCGTGCGGCGGTATCCCTGCCGTCGGCCGGCACCGGTGATGGCCCCGCTGCGCAACCGGTGACACTGGCGGCTGCGGCGACGGTCGGTCGTCAGGCGCGCGGTGCGGTGCGCCGGGCCGCGGTGGCGGCGAGCGTCACGACCGGGGAGCCGGCCGATGCACTGACAACCGCTGGCGCGCAACTGACTTCGCTGCCCACCGCCTCCGCGACCACCGCATCCGCTCTCGGCAACTTCAGCCTGCCGATCGGCCCGATCCGGGCGGCGATCATTGCCGCGCAGGCCTACATCTACGGCTACCCGATCCTGGCCGTACAGCGGGTCCAGTCACTGCTGGGTCCGTTGAACACCATGAACCTGAACACCGAGTTCGCCAATGCCAACGCCGCGCCGTTCTGGAAGGCGATCGGCGGCGGATCACGCCCGAATGTCAACGTGCTCTACTCGCTGGCCTCTCTCGACCTCAGTGACGGGCCGGTGGTGTTGGAGATCCCGGTCATGGGAGACCGCTACTACAGCTTTCAGTTGACCGACCCCTACATCAACGTCGACAACTACATTTCGTCCAACCCCACCACGGAGAACCCGTTTGGAGGGCCGGGCAAATACGCCATCACCTGGATCGGCAACAACGTCGAAGTCGAGGGTGCCGAGAAAGTGCTCGTCAACTACTCCAGCGAACTTCTGCTCGGGCGGGTTGAGGCCACCACGGCCGACCAGCAGGAGGTCGTCGACCTGATGGAGCAGTGGACCCTGACTCCGCCGACCGGTTACACCCCAACGAATAACGCCGTCCTCCCGTCGGCGTACCTGTCGCCGATCTCCGTGCTCAACGCCATCAGCACCGCGCTGACCCAGAACCCGGCGTATCCATCGGACACGTATGCCTCGGAGTTGACGAAGCTTGCCAAGATCGGTGTCGGCCCTGACCCGAGTGACCCGACGACGGCCCTGCAGGTGCAGGACCATCTCGGCCCGATCTCGCAGTTGGCGGCGGCGATCGCGACCCAGGTGACCGCGATGTTGCTGCCCCCCTTGACCGACTTCATCCAGACGCTGTCGGCGATTAGGAATCACGGTTGGGCCGTCACCCGTCCGAATATCGGCGACTTCGGCACCGATTACGTCTACCGCGCCGGTGTCGCGTTCGTCGGTCTGGTGGCCAACACCCCGGACCAGGCGCTGTACTACCCGGGCATGCTGGACTCGACCTACCTGCCGCTGAAGGGCAACAGGACCTATCTCATCCACTACGCGCCCGGACAGGCACCGCCGATCGACGATGGCGGATTCTGGTCACTCACGGTCTACAACAGCGACGGCACACTGGTGGACTCATCGACGACGAACGTCTACAGCAACGGTGACTTGATCACCAAGCCCGACGGTTCAATCGACGTCATCCTGAGCCAGCAGGATCCAGGCGACGACACCTCTAACTGGCTGCAGACGCCTGACGGCGGTTTCAGTGTCTATCTGAGGATCTACGCGCCCGGGCAGGCTGCCGCCGACGGTTCCTGGCTCCCGCAGGGCATCCAGCGCACGTCCGGAATATTCGGATAGCCGCTGCGTTCAGTGAGGAACCGTGCAGGCCTTCACTCGCACAACGTCTGCGTGGTTCCTCACTCGACGGTGAGGTAGTCGCCCGAGGGTGGCGGTCAGGCACTCAGCCGCTGCGAGCCGAGCAGCAACCGCCGGCAGCCGTGCGCGGACAGGTGCTCTGCGGTCTCATCGCCGGTCAGCACAGCGGCTGCTCCGGTGAAGTCGCCGTCGGCCGATTGCTCGGTCGTGACGACGACGGTGGTGAGGCCCGCGGCGAGCGCGGAACGCAGACCCGGCGAGGAATCCTCCACGGCTATCGCGTCGGCGGCCCGGATGCCAAGCTGCCACAGCGCGTGCTGATAAGCCTCGGGGTCAGGCCTGGGCCGGTTCACGTCGTCGCCGGTGACAAGGACCTCCACCGCGCCGTCTCCGAATAATTCGCGAACCCGCCGATGCACGCTCGCCCAGTGCCCTTCGGTGACGACGGCGACCCGAATCCCGGCGCAGTGCAGGTCCCAGACGGATTCAGCCAGCACGCGTTCGTCGGCGCGAGGGTCGGTGAGCAGTCGGTCGACCGAGATGATGACCGCCTCCAGGCGCGCGGGCCGTTGCGAGTGATTCCACCGGCGCGGAGACTGCAGTGCGTTCATGACGGAAGTATCGGCCGCAGCTGTAGCCGACGTCATCCCCCGATCAGGGGAGGCGGAGTTGGAGTCTGCGCAGGCCGATCCCTACTACCGTGATCCCATGACCGCGGTACGAGTGGTGCTCGTCGACGACCACGAGATGGTCATCGAGGGTCTCAAGGCGATGCTCGCGCCGTTCTCCAGTCGGGTCGAGGTGGTCGGGGAGGCGGTCGGCGCCGAGAAGGCGATGACGGTGATCGACGAGTTGGAACCCGACATCGTGCTCAGCGATATCCGGATGGCCGGCGTCAGCGGTCTGGACCTGTGCCGCGAGATCCGCGAACGTCATCCCGACCGCAAGGTGATTCTGCTGTCGGTCTATGACGACGAGCAGTATCTGTTCCAGGCGATGCGGGTGGGCGCGTCCGGGTATCTGCTGAAAGGAATCAGCAGTGACGAACTCGTCCGCCAAATCGAGGGTGTCCGAGCCGGTTCGATGGCCATCGACGCCGGCCTGGCGGCGCGTGCCGCCGAGACCGCCGCACGACTGCAGAGCAACCAATTCTGGCCCGGCGCGCGCCACGGATTAACCCAGCGCGAGAGCGAGATTTTGTCGCTGGTTGTCACCGGTCTGTCGAATAGGGGAATCGCATCCAAACTGATGATCGGCGAGGAGACGGTGAAGACGCATCTGAGTTCGGTGTACCGAAAACTCGGTGTGGGCGATCGCACCAGTGCGGCGGCAACGGCGTTGCGCGAAGGCATCTTTCGATGAGTACCTCCGGCGGTGTCAGTGCGGACGCGGTGCATGGTCTGGTCGGAGCCGACCGCGAGGTGGCGCTGCTGCTCGACATCATCGCGGCGACCTCCAGCGGACCCGGCGTGGAGCCGATGGCCGCGGCGGTCGCCCGGATGATTACCGCCGCAACTGAATCCGACGTCTGCTTCGTGCACGTGCTTGACGACACCGACCAGTCGCTGACCCTGGCCGGTGCCACGCCGCCGTTCGACGAACAGGTCGGCCGGATCCGGATGCCACTGGGTTCCGGGGTTTCCGGCTGGGTGGCCAGCCACCGTGAACCGGTGGTGATCGTCGCCGACAAGGAGGCCGATCCCCGCTATGTTCCGGTGGCGGCACTGCGGGGCCGGGACTTCACGTCGATGGCCTCGGTGCCGATGGAGACCGAACCGGGCGGGCTGGTTGGTGTGCTCAACGTGCACACCATTGAACGCCGCGACTTCACGCCACGCGATATCGAGTTGCTACTCGTGATCGGACGACTGATCGCGGGGTCTCTACACCAGGCGCGGCTGCACCGACAGCTCTCGACCCGCGAGCGAGCGCATGAAGACTTCGCCGAACAGGTGATCGCGGCTCAGGAGAGCGAGCGGCGCCGGCTGGCCGGCGATATCCACGACGGCATCTCGCAGCGTCTGGTGGGACTGACCTACCGGCTGGATGCCGCGGCCCGAGCAGTCGACGACGGTGATCAATTCGCGGCCGCCGAACAGATGGAGAAGGCCCGCGATCTGGTGGACCTCACCCTGGCCGAGGCGCGCTCGGCTATCAGCGGTCTGCGTCCACCCGTTCTCGATGACTTCGGCCTGGCCGGTGGGCTGGCCAGCCTGGCCGCCTCAATCCCGGAGGTGGATCTGGAACTCGACCTTGCTGATGACCGGTTGCCCGAGCACATCGAGGTTGCGCTATACCGGATCGCCCAGGAATGCGCGCAGAACGTCGTCAAGCATTCGCGCGCACTGGTCGCCACGGTGACATTCGCGGTGTCCGGCGGGGTGGCGCGGCTGGAGGTCTGCGATAACGGGGTCGGATTCGAGGCGGCCCCGGGCGCGCGCTCAACCGGCTACGGGATGTTGTCGATGGCTGAGCGAGCAGAACTCGTGGGCGGTTCACTGGTGGTGCGGTCCCAGCCGGGAGGTGGGACCACCGTCGCGGTAACTGTTCCGATCGATGGGCAAAACCGACTAATCTGACCGGGACCACGGCAGCAGGAGGCAGGCAATGGCGGTCGTCGGCGTAGTCGAACCCGCTGAATTCTTCAGCGATGAGGTTGTACAGGACCCGTACCCGCTGTATGCCCGGTTGCGGGAGGACGGTGGGGTGCACCGGGTCGGCGACTCCGGTTTCTACCTCGTCGCCACCTGGGCTGCGGTGACCGAGGCGGCCAACCGACCGGAGGACTTCTCCTCAAACCTGACCGGCCCGATCACCTACAGCCCGGAGCGCGGCGTCGCGCCGTTGATGATGGACGGGCTCGGGGGACCGACCCATATCCTGGCCACCGCCGACGATCCCTCCCATGCCCTGCACCGCAAGCTGATGCTCGGCCAGTTCACGGCTAGACACGTGCGCGAACTGGAACCGCATATCGTGGCGACCTTCGAAAACCTCTGGGCGCGCAAGGCTTCCGCCCACACCCTCGAGTGGATGGACGCCGTGGCCAATCGGCTGCCGATGATGATCGTCGCCCGGCTGATCGGCGTTCCCGACGCCGACTCCGACCAGCTCGCGCGGTGGGGATACGCCAGCACCCAACTACTCGATGGTCTGCTGTCCGAAGATTCGGTCAATGCGTCGATGAAGTCACTCGGTGAACTCAACGCCTACATCGTCGAACACCTCAACAGAGCCCAATCCGCTCCCTCCGACGATCTGATCAGCGTGCTGGCCACGGTCTGCACCGAGGGGCAACTGGACCGCTTCACCGCCCAGATGATCCTGATCTCATTGTTCAGCGCCGGCGGGGAGTCGACCGCCTCGCTGCTGGGCACCGCAGTGACGATTCTCGCCACACAGCCGGAATTGCAGCGAGTGCTGCGCGACGATCCGCAACTCATGCCGACCTTCATTGAGGAGACGCTGCGTCTGGAGCCGCCGTTCCGGGCGCATCACCGGCATGTGCTGCACGACACCGAACTAGCCGGCTGCGCCCTGCCCAAGGACTCCCGCATTCTTCTGCTGTGGGGGGCCGCCAACCGTGACCCGGCCCAGTTCGACGCACCCGATGAGCTGCGTCTGGACCGGCCAAAGACCAAGGGCCACACGACATTCGGCAAGGGCCTGCACTTCTGCCTCGGAGCACCACTGGCCAGATTGGAAGCATCCACCGTGCTGGGGCTGCTACTGGACCGCACCGACTGGTTCGAGGCCGCCGACGTCGGTCCGTGGCTACCCAGTGTGCTCGCTCGCCGCCGGGAACATCTGCAACTTACGCTGCGCTGACTGATTAGGCCCTGATTGATTAGGCCCTGACTGATTACGCGTTGTCGGCATTGGAGCGCGGGAAACCGCCGCCCTGCGGGAAGAGTGGGAACACCACATCGTCGAGTTTCTCCGGATCTCCGGCCGTCCGGTTGACCGTTGCGCCCCAGATATTGCCGTCCGGTGATACCGCCAGCGACCACGCGTGACCGTGAGTGTCTTGCCGGACGACCTCGGGGTCGCCGGTCACCGCGCCGGTGGCCTGCGCCAACCGGATCGCCACCGTCTGCTTGGTGTTGACCAGGTTCACCAGCACGGTGCCGTCCAATGCCGCGCACCCCGCCACGCCTGGACGGTCCGGCCAGGTCCATACGGTGGTGGCCTTACCGTCGGGGCCGATTCGCTGCAGGCGGTCGCCCGCCGGGGCGCGGTCGGTGACGTAGAGCGACTTGTCCGCCGGATCGCGACACATGCCGCCACCGGCCCCGAGTCCGCTTAGTGCCGTGGTCGGGGGAGCCTGATCGACCGTCGTCGGCTGCTCGATACGAATCACCTTGCCCGCCAGGGATTTCGGATCGGCCGCAAGTGCGGGGTTGCCGGCGTCGCCGGTCTGCACCAGCAGGGTGGTCGGGCTGGTGAAGATCAGCGAGCCGGTGTTACCCGTTGCGCCCTTGGGGATTCCGGTCAGCAGATCCTTGGGCACATCGCCGTCGGCGATGCGGATCACTCGGTTGTCGGTGGGTGTGCTGATGTAGGCGTACATCAGCCGGTCCTGTTCGTATGTCGGCGATAGCGCGATATCCATCAGGCCGCCGTCGCCCGCGCCGTCCACTTCAATGACGGCCTTGACCTTCGGTTCGGCGCTGACCGACACCTCCTTGACCGCGCCGGTGGTGCGCTCTGCAACCAGGGCGGTCTTTGCGTCGGAACCCATGATGAGCCCACTGGTGCTCTCCAGACAGCCCTGCATCACACCGGGCGCCGGGCAGACTTTGGGGAACGGCTTGGCCGGAAGAGGTGGCGGCGGGGGTGGGGTGGACGGCGGTCCCGGCGCCAGCTCCGGTGGAGTGGTGAACGGCTGGGACACCGTGTTGTCGAAACGCGCGCAACCGGAGGCGCCTGCCAGCGGGAGCGTCGCGCACACCACGGCCACACCCGCGGTGATCGACCGACGCATACGCATGCCAGCCAGGTTACGGACTGCCCGGCGCCACCCGCCACGGCGTCGGTGGAGTGCGCGTGTTCAGGTCGATATTGCGCACGGAAAGCGAGGCTCAAATCCACGATTTATGCTCGATTGCACTTACGCTGACACCTGTGACGAGCCAGAATCCCGACCCCGGCTGGCAGCGACCCGAGGACTCCCCGGTGCGGCCCGCTTCGGCGCGGTTGGTTGATCCCGAGGACGACCTCGGATCGGCGACCTACGGCGGTGACTTCGAGACCACCAGGATCCCGCCGTTCGGGTCGCCCGCGGCACCGCCCGGTTCGATACCCGGACCAAGCCCGTCCGCTGCCGGATACGGCCTCCTCCAGGACCCCGAACCGCTGCCGTATGTGAAGCCGCCGGCTGATCTCTCCCCACCATCGGTCGCTCCGGTGGAAATCGTGGCCGTCGACGCAGAGAAACAGGCGAAGGCGATCGGTCGGCGCGGTACCCAGGACCTCGGACTGCTGCTACTACGGGTGACACTCGGCGTGGTGTTCATCGCCCACGGCCTGCAGAAGGCATTCGGGTGGTGGGGCGGCACGGGCCTCGATGGTTTCAAAGAGTCGCTGGTCGAAGCGGGCTATCAGAATCCCGGCCTGCTGACCTATGTCGCGGCAGGCACTCAGATCGCCGCCGGTGTGCTGCTGGTGCTCGGGTTGTTCACTCCGGTCGCTGCGGCGGCGGCGCTGGCGTTTCTGGTCAACAGCGTGCTGGTCAACTTCTCTGCCCAGCGCAAGGGTGGAGGCCTGTTCGTCTTCGGCTCCGGCGTCGAGTACCTGCTGGTGCTGGTCGTCCTGGCGGCGGCGGTCATCCTTGCCGGGCCGGGCCGCTACGGTTTCGACGGCGGCCGCGGCTGGGCCCGACGGCCGTTCATCGGGTCCTTCTTAGCTCTGCTGCTGGGCGCCGGCGGCGGCGTCGCCGCCTGGCTGTTCCTGCACGGCATCAATCCGTTCGCCTGATCCGGGTCTTCGCTGTTCATAGGGGTTGGGCACCCGACCGTCGCTGGCAGCCGTCAACCGGGGCAGCGTCGCGAACGTCACGGCCGGCAACAGCACCTCATCGCCGTCTGCCCGGCAGGCCCGGGCCCACCCACCCCGGGTAAATTTCAGGCCTTCGATGTCGGACCACGGCAGCGTCCGGCTGCTCAGCAGGCCGCGGGCCGTGACGGTCTCGGGATCGGCGACCGTTCGCAGCCGGGCAATCGCCACTGCGACGAGCGCTGGGAAGATCAGCAGCGTCAGTGCCCAGTTCCCCAGCACGGGGATGAACACCACGACGCTGAGCGCGACTAGCGCCGGAGCGAACTGCGCCATCGGCGAGATCCGGATCACCGTCTTCTTGGCCTCGAGTGCCTCAGCGGCAGGGGTGCGGGATCGGCCGGCGGACATCACGCCATCATCGCACCGGCGGTGACGCAGCCGGTGCAACCGACCGGGGATTTGACGGCTGAGCTGTGCCGAGACTAACCTTCGCAGGTATGACGTCCGGCGGAGAGCTCGTAGTAGTAGGTCAGCGCGCTGGTGCCGCGCTCGTCCCAGTCCGGGTCTAGCCACACGCACCAGCGCGCAACCCTCGTACAGCTGCCCAGCTGACGGGGGTTTTTTCTTGTCAAACCAACAACGAGGGAATTCGAGGACACAGTGAGCGCACCCGCAACGCGAGCACCTGAGGCTGCAAAAACTGAGGCTGCGAAAACCAACGGCGCACATGACACCCACGCCGCAGGGAAAGCCTCGGGTAAACACGCCAAGCACATCGCGCCCCACCAACTCACCGGTGCCGAGGCCGTGGTTCGGTCCCTGGAGGAACTCGGCGTCGAGGTCATCTTCGGCATCCCCGGCGGTGCGGTGCTGCCCGTGTATGACCCGCTGTTCGATTCGCAGAAACTGCGTCACGTCCTGGTTCGCCACGAGCAGGGCGCCGGACATGCCGCCAGCGGTTACGCGCACGCCACCGGCAAGGTCGGGGTAATGATTGCCACCTCGGGTCCGGGCGCGACGAACCTGGTCACCCCACTGGCCGACGCCCAGATGGATTCCGTCCCGGTGGTCGCGATCACCGGTCAGGTGGGTCGCAGCCTGATCGGCACCGACGCCTTCCAGGAGGCCGACATCACCGGCATGACGATGCCGATCACCAAGCACAACTTCCTGATTCGCAACGGAGACGACATCCCCAGGATGATCGCCGAGGCATTCCACATCGCCTCGACCGGTCGCCCCGGTGCGGTGCTGGTCGACATCCCCAAGGATCTGCTGCAGGGACAGTGCACGTTCTCCTGGCCGCCCGAGATGGATCTGCCCGGGTACAAGCCCAACACCAAACCGCACAGCCGCCAGATCAAGGAAGCCGCCAAGCTCATCGTCGCGGCCCGCAAGCCGGTGCTCTACGTCGGCGGCGGCGTGATTCGCGGCGATGCCTGCGACGAATTGGCCGAACTGGCCGAACTGACCGGCATCCCGGTGGTGACCACGCTGATGGCCCGCGGGGCCTTCCCAGACAGCCACCGGCAGAATCTCGGCATGCCGGGTATGCATGGCACCGTCGCCGCGGTGGCCGGCCTGCAAAAGAGCGATCTGCTGATCACCCTCGGTGCCCGTTTCGACGACCGGGTGACCGGCAAGTTGGACTCATTCGCGCCCGGCGCCAAGGTGATTCACGCCGATATCGACCCGGCCGAGATCGGCAAGAACCGCCATGCCGATGTGCCGATCGTCGGCGATATCAAGGCCGTCATCGCCGAATTGATCGAGGTGTTGCGCAAGGACCGTGGCGGCGACGACCGGATTGGCAATGAAGGAGTCGAAGACCCCGACCTCGCCGACTGGTGGTCCTATCTCGATGGCCTACGCGCGACGTACCCGCTGAGTTGGGATCCCCAGACCGACGGCAGCCTCAGCCCGGAGTACGTCATCTCCGAACTCGGCAAGATCGCCGGTCCGGACGCAATCTACGTGGCCGGCGTGGGTCAGCACCAGATGTGGGCCGCGCAGTTCATCTCCTACGAGAAGCCGCGCACCTGGCTGAACTCCGGTGGGCTGGGCACCATGGGCTACGCCGTCCCAGCGGCCATGGGCGCCAAGATGGCTTGCCCGGACGCCGAAGTGTGGGCGATCGACGGCGACGGCTGCTTCCAGATGACCAACCAGGAGTTGGCCACCTGCGCCATCGAAGGGGTGCCGATCAAGGTCGCGTTGATCAACAACGGCAACCTGGGCATGGTCCGGCAGTGGCAGACGCTGTTCTACGGGGAGCGCTACAGCCAGACCGATCTGTCCACGCACAGCCACCGCATCCCCGACTTCGTCAAGCTTGCCGAAGCGCTGGGATGCGTCGGATTGCGTTGCGAGCGAGCCGAAGACGTCGACGACGTGATCAACCAGGCGCGTGCGATCAATGACCGGCCGGTGGTGATCGACTTCATTGTGGGTGCTGACGCCCAGGTGTGGCCGATGGTCGCCGCCGGTGCCGGCAACGATCAGATCATGGCGGCGCGCAATATCCGGCCGCTGTTCGACGAGGACAACTCTGAGGGGCGCGCCTGATGGGAACTTCTTCTGATGCAAGGACGGTCACCCACACCCTGTCGGTGCTCGTCGAGGACAAACCCGGCGTACTGGCCCGCGTTGCCGCGCTGTTCTCCCGCCGCGGATTCAATATCGAGTCGCTGGCCGTGGGCGCCACCGAGCACAAGAACATGTCCCGGATGACGATCGTGGTCACCGCCGAGGAGACCCCACTCGAGCAGATCACCAAGCAGCTCAACAAACTGATCAACGTGATCAAGATCTTCGAGCATGACGACGGCAATATGGTGGCGCGCGAATTGTGGCTGATCAAAGTCCGCACGGACACCGCGAACCGCAGCCAGGTCATCGAAGCGGCAAACCTGTTCCGCGCCAAGGTGATCGACGTGTCGACTGAGTCATTGACCATCGAAGCGACCGGCACGCAGGAGAAGCTGGACGCACTGCTGCGGGTGCTCGAACCCTATGGCATCCGTGAACTCGTGCAGTCCGGTGTGGTAGCACTATCGCGCGGTCCGCGCGGTATGACGAACTCCAAATAGCAGTAGCCAAACTACCGACAGAAGGAAATTCACCGTGGCTTCAATCGGAATCGAGATGTTCTACGACGACGACGCCGACCTGTCGATCATCCAGGGTCGAAAGGTGGGCGTCATCGGATACGGTAGCCAGGGCCACGCGCACTCGCTGAGCCTGCGCGACTCCGGTGTGGCGGTGAAGGTGGGCCTCAAAGAGGGCTCCAAGTCGCGGGAGAAGGTCACCGAGCAGGGCCTCGAGGTCGACACTCCCGCTGCGGTGGCCAAGTGGGCCGACGTCATCATGTTGCTGGCGCCCGACACCGCGCAGGCAGCGATCTTCGCAAACGATATCGAGCCCAATCTCGAGGCGGGTAACGCGCTGTTCTTCGGCCACGGCCTCAATATTCACTTCGGTCTGATCAAGCCGCCTGCCAACGTCACCATCGGCATGGTGGCGCCGAAGGGGCCGGGTCACCTGGTGCGGCGTCAGTTCGTCGACGGCAAGGGTGTGCCGTGTCTGGTGGCCATCGAGCAGGATCCCACCGGCGAGGGCGTCGCGCTGGCACTGTCGTATGCCAAGGGCATCGGCGGTACCCGCGCCGGGGTCATCAAGACCACCTTCAAAGACGAGACCGAGACCGACCTGTTCGGCGAACAGGCCGTATTGTGCGGTGGCACTGAGGAATTGGTCAAGACCGGCTTTGAGGTCATGGTCGAGGCCGGTTACGCCCCGGAACTGGCCTACTTCGAGGTGCTGCACGAGCTCAAGCTGATCGTCGACCTGATGTATGAGGGCGGTATCGCCCGGATGAATTACTCGGTGTCCGACACCGCTGAGTACGGCGGCTACCTGTCCGGGCCGCGGGTCATCGACGCCGATACCAAACAGCGGATGCGACAAATCCTGACAGAGATCCAGGACGGCACGTTCGTCAAGCGCCTGGTTGCCAATATGGAGGGCGGCAACAAAGAACTCGAGGCGTTGCGTAAGAGCAACGCTGAGCATCCCATCGAGGTCACCGGCAAGAAGCTGCGCGACCTGATGAGCTGGGTGGATCGGCCGCTTACCGATACCGCGTAGCGGATGCGTTTTCCGCGGTGGCGCTGCTACGGCGCCAGTGCCGGCACCTTCAGGCCGAACTCCCGCTTGAGCACGGTGCGCGCGGCGTAGTAACCGCTCATGCCGTGCACGCCGCCACCGGGCGGGGTGGCCGACGAGCACAGGTACGCCCGCGGGATCGGGGTCGCCCACGGGTTGACCCGCGGGGTCGGACCGAGCAGTGCGCGCAGCACCGCATTCCCGCCGACCCCGATGTCACCGCCGACGTAGTTGGCGTCGTGGTCGGCAAGTCGATTGGCCGGAATGCTGCGCGCGGAGACCACGATGTCGGTGAAGCCGGGCGCGAATCGCTCCATGATGGCGGTGATCGCGTCGCGCTGGTCCACGGTCGAACCCGCGGGCACATGCGCATAGGTCCAGAACGGCCGGCGGCCCCGGGCATCGATCCGACTCGGGTCGGCGATAAAGGACTGAGCGGCCAGCACCATCGGCCACTGGGCGTGCCGGCCGGCGACGATCTCACGTTCGGCGTGTGCCATGCGAGCGCGATCACCGCCCAGATGCAGTGTCGCCGCGGCGGCCAGTCGTGTGTCGATCCACGGAATGTCCTCGGACAGAACGAAATCCACCTTGGCGACGCCCGGACCGTATCGGTAGCGCTGCAATGCGCGGGCATAGCGTGCAGGAAGGGCACCGCCGTAGATGCTTAACAGCGCGGTGGGAGCAGTGTCGTACAGCACGACCCCGTCGGGCGGTGACGTGACTTCGGTGTCGGTATGTAGGACGCCACCGTGGGCGCGAAGATCGGCGATCAGCGCGTCGGCGATTGCCTGACTGCCACCCACCGGAACCGGCCAGCCCACCGTGTGTGCCAGAGTCGCCAGCATGAGGCCCGCGCCGGCACCGACAAACGACGGCATAGGCGAGATCGTATGTGCCGCAACGCCGGTGAACAGTGCGCGGGCGTCCTCGCCCCGCAGCGTTCCCCAGGCCGGGGTGCCCTGCTCGATCATCCGGCGACCGAGATGCACCGCGGCCGGGATATCGGTGGGGATCGAACGTTTGTCGCCGATCAGCAGGCCCACGACATCGTCGGCGTCGGCGACCAGCGGACCCAGTAGGTGACGCCATGAGTCACCGTGGTGCAAGCCGGCGCAGGTGCGGTCGAGGTCGTGGTAGGCCAGTGCGGCCGGCCGGCCGGGCAGTGGATTGGCATAGGAGATCTCCGGTACCACCAGACCGACGCCGCGGGCGGCGAGATCGAACTCCGCGAAGAACGGTGACGCCAGCGCCAACGGATGAATCGCCGAGCAGATGTCATGGCGGACGTCAGGGGAGTCGGGGTCGGGCAGGGTGCGGGAGCCCCCGCCCAGGGTGGGCTGGGCTTCGAGCACCTGGACCCGCAACCCGGCGCGGGCGCAGATCACTGCCGCACTGAGCCCGTTGGGGCCGCTGCCGACCACGGTCACGTCCATACTGATGATTAGACGCCATCACCGTGCCCATTACGCTGTCCGGGTGAGCCTGCCCGTTGTACTGATCGCCGACAAACTCGCCCAATCGACCGTCGCCGCCCTGGGCGACCAGGTGGAGGTGCGCTGGGTGGACGGCCCGGACCGCCCCAAACTGCTGGAGGCGGTCGTCGACGCCGACGCGTTACTGGTGCGCTCGGCCACCACCGTCGATGCCGAGGTGATCGCCGCCGCGCCCAGGCTGAAGATCATCGCCCGCGCCGGCGTCGGCTTGGACAATGTCGACGTCGATGCCGCCACCGCCGCGGGTGTGCTGGTGGTCAACGCCCCCACCTCCAACATCCACAGCGCCGCCGAGCATGCCATCGCGTTGATGCTGTCCGCGGCACGCCAGATCCCCGCCGCCGATGCCACCCTTCGCGAGCACGCCTGGAAGCGGTCGGCGTTCAACGGCACCGAGATCTATGGCAAGACCGTCGGCGTGGTGGGACTGGGCCGCATCGGCCAACTGGTCGCAGCGCGACTGGCGGCGTTCGGTACCCACATCGTCGCCTACGACCCCTACGTGCCGCCGGCCCGCGCCGCGCAACTCGGCATCGAACTGCTGCCACTCGATGAGGTGCTGGCCCGGGCCGACTTCATCTCGGTGCACCTGCCCAAGACCAAGGAGACCGCCGGTCTGCTCGGCAAGGAGGCACTGGCCAAGACCAAGCCCGGTGTGATCATCGTCAACGCCGCCCGCGGCGGCCTGATCGACGAGCAGGCACTGGCCGACGCGATCACCAGCGGTCATGTGCGCGCCGTCGGCCTCGATGTATTCGCCACCGAACCATGCACCGATAGCCCACTGTTCGATCTGCCGCAGGCGGTGGTGACCCCGCACCTGGGCGCATCGACGTCGGAGGCTCAGGACCGGGCCGGCACCGATGTCGCCGCGAGCGTCAAGCTGGCGATGGCCGGCGAGTTCGTACCGGACGCGGTCAACGTCGGCGGCGGGGTGGTCAGCGAGGACGTGGCGCCGTGGCTGGATCTGGTGCGCAAGCTCGGATTGCTGGCAGGGGTGCTCGGTACCGAGGCCCCGGACAGCCTCTCAGTGCGGGTGTGCGGCGAGATCGCCTCCGAAGACGTTGGGGTGCTGAAGCTTTCGGCGCTTCGCGGGCTGTTCTCAACGATGACCGATCAACCGGTGACATTCGTCAATGCCCCGGGCCTGGCTGCCGACCGGGGTCTGGGTGCCGAGTTGAGCACGGTGAGCGAGAGCCCCAACCACCGCAGCCTGGTCGAGGTCAAGGTGGTGGCGTCCGACGGTTCGGGGGTCACTGTCGCCGGCACGCTGTCCGGGCCGCAGGAGGTGCAAAAGATCGTGGCGATCAACGGGCGCAGCTTCGATCTGCGTGCCGAAGGTGTGAACCTGATCCTGCACTACGGCGACAAGCCCGGTGTGCTGGGCCAGATCGGCACGCAACTGGGTAGTGCCGGAGTGAATATCCTTGCCGCCCAGATGAGTCAGGATGCCAGCGGTCCGGGTGCCACGATGATGCTGCGGCTGGATCGCGATGTGCCTCCTGACGTTCGGGAGCGGATCCGCGCGGTTGTCGACGCCGGCACTCTTGACGTCGTTGACCTGTCTTGATGCTCGCTGGCGACGATGCAGAGCGAAGCGATGAGGAGGAG
>JBAXIR010000051.1:0-15421 GCA_037138275.1 Mycobacteriaceae bacterium | reverse complement strand
CTTCCGCGGTTCGCGGGAACCGCCGGCGCCTCCGCGGTTCGCGGGAACCGCCGGCTGTGTGGGCGAAGGGGGACTTGAACCCCCACGTCCCGAAGGACACTGGCACCTGAAGCCAGCGCGTCTGCCATTCCGCCACTCGCCCGAAACAACCGGGGGAGCGTATCACGGTGCACAGCTCTGTCCCCACCCGCTCGGGCCGTTCGCGACACGGCGGGGCCTACCCCGAATAACGCGATGAACAGCAGAAATGCGGCGCAGCGAGGATTGCTGATGACCGCGCGCGGGCCTCGGTCGATACGATGACCGATGCGGTTCTTCCGTCGCGACCCCAGCGGCGAACATGAGGCAGGGCGGTCCGATGGGTAACCAGCGAGGTCTGGTTCAACGCATCGAACGCACGCTGGAAAACGCCATCGGCGACGCGTTCGCCCGGGTATTCGGTGGATCGATCGTCCCGCAGGAGGTCGAGGCACTGCTGCGCCGGGAGGCCTCAGACGGCGTACGGGCACTGTCCGGCGGGCGGTTCCTGGCGCCCAACGATTACGTCATCGCCGTCGGCCCGACCGACTTCCTGAAGATAAGCGCCGACCACGAACTCACCGCAGAAGCGTTCTCCCGGCATCTTGGGGGATATATTCAGGAGCAGGGATGGCAAACCTACGGTGAAGTAGTCCTGCGATTCGAGCGATCCGAGGGTCTGCACACCGGCCAGTTCCGCGCCCGAGCCGTCGTCAACCCCGATGCCGACCCGCACCCGACCGCCAACCCGACCGCTACACCAGAATCAACCCATGCGAACACCGCAGAACCAGGAGTGCCAGCGATGACCGACAACCAGTACCGCGGCGGCCAAAGCCAGGGACGTCCCGGCGACGAGTATTACGACGATCAGTACGGCCGGGACGATCAGTACGGCCGGCCGCAGGAGGATCCGCGGGCCGCGGCTCCCGAGCCGCCGCGCGCACCGTACCCGCCCGAGCAGGGTTACCCGCCGAATTACGAGCAGGGTTACCCGCCCCGGCAGGGCTACCCGGATCAGGGCGGCTACCCCGAACAGGGATACCCCCAGGGATACCCCCAGGGATACGATCCGCGCCCACCGGCGCCCGGCTACGGTGCCCCCGGATACGACCAGGGTTATCGGCCGCCCCCGCCGCCGCCCGGGTACGCGGGTCAGCCGCCCTACGGCCCGCCGCCCGGCGCCGGCTACGGACCACCTGCACCCGATTACGGTCGCGTCGAACCGCGCCCCGCCTACCCCGAACAGCCTGGCTACCCGCAACCCGGATATGGCGCCCCCTACGGCCGGCCCGAGTATGGCCAACCGGATTACAGCCGCTACGAGCAGGGCGGTTATCCGCCCCCACCCCCGCCGGCACCCGCCCCGGCTCCGGACTACAACTATGCCCAACCGGACCGGGGCCAGCAGGACTACGGACAGCAGGACTACGGCCAGCAGGACTACGGCCAGCAGCCCCAGGCCGGCTACGGTTCCTACGCGCCGCCCGCCGGTCAGGGCGAATACGCCGCCGCCGGCCCGGCGATCACCCTGCAACTCGATGACGGCAGCGGTCGCACCTACGAGCTCCGCGAGGGCGCGAACGTAATCGGCCGTGGCCAGGACGCGCAGTTCCGGTTGCCGGATACCGGGGTGTCGCGGCGCCACGTGGAGATTCGCTGGGACGGCCAGCTGGCATTGCTATCGGACCTGAACTCCACTAACGGCACCACCGTCAACAACGCTCCGGTGCAGGAATGGCAGCTGGCCGACGGCGACGTCATCCGGGTCGGCCACTCCGAGATCATCGTCCGCGTGCACTGACGGCAACGCGACGTCATCGACGCGGGGCCGAACCCGGCCGCGGAGCTATCCGGCTTGCGCCTCGCGCGGTGCAGTGCCCAAGTATCCTCTGAGGTTGCCGCCGTCGGCCCGGTTGCCCGGTGTCCATAAGGCTGCTGGCACGGCGGGAGGACGGAGGGGTCAGGATGCAGGGACTGGTTCTGCAACTGACCCGCGGCGGTTTCCTCTTGCTGCTGTGGCTCTTCATCTGGTCGGTGCTGCGAATCCTGCGCAATGATATCTACGCTCCCACCGGTGCGGTGATGGTGCGGCGAGGTCTGGCGTTGCGGCGCACCGGGTCGTCGGCGAAGCAGAACCGAACCGCAGCCCGCTACCTCGTGGTCACCGATGGCGCCCTGGCCGGAACCCGGATCACTCTGGGCGCCCAGCCCGTATTGATCGGGCGCGCTGACGATTCCACGCTCGTACTCACCGATGACTACGCCTCCACCCGTCACGCCCGGTTGTCGCAACGCGGTCCGGATTGGTACGTCGAGGACCTCGGCTCAACCAACGGCACCTATCTCGACCGCGCGAAGGTCACAACCGCGGTCCGGGTGCCCATGGGCACGCCGGTACACGTTGGTAAGACGGTAGTCGAGTTGCGCCCATGACCCTGGCACTGCGCTACGCCGCCCGAAGCGATCGCGGACTCGTCCGCGCCAACAACGAGGACTCTGTGTATGCGGGCGCCCGGTTGCTCGCCCTCGCCGACGGCATGGGCGGGCACGCCGCCGGCGAAGTTGCCTCCCAACTGGTGATCGCCGCGCTGGCACATCTCGATGACGATGAGCCCGGCGGTGATCTGCTCAGCAAGTTGGAAATTGCTGTGCACGAGGGTAACTCGGCGATCGCCGAACGGGTTGACGACGATCCCGAACTCGACGGGATGGGAACGACACTCACTGCGATCCTGTTCGCCGGCGACCGGCTAGGACTGGTTCACGTCGGCGATTCACGCGGATATCTGTTGCGTGACGGCGAGCTGACACAAATCACCAAGGACGACACCTTCGTCCAGACTCTGGTCGACGAGGGCCGGATCACCGCGGAGGAGGCGCACAGCCATCCACAGCGTTCGCTGATCATGCGCGCGCTGACCGGCCACGAGGTTGAGCCGACTCTGATCATGCGCGAAGCCCGCGAAGGTGACCGCTACCTGCTCTGCTCGGACGGATTGTCCGACCCGGTCAGCCAGGAAACCATCCTTGAGGCGCTCAAGCTTTCCGGCGTCGGCGAAAGTGCCGACCGGCTCATCGAACTCGCGTTACGCGGCGGCGGACCGGATAACGTCACAGTCGTCGTCGCCGATGTCGTCGACCACGACTACGCGGGCCAGACGCAGCCGATACTGGCAGGCGCGGTTTCCATCAACGATGACGAACTTGCCCCGCCCAATACTGCTGCCGGGCGCGCCTCTGTGATCGCCCCACGTCCGGCGGTCGCCAAACGTGTTGTGCCCGAACCGGATCCGCCACCCAGGCCGAAATCGCCTCGGCGCGCGTTTGTCGCCGCCGGGCTGGTGGCGCTCCTAGTCCTGGCCGGACTGGGCATCGGCTACCGGACCATCCGCAACTACTACTACGTCAGCGCCTACGCCGACACCGTCGCGATCATGCGTGGCATCCAGGGGTCGATCCTCGGTGTCAGATTGCAACAGCCGTATCTTCTGGGCTGCCTCAACGATCGAGGTGAGTTGTCGCAAGTCAGTTATGGCCAGGGCACGGCCAATCCGGGTTGTGCGCTCCTGCGGCTCAATGATCTGCGGCCCTCGGGCCGAGCCCAGGTGACCGCCGGGCTTCCGGCCGGCAGCCTCGACGACGCGATCGCGCAGTTGCGGGAGTTGGCCCGCGGATCGCTGCTGCCGCTGTGTGCCGCGCCGAAAACCAGTAGCCCGGCACCCTCGACGGCGCCGAGGAGTGGGTCCGGCGCGCCGGCCGCCGGGCCGAAAAGTACTACCGCGAAGTCTTCCCCGCCGTCGCCCGCACCGCTGCCGGTACCGCAGCAGCAGCCCGGAATCGACTGCCGGGCGGCCGCATGAGCCGTAGGCGGAACGCCGGTGAGCCGACGACCGCACCCCAACCTCCCGTCGAGATCGCCCCGGCGCTGCCGAATCGCCGCAACGCCGAGCTCGCGCTGCTGTGTTTTGCCACCCTCATCACCGGCGTCGCCCTGATGATCGTGGAAGCCAACCAGGAGCAGGGTGTTCGCTGGGATCTCCTCGGTTACACGCTGGCATTCCTGATCCTTTTCATCGGCGCGCATGTGACGATCCGGCGGTTTGCGCCGTATGCCGATCCGCTGCTTGTGCCGGTCGTCGCGTTGCTCAATGGTCTGGGTCTGGTACTGATCCACCGCCTCGATCTCGATCGGGATACGCCGGTTGACGGACCCGGCGCAGGACAGCAGATGCTGTGGACGTTGGTCGGGGTGCTTGGCTTTTCGTTGGTCGTCGCCTTCCTCATCGACCACCGGATGCTGGCTCGCTACGACTACATCTGCGGAGCGGCCGGGCTGACGCTACTGGCTATACCGGCCCTACTGCCGGCCAGCCTGTCGGAAACCAATGGCGCGAAAATCTGGATTCGGTTGCCGGGCTTCAGCATTCAGCCTGCGGAGTTCTCCAAGATCCTGCTGCTGATCTTCTTCGCGGGCGTCCTGGTGGCTAAACGGAATCTGTTCACCAGTGCGGGCCAGCACTTCCTCGGCTTGGATCTGCCTCGGCCGCGTGACCTTGCTCCCTTGCTTGCAGCCTGGATCATCTCGGTTGGGGTGATGGTCTTCGAGAAAGATCTCGGCACCTCGCTGTTGCTCTACGCCTCGTTTCTCGTCATGGTCTACATCGCCACCGATCGGTTCAGTTGGGTGGTCATAGGGCTCACCCTGTTCAGCGCGGGAAGCGTTGTTGCATATCACCTTTTCGGCCACGTCCGCGGTCGGGTGCAGACCTGGATGGACCCCTTCGCGGACCCCGAGGGATCGGGCTATCAGATGGTGCAGTCCCAGTTCAGCTTCGCCACCGGCGGGGTTTTCGGCACCGGTCTAGGCAATGGACAACCGGGCACGGTTCCCGCGGCGTCGACGGATTTCATCACCGCCGTGGTGGGGGAGGAGTTGGGGCTTGTCGGGCTTGCCGGCGTTCTGCTGCTGTACACGATCGTGGTCGTTCGGGGACTGCGCACCGCAGTCGCGGTGCGCGACAGTTTCGGCAAGCTGCTGGCCGCCGGTCTGGCGTCAACCCTGGCGATTCAGCTTTTCATCGTGGTCGGGGGAGTCACCGGGCTGATCCCGCTTACCGGTCTGACTACGCCGTGGATGTCCTACGGCGGTTCCTCACTGGTGGCCAACTACCTTCTGCTGGCCATCCTGGTCCGGATCTCCCATGCGGCCCGCCGGCCGATCGAGACCAGCCAGCACACGCCCATCGCCGCGGCGCGCACCGAAGTGATCAGTCGGTCATGAACACCTCGCTGCGCAGAATCTCAGTGATGGTCATGGCTTTGGTCGTGCTGCTGTTGGTCAACGCCACGGTGACGCAGGTTTTCCGTGCCGACGCGTTGCGCGCCGATCCGCGGAACCAGCGGGTCCTGCTCGACGAGTACGCGCGTCAACGTGGTCAGATCACCGCCGGCGGGCAGTTGCTGGCGTATTCGCTGTCGACGAACGGCCGCTACCGATTCCTACGGGTGTACCCCGATCCGTACGCCTACGCACCGGTGACCGGCTTCTACTCACTACGGTATTCAAGCAATGGGCTCGAGCGCGCCGAGGACCTCATCCTCAACGGCTCCGACGAGCGACTGTTCGGCAGACGACTGGCCGATTTTTTCACCGGCCGGGATCCGCGGGGCGGCAACGTCGATACCACCTTGGTCCCGCGGGTCCAGCAAGCCGCGTGGGCGGCGCTCCAACAGGGCTGCGACGGACCGTGCAAGGGTTCGGTGGTGGCACTGGAGCCGTCCACCGGAAAGATCCTCGCGATGGTGTCATCGCCCTCCTACGACCCCAACCTGTTAGCCACCCACGACACCGAGGCTCAGGGCAAGGCCTGGCAGCAATTGCGTGACGACGCGGCTGCGCCGCTGACCAATCGGGCGATCGCCGAGCGCTACCCGCCCGGATCGACATTCAAGGTCATCACGACTGCGGCCGCGTTGCAGGCCGGCATCACCGAGAGCGAACCTCTGACCGCGGCCGGCTCGATCACCCTGCCCGACAGCACCGCCACCCTGGAGAACTACGGCGGAACGCCGTGCGGCACCGGGCCGACGGCACCGCTGCGGGAGGCCTTCGAGCGGTCCTGCAACACCGCCTTCGTCGAGCTGGGCATCCGGGTCGGAGCCGACGCGCTGCGCCGTACAGCAGATGCGTTCGGGTTCGACAGCACGCCGGACCCCATTCCGCTTCAGGTCGCCGAGTCCACCATCGGACCGATGGCCGATGCCGCCGCAGTCGGGATGTCGAGTATGGGACAGAAGGACGTTGCGGTGACGCCGCTACAGAATGCGATGGTGGCCGCCGCGATCGCGAATTCCGGTGTGGTGATGCAGCCGTACCTCGTGGACCGGCTCGAAGGACCGGGATTGTCCAACATCAGCGCGACTGCGCCGCAGGAGCAACAACGCGCGGTTTCACCACAGATCGCGGCTAAGCTAACGGATTTGATGGTCGGTGCCGAGAAGTTCACCCAGCAGAAGGGGGCGATTCCCGGCGTGGCGATCGCATCCAAGACCGGAACCGCCGAACACGGCAGCGATCCGCGCTCCACCCCGCCGCACGCCTGGTACATCGCGTTCGCCCCGGCACAGGATCCAAAGGTCGCGGTGGCAGTCCTGGTCGAGAACGGCGGGGACCGGTTGGCCGCGACGGGTGGAGCGCTCGCCGCGCCGATTGGGCGGGCCACCATCGCGGCGGTACTGCAGGGTGCGCCGTGAGCCCCCGCAGCCGAGCACAGCGAGGCAAGCAATGAGCCCCCGCAGCCGAGCACAGCGAGGCAAGCAATGAGTCCCCGCGTGGGCGTCACGCTGTCCGGGCGCTATCGGTTACAGCGACTGATCGCGACCGGCGGTATGGGACAGGTGTGGGAGGCCGTCGACAGCAGGCTGGGACGCCGGGTCGCCGTCAAGGTCCTCAAGCAGGAGTTCTCCTCCGATCCGGAGTTCCTGGAGCGGTTCCGCGCCGAAGCGCGCATCGTGGCCATGCTCAACCACCCGGGTATCGCAGCCGTGCACGATTACGGCGAGACCGATATGGACGGCGAGGGCCGCACCGCCTATCTGGTGATGGAACTGGTCAACGGTGAACCGCTGAACTCGGTTATCAAGCGGACCGGTCGGTTGTCGCTTCGACATGCCCTCGACATGCTCGAGCAGACCGGGCGGGCACTCCAGGTCGCCCACACCGCGGGCCTGGTGCACCGCGACGTCAAGCCGGGCAACATCCTCATCACCCCGACCGGCCAGGTGAAGCTGACCGATTTCGGCATCGCCAAGGCGGTCGACGCGGTGCCGGTGACCCAGACCGGAATGGTGATGGGCACCGCCCAGTACATCGCACCGGAGCAGGCCCTCGGCGAAGACGCCACGGCGGCCAGCGATGTCTATTCGCTGGGAGTTGTTGGCTACGAAGCGGTTTCGGGCAAGCGGCCATTCGTCGGCGACGGAGCGCTGACCGTCGCGATGAAGCACATCAAAGAGACCCCGGCACCTCTTCCGGCGGACCTGCCGCCCAACGTGCGCGAGCTCATCGAGATCACCCTGGTCAAGAACCCCGGCTTGCGGTATCGCAACGGCGGTCAGTTCGCCGACGCGGTGTCCGCGGTGCGTGCCGGGCGCCGGGCGCCACGGCCGAACTCCGCGCCCATCATCAAAGCGAACCCGACCACGATTCCGGGCTCCAAGAAGCCGGCGCCCGAGGCTCGGCCCGCGCCGGCTCCCCGGCCGCGCTCGGGTACGGGTCAGCGATCCCCGCAGCCGGCCCGCCGAGCGTTCTCCTCCGGTCAGCGCGCCCTGCTCTGGGCCGCCGGGGTACTCGGCACCCTGGCGATCATCAGCGCGATCCTGATCGTCCTGGCCGACCGGGACCGACGCGCCAACGTTCCGGTCCAGCAGACCGTGACCGACACCATCACACCGGAGGCCCCCGGTGGGGGACCGCCGGTAGCCCCGTCGGGATGGACCCCCGCGGTGATCCCGGGTATGCAGATCCAGATTCGGTTCTCCGCGGTGCACCCGCCGACGGTGGCGCGCGCCCCCGTCGTCAACGAGGCATCGCGATGACCACACCGCAGCACCTTTCCGACCGCTACGAACTCGGTGAGATCATCGGGTTCGGCGGCATGTCGGAGGTCCACCTCGCCCGAGATCTGCGCTTGCATCGAGACGTTGCCGTCAAGGTGCTGCGCGCGGACCTGGCCCGCGACCCGAGTTTCTATTTGCGGTTCCGGCGCGAGGCGCAAAACGCGGCAGCGCTCAACCATCCCGCAATCGTCGCGGTGTATGACACCGGAGAAGCGACGACGGCCAGCGGGCCGCTGCCCTACATCGTGATGGAGTACGTCGACGGGGTCACGCTGCGCGACATCGTCCACAACGACGGCCCCATGCCGCCGCGGCGGGCACTGGAGGTGATCGCCGACGCCTGCCAAGCCCTCAACTTCAGCCACCAGCACGGGATCATCCACCGGGACGTCAAGCCGGCCAACATCATGATCTCCGATGCCGGGGCGGTGAAGGTGATGGACTTCGGCATCGCCCGCGCCCTTGCCGACACCGGAAACAAAGTCACCCAGACCGCGGCGGTGATCGGAACCGCCCAGTACCTCTCGCCCGAGCAGGCCCGGGGCGAATCCGTGGATGCACGCTCCGATGTGTACTCGCTGGGATGCGTACTCTACGAAATGCTCACCGGCGAACCGCCATTCGTCGGTGACTCGCCGGTCGCCGTCGCCTACCAGCATGTGCGCGAGGACCCGATACCGCCGTCCCAGAAGCGGGCCGGCATCTCCGCGGAACTCGACGCCGTTGTGCTCAAGGCGCTGACCAAGAATCCGGACAATCGGTACCAGAGCGCCGCTGAAATGCGGGCCGATCTGGTTCGGGTGCACAGCGGGGAAAAGCCCGAGGCGCCGAAGGTGCTGACCCAGGCCGAGCGGACCATGATGATGGCGCCCTCGCGGTCAAGTTCTCGCGATGATTCAGGTTCGACACCGGCGAGGTATGACTACGCGGATTCCGGGCGCAGCTCGGTGGGCCGATGGCTGGTGGCGGCGGCGGTGCTGGCGATCCTGACCGTGGTGGTCACTCTCGCGATCAATATGGTCGGCGGTAAGCCGCGCGCGGTCCAGGTTCCCGACGTGCGCGGTCAGGTCTCGGCCGACGCGATCGCCTCGCTGCAGAACAAGGGCTTCAAGATCCGTACCCAGCAGAAGCCGGATAACACGGTGCCCCCCGACCATGTCATCAAGACCGACCCGGCGGGCAACCTATCGGTCAATGCCGGCGACGAGATCCTGATCAGCGTGTCCACCGGGCCCGAGCAGCGTGAGGTGCCTGATGTGTCGGCGCTGAGCTACGCCGAGGCGGTCAAGAAGCTGACGGCGGCGGGCTTCGGCAAGTTCAAGCAATCCGAGGCGCCGTCGAATCCCGACCAGAGGGACAAGGTGCTCAACACCGTGCCGCCGGCGAATCAAACCTCGGCGATCACCAACGAGATCACGATCGTCGTCGGGACCGGTCCGCGAACCCGGGAGATACCCGACGTTGCCGGGGAAACTGCCGATCTGGCCACCAAGAACCTCAACACGGTGGGCTTCCCGACCGTCCTCACCGCGACGGTGGACAGCACGGAACCGGTCGGTCAGGTAATCGGCACCGAGCCGACTGCGGGTGCCGCGGTACCGCTGGACAGCCCGATCACCCTGAAGGTGTCAAAGGGGAATCAGTTCATCATGCCGAATATGGTGGGCCAGTTCTGGGTTGACGCCGAGCCGAACCTTCGCGCACTCGGCTGGACCGGCGTTCTGGTGAAGGGTCCCGACGTACCTAACAGCGGCCAACGAACAAACGCGGTGGTTACCCAGAGCCCGCCACCCGGGGCCGGGACAAACCGGGACGGCCCGCTGACGCTCAGCTTTGCGTCGTAACCGCCCGGACGGGATCACCGCCGGTCGCTCGCCGAACCGTATCGGCCACTTCCTGTTCCAACCGCTGCACAACCGACTCAGCCGGAGAACTGCCGCAGAATCCAAGCCAATTCGCCAGCATCCGGTGTCCACCCTCGGTGAGGATCGACTCGGGATGGAACTGCACACCGTGGATGGGCAGCTCGACGTGACGGACCGCCATGATCACCCCGCTCGGATCCATCCCGTCGCTTCGCTCGCCCCTGGAGGTGTGCGCGATGACCTCCAATTCCGGCGGCACGGTCTCGGGCAGAATCGTCAAGGAGTGATACCGGGTCGCGATGAACGGATCCGGAAGGCCTTGCAGCACTCCATCATTGGTGTGGAAAACCGTACTGGTCTTGCCGTGGAGGAGTTCCGGAGCGCGATCCACGGTGGCGCCGAACGCCACTCCGATCGCCTGATGCCCCAGACAGACACCCAATAGCGGGGTCCGCGCGGCCGCACACGCCTGCACCAGTGCGATGGAGGCCCCGGCACGCTCGGGCGTACCGGGCCCTGGGCTGAGCAGGACGCCATCGAATTCGGCCACCGCAGAGGAAATCTGGGCCGCGCCGGTCAACCGCGGGTCATCATTGCGCCACACCTGCGCATCCACACCGAGTTGGCCCAGATACTGAACCAGGTTGAACACGAAGCTGTCGTAGTTGTCGACGACCAATACCTGCACGCCTGACACGCTACCCGCGGCGCCACTGGGATAATCTTTTCAGACCCCTAGTCTCCAGTGAAGGTATCCATGCCCAAGTCCAAGGTTCGCAAGAAGAACGACTTCACCGTCAACTCGGTTAGCCGCACCCCGGTCAAGGTCAAGGCCGGCCCCTCCAGTTCCTGGTTCGTCGTGCTGTTCATCGGCCTGATGCTGATCGGGCTGGTGTGGTTGCTGGTGTTCCAGTTGGCGGCGTCCGGGTACAACACTCCGGACGCACTGCAGTGGATGGCCGACCTCGGTCCGTGGAACTACGCGATCGCGTTCGGCTTCATGATCGCCGGTCTGCTGTTGACCATGCGGTGGCGGTGACGACAATAACAACGATGTGATTCATCCCCACTGTGGATAACTCCTGTGGATAACCTCCATTGGGCCCCACGAACAGCGGCAATCGCGGCCGTCGGCGCGGCTGGAATCTTCATGGCGGCAGCCTGTGCACTGCTCGCGACCGACCCGCCAGGCCGGTTCCTCAGCGGTATCGCTGCTATGGGTCTGCTGATCTTTGCCGCCGGATCGTGGCGGGCGCGGCCACGGCTGGCAATCACTGCCGCCGGACTGGTCTACCGGGGCTGGTTGCGTTCGACGACTTTGCCGCGCGCCGACATTGAACTGATCCGGATCACCGAGTTTCGCCGATTCGGGCGCAAGGTCCGACTGCTCGAGATCGACACCGTCGACTCGCACCTGATCGTCCTGAGCCGATGGGACCTCGGCGGAGACCCCCTGGAGGTTCTCGACGCACTCACCGTGGCCGGCTACGCCCGGGGTTGACGCTCAGGCGATCGTGACCGACTCGATCACGACGGCGTCATTCGGCCGGTCGTTGCGATCGACCGCTGTGGTGGCGATCGCGTCAACGACCTGCTGCGACTCCGGGTCGACGACCTCGCCGAAGATGGTGTGCTTGCGGGTGAGGTGCGGGGTCTTGCCCACCGTGATGAAGAACTGGCAGCCGTTGGTTCCCGGCCCGGCATTGGCCATCGCCAGCAGGTAGGGCTTGTCGAATTGCAACTCCGGGTGAAATTCGTCGGCGAACTTATAGCCGGCGTCACCGCGGCCGGTGCCGGTCGGGTCGCCGCCCTGGATCATGAATCCGTCGATGACGCGGTGGAAGACCGCTCCGTCGTAGAACGGACCGGAGGTACCCCCGGATGCGTTCTGAGTCGAGTAGTCCTTGGTGCCTTGGGCCAAGCCGACGAAGTTGGCGACGGTCTTGGGGGCGTGGTTACCGAAGAGGGCGATCTTGATATCGCCGCGGTTGGTATGCAGTGTCGCGGTGGCGGTTTGAATCGGGCTTGTGCTCACGGGATGACAGTGTGCCACCCCCGCTACCGGGCGCTTACGTCAGGGGCGTTGGGATATGTACGGCGCCCGGTCGTGGCACGAAAGTTCTGTGGAGCCTAGGAGATTCGAACTCCTGACATCTGCCTTGCAAAGGCAGCGCTCTACCAACTGAGCTAAGGCCCCGTGGCGCTGGTCTGGCCGACGGAGTGTGCCCCGTCGACGACCAGGACATCGTGGGCCTAGGAGGACTCGAACCTCCGACCTCTTCGTTATCAGCGAAGCGCTCTAACCACCTGAGCTATAGGCCCGGAATTGCACACGGACGAGCAGCGAGATTACCCCACCTGCAGCGGCCTACCCAAACGCGCAGCCCGCATCGGCGGCGTGATCAGTCCAGATCGGCCAGAGTTACCTCGACACCGCCGACTATATCGGTGCTCAGGTTGTAGATATAGGCGCCGACGGTAGCCATGGCCGATAACAGCACGATGTTCACCAGCCCGATCAGCGCGGCGGTGCCGAATATCGATCCCGCCGACACCAGGTCGCCACCGCCACCGCTGCCGCTGGTCAACAGATCGCCGACATTGTTATTGAGCTTGCTCCACACGCCCATCGCACCGAGCACGAGATAGAGGAACGCGACGGCGATCATCCACACGAAGAACAGCGCCGCGTTCAGCAGTAGGGACACCTTCAACGCGCTCCACGGATCGATGCGGCGGATCTGCATGGTGGCCCGAACCGGTCCGCGGGGCCGCGCACCCACCTGCACCCGTGGCGGGGCTGCCTGCGCAGCAGCCCGGACGGGATCCGCCGGCCGCGGAGGCGCGGGTTTCGGCACTGGGCCGGACAGGTCCGGTAACTCACTGGGCAACGCCTCGACCGGGACCACGTCGTGGCGTTCGGTACGCAGATCCGAACGCGCCGGGGCGGGTTCGGGATCGGGCCGTTGCGCGAGCGGACTCATCGACGACAGATCGGGCGCCGCGACGCCGGTGACATAGCGGCTTGCCCGCGGGTCGGCGCCGCGCACCGGGGCGTTGGTAGCCACTCGCTGCGGTGTGCCGTCGGCGCGACCGCGACCGGCGCTCTGCCACGGCGGCACATCGGTCTGGGCGTCCGCAGTCGTCGGGCGCCCGCCCGGTTCGTTCGGTGAACTCACCAACACTCCTTACCTGTGGCCCCCGGTGTTACGTCGCGTCCACCTCGGAATCAACCGCTTCGTCGTCATCGGAGCCGTCCTGTTCCTCGGCATTGCGCGCAATCGCTATTAGTGTGTCGCCTTCGCCCAGGTTCATCAAGCGAACGCCCTTGGTCTGGCGCCCGGCCTTGCGAACCTGCCGTGCCGCGGTGCGGATCACTCCGCCGCCGGACGTGATGGCGTACAGCTCGCTATCGTCATCGACCACCAGTGCGCCCACCAGACTGCCACGACGGGTGTCGTACTGGATGGTCAGGATGCCTTTACCGCCACGGCCCTGCGCGGTGTACTCCTCGATCGCCGTCCGCTTGGAGTATCCACCTGCAGTGGCGACCAGCAGGTAGGTGCCCTCCCGGACCACATTCAACGACAACAGCTGATCGTCGGCGTTGAATCGCATGCCCTGGACACCGGATGTCGCCCGGCCCATCGGGCGCAGTGCCTCATCGGTGGCCGAGAACCGGATTGACTGGCCCTTAGCACTCACCAGCAGCAGGTCGTCGTCCGCCGAGCACAGGATTGCGCCGACCAACTCGTCCCCGTCCCGGAGGTTTACCGCCACGATGCCGCCCGAGCGGTTGGAGTCGAAGTCGGTCAGCTTGGACTTCTTCACCAGGCCGTTGCGGGTGGCCAGCACCAGATACGGGGCGTCCTCGTAGGTCTTGATCTGAATGACCTGCGCGATGCGCTCATCGGGCTGGAATGCCAGCAGGTTGGCCACGTGCTGTCCGCGGGCCGCGCGCAACGACTCCGGAAGCTCATACGCCTTCGCCCGGTAGACCCGGCCCTGCGTGGTGAAGAAGAGGATCCAGTCGTGGGTGGAGCAGACGAAGAAGTGCCGCACGATGTCGTCCTGCTTGAGCGCCGCGCCCTGCACGCCTTTACCGCCGCGCTTCTGACTGCGATACAGGTCGGTCTTGGTCCGCTTGGCGTAGCCGGTCTCGGTGATCGTCACGACCACCTCTTCGCGAGCGATGAGGTCTTCGTCAGACACCTCGCCCTCAGCACCGACGATCCGGGTGCGACGGTCGTCGCCGTGCTTCTCGACGATCTCAGCCAGTTCGTCGCGCACGAGGCCGCGCTGGCGCTCGGGCTTGGCCAGGATGTCTTCGAGGTCGGCGATCTCCGTCTCGATCTCGGCCAGTTGGTCGACGATCTTCTGACGTTCCAGGGCGGCCAGCCGGCGCAGCTGCATATCGAGGATGGCCTGCGCCTGGATATCGTCGATATCAAGCAGTTCGATCAGGCCGACCCTGGCGACGTCAACGGTCTCCGACGCGCGGATCAGCGCGATCACCTCGTCAAGGGCGTCGAGCGCCTTGACCAGACCGCGCAGGATGTGGGCCCGTTCGTTGGCCTTGCGCAGTCGGTAGGTGGTCCGCCGCACGATCACGTCGAGCTGATGCTCGACGTAGTAACGGATCATCTGGTCCAGCCGCAGGGTGCGGGGCACACCGTCAACGATCGAGAGCATGTTGCAGCCGAAGCTGGTCTGCAGCTGGGTGTGCTTGTAGAGGTTGTTCAGCACCACCTTGGCCACGGCATCGCGTTTGATCTCCACGACGATGCGCAGGCCCACCCGGTCGCTGGACTGGTCCTCGATATTGGAGATGCCGGCCAGCTTGCCCTCACGCACCTGATCGGCGATCGAGGTGATGAAGTTGTCGTGGTTGACCTGATACGGCAACTCGGTGATGACGATGCCGGTTCGTCCGCGGGAGTCTTCTTCGATCTCCACCACACCGCGCATCCGGACCGACCCTCGGCCGGTTGTGTAGGCGTCGATGACACCGGAGGTGCCGACGATCAGACCGGAGGTCGGGAAGTCCGGCCCCTTGATCCGTTCGATCATCGCCGCAAGCGTGGTTTCCTCATCGGCCTCGTGGTTCTCCAGGCACCAGTAGACGGCCTCGGCGAGTTCCCGGAGATTGTGCGGCGGGATGTTCGTGGCCATGCCGACGGCGATACCGCCGGAGCCATTGGCCAGCAGGTTGGGGAAGCGGCTCGGCAGAACCGTCGGCTCCTGCACCCGGCCGTCGTAGTTGGGAATGAAATCGACTGTCTCCTCGTCGATTTCACGCAGCATATCCATGGCCAGCGGGGTGAGGCGCGCCTCGGTGTAGCGCATGGCGGCCGGCGGGTCATTACCCGGCGAGCCGAAGTTGCCCTGCCCGTCGACTAGCGGATAGCGCAGCGACC
>JBAXIR010000050.1:0-15431 GCA_037138275.1 Mycobacteriaceae bacterium | reverse complement strand
TGCTGTAGGCGTGGCAGGACTTCTCCGAATACTGGCCGTCCGAATACTGGCCGTCCGAATACTGGCCGTCACGTGGATGATCACCACGGTGATCGCCGGTGCTGCCCCGGCCTCCGCGCACACCATTCTCACCGCTACGGATCCGGCGGCCGACGCAACCCTGAGCGCCGGACCGAACCGGGTCAGCGCGACGTTCAACGAGGATCTGCAAACGACGTTCGCCGCGATGACAGTGGTCGGACCTGACGGCAACCTGTGGTCGTCGGGCGACACGGAGGTTCGCGGCCCGGTGGCGAGCATCGGCGTGCGCCCCCTGGGCCCGTCGGGTAGGTACACGGTGAACTATCGGGTGACCTCTGACGACGGGCATGTCGTCTCCGGTTCATGGTCGTTCACTGTTACGGTGCCCAGCACGGGTGCACCCGGTCCTTCGGTTTCCGGCACGGCGGGGTCTCAGCGGATCTCTCTGTGGCCGTTCGTCATTGGTGCGGGTTTCCTGGTGGCTGGCATCGCGGCGTGGATGATGCGTCGCCGGTCGTGAACCCCAGTCGGGCGAGCACCACCGAGAAGTCAGGAGAGTGAGCGCGTGATGGCAGATCCACAGGACCGGCACGATGAGGGATCCGACCCCCGCCCGCCGGCGGAGGCAACACCCAGGAGGGCTCCCGCCAAAAAGGCTCCGGCGAAGAAGGTTCCCGCCAAAAAAGTCCCCGCCAAAAAGGCTCCGGCGAAGAAGGCTCCCGCCAAAAAGGTTCCGGCGAAGAAGGCTCCCGCAAAAAAGGCCGCACCCCGGATTTCTCCGACTGAAACGATGACCGCGCCGCCAACGGTGGACCCCGCCCCGCACGACATCCCGGCCGCCACCCCACCGCCGATCCGGGGAGTTGGCCACCCGGTGTCACCGCCGGGGCCCCCGGCCCGCAGTGGCCGGTACACCCGCATTCCGATCGCGGTCGGTCTGGCCGTGGCCAGTGCCGGTGCGATGCTCATCCGGCGACTTCGGCGCGGCTGACACCACCGGCGCAGCCGTGCGCGTCATCGCCGAATTGGGCCGCTCCACCGGGTGGGCCGGGTTGAGCCGATCCCACGTTGGAGGTCCCGGCCGCCAGCACCTAATGTGTCCGGAATGTCGGATGCGTATCCCCCGGCGAAGCCGACCCTGCGCAAGATGGCTTTGTTCTGCCTGCTCGCCGGTGTGCTGACCGCAGGATTGCTGTTCCCGGTCGTTGGCAGCCTCGGGATGGCGAGCAATCACGCATCGGAATCGGTCACCCAGGGCTCGGCCGACATCGTCGGTGGTGCGGTCCCAGCGGTCTCGACGATGGTGGATGCGGCCGGCACCCCGATCGCGTGGCTGTATGTCCAGCGCCGATGGGAAGTCAGAACCGACCGGATCGCCGACACCATGAAACTGGCCATCGTGTCCATCGAGGACAAACGCTTCGCCGATCACAACGGTGTCGACCTGCAAGGCACCCTGACCGGCCTGGCCGGCTTCCTCAAAGGCGGCGGCGACACCCGCGGTGGTTCCACTATCGAGCAGCAATACGTGAAGAATTTCAACCTGCTGATCAATGCCCAGACCGACGACGAACGCCAGGCCGCGGTGGAGACCACACCCACCCGCAAATTGCGTGAGATCCGCACGGCGCTGGCGCTGGACAAGGCACTGACCAAGCCCGAGATCCTCACCCGCTATCTCAACCTGGTGCCGTTCGGCAACGGCGCCTACGGCATCCAGGACGCGGCACGCACCTACTTCGGAATCGACGCGGCACAGCTCAATTGGCAGCAGTCCGCGCTGCTTGCCGGTCTGGTGCAGTCGACCAGCGCCCTAAACCCCTATACCAACCCGCAGGGTGCACTGGACCGGCGCAACCTGGTTCTGGACACCATGATCGAGAACCTGCCCGCATACGCCGACGAACTCCGCGCTGCCCGGAATCAGCCGTTAGGCGTTCTGCCGCAACCGAATACGCTGCCGCAGGGCTGCATCGCCGCCGGTGATCGGGCCTTCTTCTGCGACTACGCCCTGGAGTATCTGGCGCGGGCGGGGATCAGCAAAGAAGACGTTTCGCGTAACGGTTATCTGATCAAGACCACGCTGGATCCGAAGGTGCAGAGCAGCGTCAAACAGGCCATCAATGCGGTCGCGGCTCCCACGCTGGACAGCGTCGCCAGCGTGATGAGCGTGATCCGGCCGGGCAAGGACGCCCACCGGGTGCTGGCGATGGGCGACAACAGAAGTTACGGGCTCAAACTCGAGGCCGGCCAGACCGTGCAACCGCAGCCGTTCACCCTCGTCGGCGATGGTGCCGGATCCATCTTCAAGATCTTCACCAGTGCCGCAGCGCTGGACATGGGCATGGGCATCAACGCACTGCTCGACGTTCCGCCAACGTTTCAGGGCAGCGGCCTGGGCAACAGCGATACCAAAGGCTGCCCGCCCAAGACCTGGTGTGTGAAAAATGCCGCCGGCTACCGCAGCCCGCTGAGCATGACCGACGCCCTGGCATTGTCACCCAACACGGCGTTCGCCAAACTGATCCAACAGGTCGGCGTGGGCAGGACGGTCGACATGGCCGTGCGACTCGGCCTGCGTTCCTACGCCGACCCGGGGACCGCACGCGCCTACGTGCCGAAGAGTGCCGAGAGCCTGGCCGATTACGTCAAGCGGGAGAACATCGGCTCGTTCACGCTCGGCCCGTTCGAACTCAACGCATTGGAACTGTCCAATGTCGGCGCCACCCTGGCGTCCGGCGGCATGTGGTGCCCGCCGACACCGATCGAGAAGGTGCTGGATCGCAACGGCAAGGAGATCAACGTCCCGATCGCGAAATGCGAGCAGGTGGTTCCTGAGGGATTGGCCAACACCCTGACCAACGCCCTGGCCAAGGACACCACCATGGGTACTGCCGTGGGTGCGGCCGGATCCGTCGGCTGGCGGTTGCCGATGGCGGGCAAAACCGGAACCACGGAGTCGCACCGGTCCTCGGGATTCCTCGGCTACACCAACCAACTGGCAGCCGCCAACTATGTATTCGACGACTCGCCGAAACCCGCGGCGCTGTGCGCATTCCCACTACGCAAGTGCGGCGGCAGCGGAAACCTTTACGGCGGAACGTCACCGGCCCAGACCTGGTTCCTGGCGATGAGCCCGATCGCCACCAACTTCGGACCCGTGGTATTGCCGCCCACCGATCCGCGCTACGTCAACGGCGCCCCGGGCGCGGCGGTGCCCAGCGTGGCGGGTCTGAACTTCGACGCCGCCCGAAAGCGTCTCCGGGACGCGAGCTTTCAGGTATCCGATCAGCCGACGCCGGTGAACAGCACCGCATCGAAGGGCTCCGTGGTGGGCACCAGCCCGGCCGGTCAGGTGCTGCCCGGGTCCATCATCACGATCAACACCAGCACCGGAATCGCCCCGGCACCGCCGCCGCCGGTGTATCGCGCACCCACTCCGCAGTACGACCCGGGGTACAACAACAACTACAACGAGTACAACGACTACAACCAGGCACCGCCGCCACCGCCGGAGGCGCCGCCGGTCGAGGGTGGTCCGCCACCGGACGTGAACGTCATCGAGATCCCGGGTCTGCCGCCGATCACGGTGCCGGTACTGCCTCCCGTTGCGCCGCCCGCGCCGGCGCCGGAACCTCTACCACCACCACCGCCACCGCCACCGCCGCCGGCCCCGGAACCGCCGCCACCACCACCGGTACCGGAACCACTGCCACCGCCACCGGTCGGCGACGTTCCGCCTGCCTAGCACCAGACCAACACCGACCTGCTCGCATCGACCGCGGCGACGTTTTCTATCGTTGCCTGATGAGTACCGCTTTCGACGCTGACCACGTCACCAAACTGGCACTGGAGGTTGTGGCCGAGCGCAACCCCAACGAAGTCCCCCTGCCCGAATTCCTCGGCGCGTGTTACGACGCCGGGCTGTCCTGGGTGCATTTTCCGGAGGGTCTCGGCGGTCTCGGCGTCTCCCGCGGACTGCAGGCCGTCGCCGACGCCGTCCTGCAGGGTGCCGGCGGCCCGGTGCCACTCGGACTCAACCCGATGGGCTACGGCATGGCGGCGCCGACCGTGCGCGAACACGCCCAGAGCGACGACATCCGGAAGTTCTTCCTGCGGCCACTCGCCACCACCGAGGACATCTGGTGTCAGTTGTTCTCCGAACCCGGTGCCGGATCCGATCTTGCCGGCCTGGCCACCTCCGCGGTGCGCGACGGGGACGATTGGATCATCAACGGGCAGAAGGTCTGGACCAGCCTGGCCCACAAGGCGCGCTGGGGCCTGCTGCTGGCCCGAACCGACACCGACACCCCCAAGCACAAGGGGCTGACCTACTTCATCCTCGACATGCACGCGCCGGGCGTCGAGACCCGGCCGCTGCGGCAGATGACCGGCCAGGCTGAGTTCAACGAGGTGTACATCACCGACGCGCGCATCCCCGACACGCACCGACTCGGGGCCGTGGGCGACGGCTGGCGGGTGGCGATGACCACCCTGATGAACGAGCGCAGCGCACTGGGTGCCAGCGGCAGCCGCCGTGGGGCCGGCACGATTTCCGAGGCCGTCGGACTGTGGGCGTCGCGTCCTGATCTGCACACCCCGGTGCTCCGGGACCGGCTGACCCAGCTGTGGCTGCGCGCCGAGGCACAGCGGCTGACCTCCGAGCGATCTCGCGCGTCCGCCACTGCCGGTGATCCCGGTCCCGAGGGCTCCATCGGCAAGATGGTAGGCGCGGAACTCAACCAGCGGATCTACGAGTTCTGCATGGATCTGCTTGGGCCGGAAGGGATTCTGTACCACGGTTACGACATGCACGGCGCACACCGTGACGGCGACTGGCGTGGCCCGATCCAGCAGCGCTACCTGCGCAGCCGAGCCAACACCATCGAGGGCGGCACCTCCGAGGTGATGCGCAACATCCTCGGCGAGCGGGTGCTGGGCCTGCCCGGCGACCTGCGTGCCGATGCCGGTATGCCCTGGAAGGATGTGCCCCGTGGCTGAGTTCACCTTCAGCGACGAGCAGCAGCAACTGCGCGGCGCGGTGCGCAAGTTCTGTGCCGAGAATTTCGACGAACCCACCGTCCGCCGACTGATGGAGTCCGACGTCACCTACGACGCGGCGGTGTGGAACCGCTTGGGATCCGAACTCGGCGTACTCGGGATGTCGGTTCCCGAGGCCGACGGCGGAGTCGGTGGCTCACTGGTGGATCAGGCAGTCGCCGTCGAGGAGTTCGGCGCCGCACTGGGCTGCGGGCCACTGTTCGGAACGGTCTATCTCGCCATTCCGGCCCTGGTGGCGTGCGCGGGCTCGTCGGCGCGCAATGAGCTGCTGGCGTCCCTCATCGAAGGCGAGCAGACGGCCGCGTTCGCGGTCAACGACTCCGCCGGTGCTTTCGATCCGGAACGGATCGACGTCACGGCCACCCCGGACGGTCAAAGGTTCACCCTCACCGGAACGGTCGATCGGGTGGTCGACGGTACGTCTGCCGACGTCCTTCTGGTGGCGGCGAAGGCATCCGATGGTGTGGGGCTGTACGCAGTCGGCACCAAAGGCGAAGGCGCGCAACGCACTGGGCTGGTCACGATGGACCTCACCCGCCCGCAGGCAGGCGTCGTCTTCTCCGGGGCGCCCGCACAACTCCTGGCCGGTCCGGCTGACGCCGACCGGGTGATCACCCACGCACTGCAGGTCGGTTCCGCGCTGCTGGCGGTTGAGCAGGTCGGTGCGGCGCAGCATCTGCTTGACCTGTCGGTCGACTACGCCAAGTCCCGATTACAGTTCGGCCGCCAGATCGGCTCGTTCCAGGCGGTCAAACACAAGCTTGCCGACATGCTCGTCGATCTCGAACACGCCCGATCGACTGCCTACCACGCCGTGTGGGCATTGACCGACGGCAGTGACGATCCTGCGCTGGCGGTCAGCATCGCGCAGGCGACCTGTTCGGCCGCGTTCAGCAGGATCGCCGCCGATGCCATCCAGGTGCACGGCGGCATCGGCTTCACCTGGGAACACCAGGCGCACCTGTACTTCAAACGCGCCGCCACCGATGCCGCGTTACTCGGCAGTGCCGAGCAACACCGGACACGGGTAGCCGAACTGGTACTGGACAGCGCGGCCGTCGACGAACAACCTCGAGTGGCGGTCGGTATCGCCTAAGCCGGGCCGATTGCGGCGTCGCGCAATTCGCTGTACGCGCGGCCGATTGCATCGGTGAGCCCAGCAATATCGGGTAATGCAGACGGGTCGGTGCACAGCCCGATCCCGATAGCGCCGGAACACGAGATCGCCGAGATGCGCAGCGCGTGGTGGGTACCCGGTTCCGAAGACGAGAACAGGTGCTGCACTACTCGATCGGAAACTCTGACCGGGTAGCCCGGACCGGGGACATTGGAGATCGCCAAGCTGAATTCGCTTGCGCTGCCGGCCAGATGCTGGACCGCCCGGTCAATCACTTTCACTCGGCCGAGGGCGTGAAACAGGTCGTACATCTGTCCGGCATCATCGAGACGCTTACGCCTGGTGGTCTCGGAGCTGATCAGATCCAGCCGAATCAGCGGATCTGCCTGCCCGAGTGGCAGGTCGATATTGATGAACGAATCGTGATTGCCCGCAGCGCCATCAGCCGCATCGCGGTGGTGCAGGCTGACCGGAACCTGCGCGCGCAGATGACGGGCGCGCGATTCATCGGCGGGCAGCCACTCGCGCAATCCACCGGCGATGATCGCCAACAGGACGTCATTGACGGTTGCGCCGCCAGACCGCGACGCACCGATTTCTTTCATCTCGGCCAACGGCACTGCGATGAAGGCTAATTCACGCGCGACCGTAATCGGCCGATCGAACGGGGAGTGCGAAACGCGGTGACCCAACTCGCGGACGAGAGCGCCGGGCATCCGGAGTGCCTCGCCTCCGCGGCTCAGCGGCGCGGCGGTCGGTTTCAGCCCCGTCCGGTGCCCCCCGGGTTCCGGCGAATCCGGGCCGGTATCGAAGAGCACCGATTCCAAGAACCCTACGCAGGCGATTCCGTCGGCCATCGCGTGATGGATGCGGACTGCGATCGCTTCCCTGCCGTTGGCCAGTGGACCGATCACGTCGAACGCCCACAGCGGGCGGGTGCGATCAAGATGCTGGGACATCAAACCGCTGACGATCCGCCAGAGGTCGGCGTCGGTGGCAGCGTCGGGAGCAGGCACGCGACGGATGTGGTCGGTGATCTCGAACGCGCCTGCCGCCACCCAGCGCGGGTCGCCCCCGGTCGTATCGACGCGCTGGGTCGCCCGCGGTTGGGTCGCAAGGCGTTGTTCCACAGCACTTCTCAGGGTGTCGAGATCGAGGGGGCCGGTTCCCGGCTCGAGGATGACGAGCTTCAGGGTGTGACCGGTGATCGAGTCCGACTCGAGATTCAGGATGCGTGCATCATCCGCTGAGAGCGGATCGTCGGGCGCAACCACGGTGCGAAGTCTATCGGTGGTCGGGCTCCATGACCGCGGCGGTCGCCCGGTAGATCCGCTGCTCGCTAATGGGTTTGGGCGTGCCGGGCGTAGGCTCGAACCAGCAGAGAGGGCTGACCCAACATGACATACGTAATCGTCGGCGGTCTGGTGTTGTTGGCCGCCGGGCTGGTCTCCAGCCAACTGTTTCGACTCAAGGACTGGCTCAGCCGCCAGCCAATCCCACCGTCGCCGGATCCCGACCACCCAGACGATCCGAACATCGTTTCACCGCGGTAGTTTTCAGCGCAGTTCATCAATTTTTCAGCGCAGTTAATCGATACAGTGCTCCGAACGAAGAGACGTGGCACTAGGAGGTAGGGATGCAGCAGGGTATTTCGTGCATGATGGCAGTCGTTGGCATGCTGGCCGTCGGTTGCAGTGCCAGCGGTGGAACGCAGGCCACCCCCACGACGTCCGCAACGAACTCCGCAACGATTTCCGCGGCGAACTCGCCAGCGCGTACAGCGGGCGCCGACGATGGCAACTCAGGCCAGATGACTGTCGTCTACGAGGACGCCACCACACCGGAGGCGATCCAGGGCAAGGAGTTGATGCAAGAAACGGGCCTGCTCGAATCACTCGCCCAAGAGGTCAACGACTGGTTTGTACTTCCCTATGACATCCCGGTCGTGGGCTCACAGTGCGGGGAGGCGAACGATTTCTGGGACCCCGACGAGGAGAAGGTGATCCTGTGCTACGAGGATGTCGACAACAGCCTGCAACTGTTCAGCGATGACCCGGATCCAGCTGCCGCGGCACGACGGATCGCTGTTGGAGCCTTCTACCACGAGCTCGGTCACATGGCGATTGACATCTACGAACTGCCGGTGACCGGACGGGAAGAGGATGTGGCCGACCAGCTTGCGGCCTACTGGCTGCTCGAGCCCGTCGACGGCAAGGTCAATGCGGATAACGTCCAGGCGGCCAAGGACACCGCCGACTGGTACAACCTGGCCAGTGCTGCGCCCGCGGATCTCGACGAGTCCAGTTTTGCCGACGAGCACACTCTGGATCAGGCGCGAGCCTATAACTTCCAGTGCTGGATCTACGGTTCCGATCCGCAAGCCAATGCCGATATCGTCAACAGTGGTCAGTTGCCCGAGGACCGGGCCGGCCAATGCGAGGACGAATACGGTCAGTTGGCCTACGCGTGGGCCGCGCTCCTCGAGCCGCACTACAAGAACTAGACCTGCTCACACCGCGATGGTGAGCTGGCCGAAAATGAGCGGCGTGATTTTTTCGGCCAGGTAGGCGTGTCCGGTATCGGTGGGGTGGACTCCGTCCGGACCGATCAGATTCGGGCGGCCGACGAACCAGCCTTCGGCGATGGGGTCGACGAACACGGCACCGGCTAGCGTCGCCTGGTCGCGCAGACTGTCGCGGATCTTCAGCACCGCCGGCGGCGGACCGGCTGTCGGCCAGGGTGGGCCGATCACCAGAAACTTGGCCCCCGGCGCCGCGAATCTGGCCAGCTGGAAGGTCCCGGCCGCCAGGGCTGGGAACGTCTGCGGATCCACCGGTTCGTCGTTGCGAGACCCGAAGAATACAACGAGATCGTCGTCGCGCCGGACCGCTTGCGCGGTCAGGTCCTGGAAAACGTTGCCCCGACTACCACGCGTCCCGTACCCCGCACCGCCCTCGGCCGCGATGTCGGCGTCAACCTCGACACCCTGACGCGCCAGTAACTGCTCGGCCAACGCGGGCCAGCCAGCGAGTCCATTGCCGCCCTCAGCCGATCCCGCAGTGTAGGAGTCGCCGATGACGGCGATCTTGGTCGTTGTGGAGCAAAGGGCAGCGGGAGAACTCAGGGAAGCCGATATGGCGGTAAAGAAAAGAACGGCGACAGCCGCCACGACGTGAAAACACCTTCGCCTCAGGCTCATTCACCTCGCACGTATCGGGGGTAGCACCGAGCGCGGATCAAGTGCGATGTCGACCGTCTTCGGCACGGCTTTATTGTCCTGGCTGGCATCCCGGAAATCGATCATCCGGCGCATCCAGCGTCGTGAAGGCTCCTCAATGAAGTGGTACAACATCATCGCAGCCATAATCGCCGCCAGAATCAGCCCCACCACGGCGAGCTTCGCTACCGACTTCGGCATCACGATCAAGTACTGAGCGACGGCCCAATTCCAGGCGGTGTGCACCGGCTCGTGAATCATGTAGAGGCTGAATGAAATCTGGCCGCCGTAGACCAACAATCGGGTCGATAACAACGTCGGCAGCACACCCACCCCGATCGCCAGCGTCACCACCAGTGGCATGAACATCAGGGCTACCAGCCCACCCGGGTCGACCATGCTCGACACCGGGTGCGCATCGACGTAGTACAGCAGCACAACCATCGTGAGCACGAGCAGCACCGAAAGATAGCCGGCACCCCGTCGGGCGGTGTCGCCGAGCCGGAGTCGACGGACGGCCGCACAGGCCAACGCGCCGGCGACGAACTGGGCGATGATCCGTGGCAGCCAACTCCACGGGGTGTACAGCACACCATTGCCCAGTAACAGGATCGTCGGCGGCAACGTGGCGAAGAAGGCGAGCATGAACAACGTTCGCGCCCGCGACACCGCCGCGATCCGGAAGATCACCACAATCAACACACCGAAGAGTAGGTAGGCCAGCCACTCAGCGCTGATCGACCAGGCCGGCCCGTCCCAACTGGTCCGGTCGAAGAATGGTTCGAACCACAACTGGATCATGAAAAGCTGGCGCACATAACTAATGGCGGTGAGCTTGTCTGCGTCCGGTGACGGCACATCGCCGACGTGCAGAGTGAAAATGATCCAGGCCGCGGCGATGTGCATGGTGACCAGATAGATCGGCCACACCCGGCTAAGACGCAACCACAGGAAGTGCATGCTGGCTCGCGTCGACCACTGTGGGCCCATCCGATCCAGGTAATTCCAGGTCAATACGAAACCGCTGAGGATGAAGAACAGATCTACGCCCTGCGCGCCGGCGTCAAGCAGTGGTGCCAGATCGTCCTCGAGTCGCGGCGAGGCCTGCCAGATCAGCGGTCGAAAATGGAACAGCACCACCCACAGCGCGGCGACGATCCGCAGACCGGTCAGCGCTCTGATCGTGGGCACGACACCCATTGTCCGGCGCGAATTCGACTGCCGGTCGCTGCGACACGGCCGCAGGCGTCGCCCGCGGGAATCTAGAGCACGTCGAGAATGTCGTTTTTCAACGCCTCGGCCTGGGTGCCGAACACCGCCTGCACACTGTTGCCGATCTCGATAACCCCGGCCGCGCCGAGCGCTTTCAGCCGGGCCTGATCGACCTTCGTGGGATCGGCGACGTCCATTCGCAACCTGGTGATGCAGGCGTCGACGTTGACCAGGTTGGCTCGGCCGCCGAATGCGGCGATCAACTGCTCGGCCTTGCTGTCCGCCCGCGCTGGAGCGCCTGTGACTGCGGTTGCCCCCGCCGGTACGGCGGTTGCCGCGTTGGCGCCGTCGCTGAGGTTGGCTTTCTCCTCCTCCTCGAAGTCCGACTCGACCTCGCGGCCCGGCGTGCGCATGTTCCATTTCGTGATGGCGAACCGGAACAGCAGGTAGTAGAGGAAGAAGAACACCACGCCCATGGCGACGAGTAACGGGACATTCTTGGCCGCCGGTGCGGTGCCGTACAGCAGGAGGTCCATCAGGCCGGCCGAGAATGAGAACCCGAGGTGGATGTCAAGCAGATAGGCGATCGCCAGCGAGAGCCCGGTGAGAATCGCGTGGATGACGTACAGCGGGAATGCCACGAACATAAAGGCGAACTCCAGCGGTTCGGTGACCCCGGTCAGGAACGCCGTCAGCCCGGCGGCGGACAGGATGCCGAAGGCCACTTTCTTCTGCTTGGCGTTGGCGACGTGGATCATCGCCAGCGCCGCACCCGGCAGACCGAACATCAGGATCGGGTAGAAGCCTGCGGTCAGATGCCCGCCAGTTGGGTCGCCGGCGGTGAACCGGGTCAGTTCTCCGGTCACGACCGTGCCGTCGGGCTTGGTGTAGCTGCCGTAGAGGAACCAGATGAAGGAGTTCAGAATATGGTGCAGGCCAATGGGAATCAGCATTCGGTTGGCGAATCCGTAGGTGAACGCGCCGAACGCTCCGGCGCCGCCGATGAACTTCCCAAGCCCGGTGAGGCCAGTGTTGAAGATTGGGTAGAAATAACTCATAGCGAAGGCGACCACCAGGCTGACCAAGGAAACGATGATCGGCACGAACCTCCGGCCGCCGAAAAAGCCGAGATACGGCGGCAATTGAATCGTGTGGTACCGGTCGAACAGCACGGCGGTAATCAGACCGACGATGATTCCGCCGAGAACGCTGTAGTTGATCTGTGCCTGTTTGCCCGCAGTATCGAGCACATCCTGCAGCACGACCGGCGACATCGTCTTAAACACTGCCTGCATCACCAGGTAGCCGACTACTGCAGCCAGTGCGGTGGATCCGTCGGCCTTGCGGGCGAAACCGATCGCCACACCGACCGCGAAAAGCATGGCTAAGTTGCCGAATATAGCGTCGCCAGCGGCGCTCATCGCCTTGAAGAAGGACCCCAGAACCGGCACCTGGATCTTGCCCAGCAGGTCGGGCTGGCCCAGCCTCAACAGGATGCCAGCGGCAGGCAGCACGGCGATCGGCAGCATGAGGCTCTTACCCAGCCGCTGCAGCTGGGCAAAACCTGGAATGTTGAATCCCGACTTCGGTTGCGCGCCTGAGGCTTTGGTTAGTTCAGTCATATCCGGCAGAGCCTTCCTTTATCGCAGCTCAGCGGAAGTTTAGACCTCATCCCATGACGCGAGAGTCGGTTTTGGCCTCCCGGGACCAAGCTGATCTCTATCCTTCTTCACACACGCCCCTTTGCGCGAAGGAGATTCCATGGGTTCGACACTGGTGCTGGCCCCCGTCGACGGCCGTGCGCTTGCGCTCACCGACGTTCCGGATCCGGTCTTCTCCCAGGGCATGGTCGGGTACGGGGCCGCCATCGACCCACCCCGAGAGGTCATCAATGCGCTGGCACCGGTGAGCGGGACGCTGTTGCGGCTGATGCCGCACGCCTACGTGATCATGACCGCCGAGGGAGTCGGCATCCTGGTGCACCTCGGCCTGGACACCGTCGCACTCAACGGTGCCGGTTTCACCGCACACGTTGCCCAAGGTGACACCGTGGCCGCAGGCCAGCCGATCATCTCCTACGACGTCCCGGCGATCGTCGCCGCCGGGTACAGCCCGGTGATTCCCGTGGTTGTGATGGACGAGCGTGAGGCGTCAAACGTCACCGTCGGACCCGAAGTGGGAGCAGGTGCCGATATTGTTTCGGGCGCAACGCTTTTCACGGCGAATAAGTAGCGGCGACGATGGAAGTAGTCATCCTGCGTGATGCCGCGGAGATCGGTAGTGCGGCGGCCGATGCGATCGAATTGCTAGTGACCCGGAAGCCCGACGCAGTGCTGGGCCTGGCCACTGGTTCGTCGCCATTGGCAATCTACGACGAACTCGCGGCCCGCTGCGCGGCCGGGCGGATATCGTTCGCCGAAGCCCGAGGTTTCACCCTGGATGAGTACGTAGGCCTGCCCCCCGATCACCCCGAGCGCTACCGCAACGTCATCGATACCGTCTTCGTCTCACGGGTGGACTTCGCACCCGGTGCGGTGGCCGGTCCTGACGGCCTGGCCGCCGACATTCCGGCCGCCTGCGCGTCCTACGAGGACGCCATCCAGGCGGCAGGGGGAATCGACCTTCAGATCCTCGGGATCGGCACCGACGGGCATATCGGATTCAATGAGCCCGGGTCTTCGCTGGCCTCGCGGACCCGGATCAAAACGCTCACCCGCCAGACCCGGTTGGACAACGCGCGCTTCTTCGGCGACGACATCAACGCCGTCCCGACCCATTGCCTGACGCAGGGATTGGGAACGATCATGGACGCCCGGCACGTCGTGTTGGTGGCGACCGGCCGCAGTAAGGCCGAGGCGGTTCACCAACTGGCGGAGGGCGGGGTCTCAGCGCTGTGGCCCGCCAGTGTCCTGCAGCACCATCCGCATGCCACGGTATTCGTCGACGATGCCGCGGCGCACCGACTGCAGCTGGCCGACTACTACCGGGAGACCTACCGATCCAAGCCCGACTGGCAGGGCATCTGAGGTGTTGCTGACCGCCGGCACCGTTATGTCCGGCTCAGAGTTGTTGCGGCCGGGGTGGATTGAGGTGTCGGGCACCGACATCACCGCTATCGGGACCGGATCACCACCGCGCCGGCCCGATCACGACCTGGGCGCGACCACGGTGGTGCCCGGCTTCGTCGACACCCACGTGCACGGCGGCGGCGGCGGCAGTTTCTCGGCCGGCGCCGACCAGACCGCCGCCGCGGTTTCCCTGCACCGCCGGCACGGCACCACGACGTTGATCGCCTCCCTTGTCACCGAGGCGCCCGACGATCTACTGCGGCAGGTGCGTGAACTCGCCGAACTGGTTCGCGCCGGCCTGGTCGCGGGTACTCACCTGGAGGGTCCCTGGCTGTCGGCGGAACGGTGCGGCGCGCACGATCCGACGTTGTTACGCGACCCCGATCCGGCTGAACTGGCCCGAGTCCTCGACGCCGGCGACGGCACCATCAGGATGGTCACCCTGGCCCCGGAACGCATCGGCGGTCTGGCGGCGATCCGTCAGGTCGTCGACGCGGGAGCGGTCGCCGCGATCGGGCACACCGAGGCCACCTACGCCCAGACTCACGCCGCGATCGACGCCGGAGCGACGGTGGGAACGCACCTTTTCAATGCCATGCGCCCGATCCATCACCGCGAACCGGGGCCGGTGATCGCCCTGCTGGAAGATCCGCGGGTGACCGTCGAGGTGATCGCCGACGGAGTTCACGTCGACGCCGCCCTGTACCGCCACGTCACCCACAGTGCCGGATCTGAACGGGTGTCACTGGTGACTGATGCGATGGCCGCGGCTGGTATGGCCGACGGTGCCTACCGGATCGGTCCACTGGCTGTGGACGTGACCGACGGCGTGGCACACCTGGCCGGGACCGAGACCATCGCGGGCAGCACCGCGACGATGGATCGGTTGTTCCGGTTCGCCGTCGACCACAGCGGCCTGCCTCGGGACGAGGCGTTGATGGTTGCGGTGCTCCAATCCTCGATCAATCCGGCGCGTGCGCTGGGACTGCCCAACCCGACCCTGCAACGTGGTGCGCGTGCCGACCTCGTGGTACTCGATGACCAGTTGGGCGTGTCGGCAGTTCTATCCGCCGGAGCGTGGGTCGACGAATTGGTCTCGGGCGCCTAACGATTGGGTTGTGCCTCGGCAACGTCCCGCGTCCTGGCTGGCTGAGCAGCGTAGAACTGTGGTCTGGTGGAAATCGATGAATACCTCCACTCTTCGTAAGCCCGGCCTGATCCTCGCCGCCGCGGCAACCTCGGCACTGGTTGTCCTCGGCGTGCCACTGGCTTTCGCCGCGCCCACTGCCGTGCCGCCATCTGACAGCCAGGGGTACGTGGACTCCACCGCCCGGTGCACCAAACCCGACACCGCAGTCATCTTCGGCACCACCGATACCTCTCGGGTCGCAATCTGCAAGACGGCCGCCGGGACGTACGAGTATCGCGGTGTTCGCGTCAGCGATGGGGCCAAACTGATTGTCGCCGCGTCGCAGACATCCGATGGCGGCTATGTCGCCATGAATGACGGGGTGACCTACACCGTCACTGCAACATCACTGACCGTCAGCGCGGGCGGGAGCACCATCAGATCCGAGTCCTGGACCGACTTCAACTCTCCGCAATCGCCCGCGACGTCCACCACAGGGACTACCAAGACCAGCACGCCGAGTACCAGTGCAGCGCCGACCACATCCGGCACGACCACATCCGGCACGACCACATCCGGCACGACCACATCCGGCACAGCGTCACC
>JBAXIR010000049.1:0-15619 GCA_037138275.1 Mycobacteriaceae bacterium | reverse complement strand
GCGTGCACTGCCGCGTCGGCCACCGGCGTGACGGCGATCAATTGCACGCCGCGCAATTCGGCGCCCGGCATGCCCTCCATCGGCGCACGTTCGGAGGCCAGCACCGTGCGGGTCGTGGCGACGACCTCGTGCGGGGCGGTCATGGTGGTGTAAGCGGCCGCGGCGGTCGCACCGACAGCCATCGCCGCGATGAGCACACGCCCCCGGGCGGCACTCGTCGGCTGCCGACGATGCTGCGGCGTGCGGGGCAGAATGTCGGTGTTCTCGGTATTGGAGTACCGGGGACGCTCGGCGCGGGAGATAGTTGTGCCATCGGTGAGGTCCGCCGCCGACGCGTCCACGACCTGGAGATTCGTGGAATCCGGGGCTGGAACCGACCTGAGCTGAGTCAAAACCAAATCCTCTAGTTCGTGACCAAAGCGTTATCTGGAACCCGAACGGTAACCAAAATGAGACCAAAGTGGCAAGCCATCCGTAATCAACCCGCACTTTTGTGACTTGAATCACCCCGGCAGACCGGGCGGGATTAGTTGGGGTGGGCGGGTCGAACAGGCTGCTGGACTGTATATACAGTTCCCCCCGACGTGCTTCGTCACACGACCCGACAGACAGTGGAGCCGATGGACCTTTTCGAGTACCAAGCCAAGGAGCTGTACACCAAACACCACGTCCCCACCACGCCGGGGCGGGTCACCGAATCGGCCGAGGGCGCCAAGGCCATCGCCGAGGAGATCGGCCGGCCGGTGATGGTCAAAGCCCAGGTCAAAGCCGGCGGGCGCGGTAAAGCCGGTGGCGTGAAGTACGCCGCAACTCCCGAGGACGCCTACACCCACGCCCAGAACATCCTGGGCCTGGATATCAAGGGGCACATCGTGAAGAAGCTGCTGGTCGCCGAGGCCAGCGATATCGCCGAGGAGTACTACCTCTCCTTCCTGCTCGACCGGGCCAACCGAACCTATCTGGCGATGTGCTCAGTGGAGGGCGGCATCGAGATCGAGGAAGTTGCCGCCACCAAGCCGGAACGCCTTGCCAAGGTGCCCGTCAACGCGGTCAGGGGAGTCGACCTGGCACTCGCCCGCTCGATCGCCGAGCAGGGCCACCTGCCGGCCGAGGTGCTCGACGCCGCGGCGGTCACCATCGCCAAGCTCTGGGAGGTGTTCGTCGCCGAGGACGCCACCCTGGTCGAGGTCAACCCACTGGTGCGCACACCCGACGATCAGATCCTGGCCCTGGACGGCAAGGTCACCCTGGATGGTAACGCCGATTTCCGGCACCCCGACCATGTCGCCTTCGAGGATGCCGACTCCACCGATCCGTTGGAGCTCAAGGCGAAGCAGAACGATCTGAACTACGTCAAACTCGACGGCCAGGTCGGCGTGATCGGCAACGGTGCCGGTCTGGTGATGTCGACCCTGGACGTGGTCGCTTACGCCGGAGAGAGGCACGGCGGCGTCAAACCCGCCAACTTCCTCGACATCGGTGGTGGCGCATCGGCTGAGGTAATGGCCGCCGGCCTGGACGTCATCCTGGGTGACAAACAGGTGAAGAGTGTTTTCGTCAACGTCTTCGGCGGGATCACCGCCTGCGACGCGGTGGCCAACGGAATCGTTAAGGCCCTGCAGATGCTCGGTACCGATGCCAACAAGCCGCTTGTGGTTCGACTTGACGGCAATAACGTCGAGGAGGGCCGACGCATTCTCGCCGAGGCCAACCATCCCTTGGTGACGCTCGCCGCGACCATGGATGAAGGTGCTGACAAAGCTGCAGAATTCGCTGCCGCTGCCGGAAAGGACGCATAGTCGTGTCGATCTTTTTAAACTCCGACTCCAGGGTCATCGTCCAGGGCATCACCGGAGGCGAGGCCACCAAGCACACCGCGCTGATGCTCAAGGCCGGCACCCAGGTGGTCGGCGGTGTCAACGCCCGAAAAGCCGGAACGACGGTGGCGCACAAGGATAAAGCCGGCAACGACATCGAACTTCCGGTATTCGGCTCGGTCGCCGAGGCGATGGAGAAGACCGGTGCCGACACCTCGATCGCGTTCGTACCGCCGCAGTTCGCCAAGGACGCGATCATTGAGGCGATCGACGCACAGATCCCACTGCTGGTGGTCATCACGGAGGGAATTCCGGTGCAGGACAGCGCTTATGCGTGGGCCTACAACCTGGACAGGGGGAAGAAGACCCGGATCATCGGACCCAACTGCCCGGGCATCATCACACCGGGCGAGGCGCTGGTCGGCATCACTCCGGCGACCATCACCGGTAAGGGCCCCATCGGTCTGGTGTCGAAGTCTGGGACGCTGACCTATCAGATGATGTACGAACTCAGGGATTTAGGCTTCTCCACTGCAATCGGTATCGGTGGCGACCCGGTGATCGGCACCACCCATATCGATGCCATCGAGGCGTTCGAGTCCGATCCCGAAACCAAGCTCATCGTGATGATCGGTGAGATCGGCGGCGATGCCGAGGAGCGCGCGGCCGATTACATCAAGGCCAACGTCACCAAGCCGGTCGTCGGATACGTGGCCGGCTTCACCGCCCCGGAAGGCAAGACCATGGGACACGCCGGCGCCATTGTGTCGGGCTCGTCGGGGACCGCCGCGGCCAAGCAGGAGGCACTCGAAGCTGCCGGCGTCACGGTGGGCAAGACGCCGTCGGCCACCGCGGCGCTGGCACGGGAGATCCTCCAGGGTCTATGACGCACAGGGTGCGGTGCCTGTGAACGTGGTGAATCCGCATACGCCGGTCCTCGTCGGAGTTGGGCAGTTCACCGAACGTATCGACGACGCCGGCTACCGGGGTATGTCGTCGGTGGAGTTGGCGACTGCTGCGGCATCGGCCGCGCTGGTCGATACCGGGGCCGATCCAGTCGCTGTCGCGGGCGCCATTGACACCGTCGTCGGCATCCGGCAGTTCGAGATCTCCGGCCGGGGTATGGCGACGCTGGGATGTTCCACGAACTATCCGCGTTCGGTTGCCCAGCGCATCGGAGCCGCACCTGCGCGGGCGGTGCTGGAACCCATCGGCGGCCAAGGGCCTCAACATGTGATCACCGAGTTCGCCGCGGCGATCGCTGCGGGCGAGTCCGACGTCGTCATGGTGTTCGGCTCCGAGAATGGTTCCACGCTGCGGTCGTTCGCAAAGGCCGGGCCGGACAAGCCGGACCACTCCGAGACCGTCGAGGGTCAACTCGAGGACCGTGGCTACGGGTACGAGGGATTGTTCAACGACTACACCGTCGCGCACGGACTGCTCGGAGCGCCCGCCCAGTACGGGCTTCTGGAGAATGCCCGCCGAGGACGGGTGGGATTGAGCACGCCCGACTACCGGCGGGCGATGGCCGAACTGTTCGCCCCGTTCACCGCAGTTGCCGCTAAAAACCCGTATTCGTCCTCACCGGTGGCGCGCACCGTCGACGAGATCCGCACGGTAAGTGCCGATAACCGGATGATCTGTGATCCGTATCCGCGACTGTTGGTGGCGCGAGATCAGGTGAATCAGGGCGCGGCTGCGGTGCTGATGTCAATCGAAGCCGCACGCCGGCTTGGGGTGCCCGAGCAGCAGTGGGTCTACCTGCGTGGGCACGCCGATGTGGTGGACCAGCCATTACTGGACCGTGCCGACCTCAGTTACAACTCGGCGTCGATCCTCGCAGTGCAGGAGGCGCTGGCGGTGGCGGGCGTAGGCATCGACGACATCAAAACCTTCGACCTCTACAGCTGCTTCCCGGTGCCGGTGTTCAACTTCTGCGACGGTATGCGCCTGGCCACCGATGACCCACGCGGACTGACACTCACCGGTGGACTGCCGTACTTCGGCGGGCCCGGCAATGGTTATTCCCTGCATGGAATCGTCGAGACGGTTGGTGAGATGCGTTCCACACCGGGAGCGTTTGGTCTGGTCGCCGCGAATGGCGGAATCATGAGTAAGTACTCGGTGGGGGTGTACTCCACGGAGGCGGCCGAGTGGAAGACCGACGACAGCGCACGCTTGCGCGAGTCCGTCGCCGCCCGCCCCGCGGTGCCGATCACCGAACATCCCGACGGGGCAGCCACCATCGAGACCTACACCGTTCGTTACGACTGGCCGGTGCGCACCGGCATCATCATCGGCCGACTCGACTCCGACCACGGCCGATTCATGGCGCTGACGGATGATCCCGAACTTCTCGAACTACTTATCGATGGTGAGCCCCTGGGTGCCGGCATTCGGGTTCGGCCACAGGAAAAGGTGAACCGGGCTGTGCTGGCCTGACCCGCTCAGAAAGCGGATGCCAGCGCGGAGGCGAATTCGGTGCAAAACCAGTCGACGTCGGAACGCGAGAACACCAGTGGCGGGCGGATTTTCAGCACGCTGCCGTCGTGCCCGCATACCGAGATCAGCACTCGGCGTTCGCGCATTGCGTTGACCAGGGCCTTGGCTCCAGCCCGGTCCGGGTCGCCGGAGTCGGCGACTACTTCAACACCGATGTAGAGACCGGTGCCGCGGACCTCGCCGATGCGCGGGTGTCCCTGGGTCACCAAGATCAGTTCGTCACGCAGCAGCCGGCCGACATCGGCGGCGTTGGCAATCAACTTCTCATCCTCGATCACATCGAGCACCGCGGCGGCCGCGGCGATGGTGACCGGGTTCCCACCGAACGTGTTGAAATACGCCACGCCGTCGCCGAAGGCTTCTAAAACGTCGGCCCGGGCTGCGACCGCGGCGATGGGCATGCCACTGCCCATCGGCTTGCCCATCGTGACGATGTCGGGCACTACACCATGACGGACGAAGCCCCACATTGATTCCCCGGTACGGCCGAAGCCCGGTTGTACCTCATCGGCGATGAATACCCCGCCTGCGCGACGCACCGACGCCACTGTCGGTGCCAGAACCGACGGGTCGGGGTAAATGCCGTCGGAGGAGAAGATGGTGTCAACGATCAACGCGCTCAGGCCGATTCCCGCGGCGTTCAGATCGGCGATCGCAGTGGTGACGTCCGCGGCGAACCGGTCGGCGAGTTCACCGGCCGGAATGCGGTAGCTGTCCGGCGGGTCGACGATGCGCACGTGTTCGCCGATCGATGTCCTACCTCCGAGGGACGGCGAGATGGCCGTCACCGCGGCGGTATTGCCGTGGTAGGCATCCCTGGTGATCACAACACCCTTAGCGCCGGTGTGCATTTCGGCGATGCGCAATGCCAGATCGTTGACCTCGGAACCGGTGCAGGCGTACATCACCCGGTTCACCTGCTCGGGCAGGGTGACGAGAAGTCGCTCGCTGTAATCGACGATTCCGCTGTGTAGATAGCGGGTGTGAGTGTTGAGTGTCCCAAGCTGGCGGCTGACCGCCTGCACCACATGTGGATGGCAGTGGCCGACACTGGCGACGTTGTTGTAGGCATCCAGGAAGCAGGCGTCGTTGATGTCGTAGAGCTTGGTGCCGACTCCGCGGACCAGGTGGATGGGACGGTCGTAGAAAAGCCGATAGGACGGCCCCAGCAGTTGGTCGCGCGCGGCGATCAAGGATCCGGTCGCCGGATCTACGGGATGATCCGGGGAGTAGCTGTTGGAGTCCATGATGTTGGAGAAACCCACGTGCCGCTCCTTCCGTACGTAACACCGCGGTAAAGCTTGATCGTTTCGGTCTGCCGCTCACGTAGTTGTAGTCCAGACTCGGTGCATGTCGGGACTGCCCTCGAATCATATGACCTTCGCGCGGGCATCGCTGGCCGCCTATGGTCGTGCGACTGATTCGTCGTTGCGGCTGCTCAGTCTGTCGGAGAACGCCACGTATTTCGTTGAGGACGACGAGCCGATGGTGCTGCGGGTGCATCGGCCCGGCTACCACTCGCTGGATGCAATTCGCTCGGAACTGGCGTGGATGAAGGCGCTGCGCAGCGAGACGCCGGTCGCCACGCCCGAACTCATCTGCGCACGAGACGGCAGCGACGTGGTGACGGCCGAGGTCGACGGTGCGGTACTGCATGTCGATGCGGTGACCTACGTCCCGGGCTGCACGGCCGAGGAGGATCCGGATGCCGTCGGGTTCGATGAGTTGGGCCGGCTGACCGCGATCATGCACGACCATGCCCGGCACTGGACGGCGCCGGGCGGTTTCACCCGGTTCCGTTGGGACCTGGAGACCATCCTGGGACCGCAGGCGCGGTGGGGAAACTGGCGGCTGGCGCCCGGACTCACCGAGTCCGACCGAGACTGGATCGGCCGTGCCGCTGCGGACATCAGCGAACGACTGACGGAATTCGGCTGCGCAACAGATCGTTTCGGGCTCGTCCATGCCGATCTGCGGCTGGCGAATCTGATGGTTGATCCGTCCGTGCCCGGCAGTGGAATCACCGTGATCGACTTCGACGACTGTGGTTGGTCCTGGTATCTCGCCGACCTCGGTGCGGCCGTCTCGTTCATCGAGGACACCCCGGCCGGCGAGCGGATCATCTCCGAGTGGCTGACCGGCTATCTCGACGTCGGCACCATCGCGCCGGATCATCTGGAATTGATACCGGCTTTCGTCATGATGCGCCGGATCATGTTGACGGCGTGGATCGCATCGCACTTCGACGCCGATTCCGCGATCGGCGTCGGCGAGGATTTCGCCCCCAACACCGCCCGGCTCGCCGAGCGTTATCTCCATGACCGCTCGTGGTTGCGCGAAGCGATCTTCGGATCGCGATGCTGAAAACGGAAAGGGATACAACATGTTTGACTTGAGTTCAATCTCGGTTCTGGTGACCGGCGGCAGCAAGGGCATCGGCCGGGGGATCGCATCGGTGTTCGCCGCCGCGGGTGCCAATGTGGCGGTCGCAGCCCGATCGGCTGCGGAGATCAACATCGCGGTCGCCGATCTGAACACCAAGGGTTCCGGGAAGGTCCTCGGGGTACCCGCCGATGTGTCCGATCCGAACTCGTGTGCCGCCCTCGCAGCCGCCGTCGTGGCGGAGTTCGGCGGGTTGGATGTGGTGTGTGCCAACGCCGGTATCTTCCCCGAGGCGCCGCTGGCGACGATGACGCCGGCTCAGTTGGCCGAGGTGCTCGACGTCAATGTCAAGGGCACCGTCTACACGGTGCAGGCCTGCCTGGACGCGCTGACGGAGTCGGGCCGCGGCCGGGTGATCCTGACCTCGTCAATCACCGGTCCGATCACCGGATTCCCGGGCTGGTCGCACTATGGGGCGTCGAAGGCGGCGCAACTGGGCTTCATGCGCACGGCCGCCATCGAACTCGCGCCGCGGCGTATCACCGTCAACGCGGTGCTGCCGGGCAATATCTTCACCGAAGGTCTGGCCGATATGGGCGAGGACTACATCGCCGGGATGGTTCGCGCGATCCCCGCCGGTGTGCTGGGCACACCTGAGGACATCGGCTACCTTGCAGCATTCCTCGCCACCGTCGAGGCGGGCTACATCACCGGACAGGCCATCGCCGTCGACGGCGGGCAGGTACTGCCCGAATCGCCCGCCGCGGTTAACCCGTAGCTGTCACGCCATCGCGGCGAGCTTGCCGGCCAGCCTTTCCACGTATCCGGCAACCTCGTCGGTCGACTTGTCGGGCAGTCCGAACAGAACCTCGGTGACCCCGATCTGCCGCCAGTGCGCAAGCTTCTCGGCCACCGGTTTGAAATCCAGCGCGACGATCTGCGGGGCGCCCTCGCGTCCGGCCTCGGCCCAGGACCGCTTGAGCACCTTCACCGGTTCGTCGATGTCGAAATCGCGCGGGGTGGTGATCCAGCCGTCGGCCGAGCGCGCGATCCACGCGAAGTTCTTCTCGGTGCCGGCCGCACCGACGAGCACCGGAATGTGGGCCTGCACCGGTTTGGGCCAGGCCCAACTCGGTCCGAAGTTGACGAACTCGCCTTCGAATGAGGCCTCTTCACTAGTCCAGAGTTCACGCATTGCCTCGATGTATTCGCGCAGCATTGTGCGGCGTCGGCCGGGCGGAACCTTATGGTCGGCGAGTTCGTCGGTGTTCCAGCCGAACCCGACGCCGACGCTGACCCGGCCCCCGGATAGATGGTCGAGGGTGGCAATCGTTTTCGCCAGGCTGATCGGGTCGTGTTCGACGGGCAGAGCGACGGCTGTGGACAGCCGCACCCGCGAGGTGACGGCCGCCGCGGTGGCCAGACTGACCCACGGGTCCAGCGTGCGCATGTAGCGGTCATCAGGCAGCGATTCGTCACCTGTCGTCGGATGCGCGGCTTCCCGCTTCACCGGGATGTGGGTGTGCTCGGGCACGTAGAAGGTCGCAAAGCCGTGATCATCGGCGAGCTTCGCAGCCGCCGCCGGAGTGATCCCGCGATCGCTGGTGAAAAGAACGAGCCCGTAATCCATCCACAGATTAGAACGTGTTCCAGTACCGGGGGCAAGCTGCGGCCTGCTCTGACACGCCCGGTGTCGGCCGCGCGCAGACGGTGGTGCGATAGCGTGAGGCCATGACTTACCCTCCCACCAACCCCGGCTACCCAGCGCCGCAGCAGCCAGGCGGCTACGGTGCCCCGACTGCGCCGACGTACCCGGCGCCGGCGGCCGGGCCCAGCAGGTTGCCGATGTACTTGACCGCGGGTGTGGTGGCGTTGGGTCTGGCCGCGTACCTGGCAAGCTTCGGTCCGCTCTTGAGCATCAATACCAATGTCGGCCCGTTCGGCGGAGCCGAGTTCACCGCCAGTGGCCTGAGCTACTGGACCGTGGCCGCGCTTCTTGCCGCTCTGCTGGCCGCGGTGGGCCTGCTGCCCAAATCCAAGAATTACTCCGCCGTGGTCGCGGTGACCGCGGTGCTGGGTGTGTTGCTGGCCCTCGGCCAGGTATTCAACCGGCCGAAGGGATTCTCGATCGGCTGGGCGCTGTGGCTGGTGTTGGCCTTCACCCTGTTGCAGGCGATCGCGGCAGTGGCCGCATTGCTGTTCGAGGCCGGAGTTCTCACGCTGCCGGCGCCGCGTCCCCGGTATGAACAGTACGGCCAGTACGGGCCCCCGCCCGGCGGGTATTACGGGCAGCCGGGAGGCCACGGTCCGGCGCAGCGGCCCGGCTATCCGACGCAGTATCCGGGCGGCTACCCCACGGCGCCGGTGTCAGGTGGGGCAGGTGGGTATGCCCCCCTCGACGGCCCGGTCGATAACTCCCCGGAGACTCCGCCTACCGGGTTCGCCAGCTATTCGCCGACAGCCGCGGCCGTCTCAAGCCAACCGCCGATGTCCTCAGAGCCGCCGTCGGGTCCGACGTCGTCGTCCTGACCGGGCATCGCACGCCACTCGCCTGAAACCGCGCGACGAGTGAGACCAATCCAGGGCAGGCTGCCACCGGCAGTCGGCCTCCCACAGCCCCGAGACCTGGTTCGGGTGGCCTTCGGCCCGTCGCTGGTGGCACTTGTCGTCATCGCCGCGGTAACCCTCGTCCAACTCGTGGTCGCCAATAGCGATCTCATCGGAACTCTGGGTGCGGTTGCCAGCATGTGGTTGGCGGTGCATCTGGTGCCGGTCTCGATCGGCGGGCAGCAGTTGGGTGTGCTGCCGCTGGCTCCGGCGGCACTGATGGTCTGGGCGACTGCGCGCGGCACCGCGCAGATCACCCCGCCGCGCGGCTCATGGTTCGTCGTGCGTTGGATCGTCGGGTCCGCACTCGGCGGACCACTCCTCATCGCGGCGATCGCGCTTGCCGTCGTGCACGACGCAGCGTCGGTCCTTACCGTATTGCAGACGCCACATGCGTTGCGTGCCTTCGCCGGAGTGCTTGCGGTGCACGGACTTGGCACGCTGATCGGGGTCGGGTCGAGGGTGGGCCGACGCGAACTGTCGAGGCTCGGCCTGCCGAGTTGGCTGACCGATACCGTGCGCCCGGCGATGGTCGGAATCGCCGCGTTGCTGGCACTCTCGTGTGCGGTCGTCGCGGCGTCGCTGGTGGTGCATTGGGGGACTATGCACCAACTGTTCGGCATCACCGACTCGTTCTTCGGCCAGCTGAGCCTGGCCCTGATGTCGCTGCTGTACCTACCCAACGTGGTGGTGGGTGCGGCGGCGATCGCGGTGGGTTCCAGCGCCCACATCGGCTTCGCGACGTTCAGCGCCTTCACCGTGTTCGGTGGCGATATCCCGGCGTTGCCGATCCTGGCTGCAGCGCCCACTCCGCCCCTGGGTCCGGTGTGGGTGGCCCTGTTGATCATCGGCGCGGCCGCGGGTGTGGCGATCGGCCAGCAGTGTGCGCGGCGCCCACTGCCGCTTCCGATGGCGTTCGCCAAACTTGCGGTGGCCGCACTGCTGGCGGCGATAAGCCTGGCCCTGCTGGGCGCCGCCGCCGGCGGCGAATTGGGTAACTTCGGCCGCGTCGGCGTCGATCAGTCGACGTTCGCGCCCGGAGCGTTCCTCTGCTTCTTCGTCGTCGGCGGTCTGACCGTGGTGATGGCCGGCGGCGTCAGCCCCCGGCCCAGGAAGGTGGTGCGCCCGGTGGAAGCCACACCGGTGCCGACCGACGATCAGTCCGAGCCGATGACTGACACCCCGGACCTCGCACCACCTGGGGACCCCGAAGCACCCGTGGATCTCGAAGCTGAGCGTGCGTCCGCGGCGGACAACGACGAGCAATCCCGCCCTGAGAACACACTCGAGGAGCCTGAATCCGATGCTCCAGCCGATCCGGACCCGGAACCTCGGCCGGAACCCGAACCTGAACCCGAACCCGAGCCGGAACCCGGCCCGCCGCCGCCCCCGGTGAAGCCGGCGCCGGACGCCGAGGATGTGGAGGATCTGATGTTCGTCGACGACGATATCGAGGCGAGTCGCCGACCGCGCCGACCCCAACCGCCTGCCGGCACCGGTTAACAGGCTCCCGCTAGGCTCATCGCCGTGCCAGAACCGATCCGCGTGCCGCCGAGTGCGCCGGCGCGACTGGTGGTGCTGGCCTCGGGGACCGGGTCGCTGCTGCGATCGCTGCTCGAGGCTGCCGTCGGTGACTATCCGGCCCGGGTCGTCGCCGTCGGAACCGACCGCGACTGCCCGGCCGAACACATCGCGGCCACCGCGCAGATCCCGTCCTACCGCGTGCGACTCGGTGATCACCCGGACCGCTGCGCATGGGATGCCGCGCTGACCGCTGCCACTGAGCAGCACGCACCCGACCTGATCGTGTCGGTGGGTTTCATGAAAATACTTGGACCGGTGTTCCTTTCGCGTTTCCTGGGTCGGGTGGTCAACACGCATCCGGCATTGCTGCCGGCCTTTCCGGGAGCGCATGCGGTTCCCGAAGCGCTCGATTACGGCGTCAGAGTCACCGGATGCACCGTGCACCTGGTGGACGCCGGAGTGGATACCGGTCCGATTCTGGCTCAGCGCGCGGTCGAGGTTCGCGACGGCGATGATGAACAACAACTGCACGAACGGATCAAGGTGGTCGAGCGACGACTGCTGGTGGACGTGCTGGCTGCACTGGCGATCCACGGTGTGGTCTGGACTGGACGAAAGGCAACCCTGGGAATGATGCAACCATGACGGCGCAGACGTTGATCGGGCGCAGGCCCATCCGACGAGCACTCATCAGTGTTTACGACAAGAGCGGACTGATCCCGCTCGCCAAGGGCTTGCACGAGGCCGGGGTAGAACTCGTCTCCACCGGTTCGACCGCGAAAACGATTGCCGACAAGGGGATTCCGGTCACCGCGGTCGAGTCCGTCACAGGCTTCCCCGAGATACTCGACGGGCGCGTGAAGACACTGCATCCCCATGTTCACGCCGGACTGCTGGCTGACACCCGCAACCCGGAGCACGTCGCCGCGCTTGAGCGCCTGAAGATCGAACCCTTCGACCTCGTCGTGGTCAACCTGTATCCGTTCAGCGAAACGGTGGACTCCGGTGCTGAGATCGACGAGTGCGTCGAGCAGATCGACATCGGTGGGCCGTCAATGGTGCGCGCCGCTGCTAAGAACCACGCCAGCGTCGCCGTGGTGGTGGAGCCATTGGGCTACGACGGTGTGCTCGCCGCAGTGCGGAGCGGAGGGTTCACACTGGAGGAACGAAAGAAGTTGGCGTCGTTGGCGTTTCGCCACACTGCAACCTATGACGTCGCGGTGGCGAGCTGGATGGGGTCCACTTTGGCGCCGGAGGAGGGGAGCGCACCGGAGTTCCTTTCGCCGTGGTTCGGTCGCAGTTGGCGCCGCACCTCGGTGTTGCGTTACGGCGAGAACCCCCACCAGCAGGCGGCGCTCTACAGCGATGACATCGGCTGGCCCGGCCTGGCTCAAGCTGAGCAACTGCACGGAAAAGAGATGAGCTACAACAACTTCACCGACGCTGACGCGGCGTGGCGGGCCGCCTTCGATCACCAGCAGATCTGTGTGGCCATCATCAAACACGCCAACCCGTGCGGGATCGCGGTCTCGAACGCATCGGTGGCCGACGCCCACCGCAAAGCCCACGAGTGCGACCCGTTGAGCGCCTTCGGCGGGGTCATCGCGGCCAACACCGAGGTGACCGTCGAGATGGCACAACAGGTTTCGGAGATCTTCACCGAGGTGATCATCGCGCCGGCCTACGAAGAGGGCGCGGTCGCGATCCTCGCCGGCAAGAAAAACATTCGGGTACTCGTGGCCGGGGAGCCTGAGGTCGGCGGGGTGGAGATCCGCCAGATCGGCGGCGGCCTGCTGATGCAGCAGCGCGACGCCGTCGACGCACCGGGTGATGACCCGTCCAACTGGACGCTTGCGGCCGGCTCTGCAGCCGACGAAGCTACCCTGGCGGACCTGAGCTTCGCCTGGCGTACCTGTCGCGCGGTGAAGTCGAACGCGATCGTCATCGCCGCCGACGGTGCCACTGTCGGTGTCGGGATGGGACAGGTGAACCGGGTCGACGCGGCCAGGCTCGCGGTCGAACGCGGTGGTGACCGGGTGCGCGGCGCGGTTGCCGCGTCCGATGCGTTCTTCCCGTTTCCCGACGGCTTGGTAACCCTGACTGCCGCGGGCGTGAAGGCCGTCGTGCACCCCGGTGGTTCGGTGCGCGATGACGAGGTCACCGCCGCCGCCACCGCCGCGGGCATCACGCTGTATCTGACCGGGGCACGGCACTTCGCGCACTGATTTCCCCAGTTTGCGAACGAGGACGGAAGTCGTCATGCATCGGTCAGCGGGACTGGCGTGGTCGTTACTCGCTGACCGTCTAGCGTGGGGGGCGTGACTGCACCCCGCACCGGCTCCGAAAACCTTCCCCGCACCCTCGGCGAGTTACGGGCCTCCGGCCACGCCGAACGCAGCGTCAAAGAAGAGATCCGGGAAAATCTCCTGGCAGCGCTGGCTGCCGGCGGCACCGTCTGGCCCGGCATCTTCGGATTCGAAGACACCGTGCTGCCGCAACTCGAGCGTGCGCTGATCGCCGGGCACGACTTCGTGTTGCTCGGCGAACGCGGCCAGGGCAAGACCCGGCTGCTGCGCTCGCTGGCCAACCTGCTCGATGAGTGGACGCCGGTGATCGCCGGCGCCGAACTCGGCGAGCATCCCTACACACCGATCACGCCGGAGTCGATCCGCCGAGTCGCCGAACTCGGCGACGCACTGCCTGTCGGGTGGCGGCACCGCAGCGAGCGCTACACCGAGAAACTCGCCACCCCGGACACCAGCGTGGCCGACCTCGTCGGCGATATCGACCCGATCAAGGTGGCCGAAGGCCGCACCCTCGGCGATCCCGAGACCATCGCCTACGGGCTCATCCCGCGCGCACACCGCGGCATCGTCGCGGTCAACGAACTCCCCGACCTTGCGGAGCGCATCCAGGTGTCCATGCTCAACGTCATGGAGGAGCGCGATATCCAGGTTCGCGGGTACACCCTGCGCCTGCCGCTGGACGTGCTCGTCGTGGCCAGTGCCAACCCGGAGGACTACACCAACCGCGGCCGCATCATCACCCCGCTCAAGGACCGCTTCGGTGCCGAGATCCGCACCCACTACCCGCGCGAACTCGATGCCGAGGTGGGAGTCATCAGCCAGGAGGCACACCTCACCGCCACGGTGCCGGACTACCTGCTGCAGATCGTCGCCCGTTTCGCGCGTTATCTGCGGGAATCCAATTCGGTGGATCAGCGGTCCGGGGTCTCGGCGCGCTTCGCCATCGCGGCGGCTGAGACGGTGGCGGCCTCGGCCCGGCACCGTGGTGCGCTGCTCGGCGAGGACGATCCGGTAGCCCGGGTGGTCGATCTTGGCACCGTGATCGACGTGCTGCGCGGCAAGCTGGAGTTTGAGTCCGGCGAAGAGGGCCGCGAACTCGCGGTGCTCGAACACCTATTGCGCCGTGCCACCGCCGACACCGCGCAGAAGGCGCTGGGCGGCATTGACGTCGGGCCACTGCTGGCCGCGGTCGAGGGCGGCTCGGCGGTGACGACGGGCGAGCAGGTGCCGGCCAAGGACGTCCTGGCAGCCCTGCCCGGCCTGCCGGTGGTCGATAAGATCGCCGAAAGACTCAATGCGAGCACCGACGGTGAACGCGCCGCCGCCTTGGAGTTGGCGCTCGAAGCGCTGTACCTGGCGAAGAAGATCGACAAGAACACCGCCGAGGGCGAAACCGTCTATGGCTAGGGATTCGAAATACACCGCCTACACCGGAGGGCCGGATCCGCTGGCTCCACCGGTGGATCTGCGTGAAGCGCTTGAACAGATCGGCCAGGACGTCATGGAGGGCACCTCCCCGCGCCGGGCACTGGCCGAGTTACTGCGCCGCGGCAACAAGAATATGAAAGGCGCCGACCGGTTGGCAGCCGAGGTCAATCGCAGGCGGCGAGAACTGTTGTCGCGCAACAACCTCGACGGCACGCTGCAGGAGATCAAGAAGCTGCTCGACGAGGCCGTACTCGCCGAGCGCAAGGAATTGGCCCGAGCACTGGATGACGACGCGCGCTTCCAGGAAATGCAAATCGAGTCCCTTCCGCCGTCACCGGCCAAGGCGGTGCAGGAACTCTCGGAATATCAATGGCGCAGCGACGAGGCGAAGCAGAAATACGAGCAGATCAAGGATCTGCTCGGCCGGGAGATACTTGATCAACGCTTCGCCGGCATGAAGCAGGCACTCGAGAACGCCAGCGACGAAGACCGCCAGGCGGTTAACGAGATGCTCGACGACCTCAACGATCTGCTGGACAAACACGCCAGTGGTGAGGACACGAATGAAGACTTCGACAACTTCATGGCCAAACACGGCCAGTACTTCCCGGAAAACCCGCGCAATGTCGACGAGCTGCTGGACTCTCTCGCCAAGCGGGCCGCAGCCGCGCAGCGCTTCCGCAACAGCCTGACACCCGAGCAGCGTGCCGAGTTGGATGCGTTGGCGCAGCAGGCTTTCGGCTCGCCGCAGTTGATGAACGCGCTGAGCAAGCTCGACGGCCACCTGCAGGCGGCCCGGCCGGGGGAGGACTGGAACGGCAGTTCGGAGTTCTCCGGTGACAACCCGCTGGGCATGGGGCAGGGTGCGCAGGCGCTGGCCGACATCGGCGAACTCGAACAGTTGGCCGAGCAGCTGTCACAGAGCTACTCCGGTGCCACCATGGATGATGTCGACCTCGATGCGCTGGCCCGCCAACTCGGTGATGATGCCGCCGTCGACGCCCGCACGCTGGCGGAGTTGGAACGCGCGCTGATGAATCAGGGTTTCCTGGA
>JBAXIR010000048.1:0-15945 GCA_037138275.1 Mycobacteriaceae bacterium | reverse complement strand
TTCCGACCGTCGCGGGCCCACCGTCGACCAACCACAGCCGAGCGGGTGCCGACCCCCGCGGGGCAGGATCGGCGCTCAAGTCGAACTCGCGCCGCAGCGCCGACTCGATATCGCGAGCGCCGACCGTCGCCTCGCGGGTCCACTGGTGGCCGGCGTCGAGTGGCATCTGCTCGATGATGCGCAACTGGTAACCGAAGCGCAGACAGAACCGGAGCAACTCGACCGCATCGTCGAGACCGGTGACCGGATCGAGGACGGCGTTCACCTTGACCGGACCCAGCCCGGCCGCGGCGGCGGCGGTCAAGCCATCGAGGACATCGCCGATCCGATTGCGGCGGGTGATCGCCGCGAAGTGCGCCGGGTCCACCGTGTCCAGTGAGATGTTCACCCGGTTGAGGCCGGCATCGGCGAGTCCGCGCGCCCGCGCCGCCAGGCCGATGCCATTGGTCGTCAATGCGATCTCCGGCCGCGGCCGCAGCTCCGCAGCCGCGGCCACGACATGTTCCAGACCGCGGTAGAGCAGCGGCTCCCCGCCGGTGAACCGGATGCTGGTTATCCCGAGCCGGGTCACCGCCAGGCGCAGCAGTCTGGTCAGCTCCTCGGGTGACAACAGGTTGTCGCCGGGTAGCCAGTCCAGACCTTCCGCAGGCATGCAGTAGGTGCAGCGCAGATTGCAGCGATCGGTCACAGACACCCGGAGATCGGTGGCAACCCGGCCGAAGGTGTCAACCAGGGGGCCGCTTACCGGCATACCGTCCGGCAGTGGATCGGGTTCACGCCGAAACGCCGGAAGGCCGAGCGTGGTGGGCGTCATACCCGCTCCCGAGCTGCGTCGACCCCGACGATTTCCTTGCCCAACGGCATCAGCGACACCGGAATGAGCTTTAGATTAGCCAGCGCCAACGGGATTCCGATGATCGTGACCGCCATCGCCACCGCGGTGATGACGTGACCGATTGCCAGCCAGATGCCGCACAGCAGAATCCACACCACGTTTCCGATCGTGGCACCGGGACGCGGTCCGGGTTTCTCGACGATCGTCCGGCCGAACGGCCACAGTGCGTACGCTGCGATCCGCAGCGAGGCGAACCCGAACGGGATGGTGACGATGAGCACAAAGCAAATCAGTGCGGCCAGCAGGTAACCCAGCGCCAGCCACAAACCGCCGAACAACAGCCAGATGATGTTCAGGATCAGTCGCATGTCACCTCCCGCGGTCAGGCCACCCTACCGAACGGAACGTGGCCTCCTGCCGCGCCGACGTTGAGTAGGATCGCCTGACGCGTCCGCTGGGACGCTTCGTCATGGTGACTCCACGAGACAAGCAGGTGAAACGAAGTGCCGACCGGCAAGGTGAAGTGGTACGACGCTGACAAAGGGTTCGGCTTCCTCTCCCAGGAGGACGGCGAGGACGTCTACGTGCGTTCCTCGGCCCTACCCGAGGGCGTCGAGGACCTCAAGGCCGGCCAGAAGGTGGATTTCGGCCTTGCATCTGGCCGCCGTGGCCCGCAGGCGCTCAGCGTCACGCTGATCGACCCGCCGCCGAGCATCACCCGGACCCGCCGGGAGGCGGCCGCAGCCGAGCATAAGCACTCGCCCGATGAGTTGCACGGCATGGTCGAGGACATGATCACCCTGCTGGAAGGTGCCGTTCAACCCGAACTGCGCAAGGGCCGCTATCCCGACCGCAAGATCGCCCGCCGGGTGTCCGAGGTGGTGCAGGCGGTCGCTCGGGAGTTGGACGCATAGAAGTTGTACGCCCAGAAGTTGGGCGCATAGAAGTTTGAGCGCACAGTAAGCCCGTCGGTCTGCCTACTTCCACGCCAACTTGACCGACCACTCGGCATGCGGGAGGTCGTGCAGTTCACCGTTCTGATCCTGGACCAGCGTGAGCAGTTGCACCACCAGACCGACCACCCGACCGCGCTGGGGATCGACGGTCGGGATGGTCACCGCCAATCGGGTGTCGGGCCGGTAGACCGTGGTGGTCGTATTGCGCTCGTCGGAGTACACCCGCAGTAGCCGCCAGGGTGCCTTGCCGATATCTTCGGGTACCGAAAGCTGCACCGGTTCGCGCTCACTGACCGAAAGTTCGGCTTGCGCAAAGCTTTTCGCGCAGTCGTTGAGGTTGATCACATTGCAGTACAGATATGGACCCACCCGCACGGTCTCGCCGTGGGAGTAGGCGCTGATCTCCGGCCGTGCGGTGCCGTGGTGGCGGGTGAGCACCCAGGCCCCGACGCCGGCCCCGACCGATGCCAGCACCACCAGCGTCGCCAGGATCCATCCGGTGACCCGGCTCACCGATCGGCCATCGCCGGGGTTCCTTCGGGCTCGGCCAGCACCGGCCGGTTTCCGCCGAAGCCGGGGATCAACGACGCACCCCGATGACTCACCACGGTCTGGGCTAGGCCGAGGATCAACAGTGAGGTGATTGCGGTGAAGCCAACCCACAGTTCGGTGTAGACGAGCACGCCCAGTGCTCCGCCCAACACCCAGGCCAACTGCAGCACCGACTCCGATCGGCCGAAGGCCGAGGCGCGCGATGCTTCCGGAAGGTCGTCCTGCAGTGATGCGTCCAGCGATGCCTTGGCGATCGCGCTGGCACCTGAGGTCACCAACGTGGCCACCGCGGCGACGATGAGGTTTCCGGCGACCGCTGCGGCGAGTGCCGCGATGGTGACCGCGATCGCCGCCCGCACCACCAGGGCCGACGGCCGGCCCAAATGCAGCCTCGCGGCGGTGAAGTTGCCGGCGAAGTTCCCTACGGCCGCTGCGGCCCCGATCACCCCGAGCATTCCCAACTGCACCCAGCCGCTGACGTCGTGCGACTTGATGACAAAGGCCGGATACAGAAACAGGAATCCGACCATCGCCTTGATGGTGCAGTTGCCCCAGAGCGCGGTGATGATGTTGCGGCCCAACGGTTGTCGTGGTGATCCGATGATCTCGGTGGGCTCCTCGTCGAGCCAGCCCCAGTCTCCCGATCCGGGACCGTGGTAGCTGAGGGTGGTCGGAACCTCTCCTTCGGTGACCTCCACCCAGCGCGGGATACGCATGCAAAGCGACGCCCCGGCCACGGTGACGAACACGGCGCAGAACAGTGCACCGGGTAGTCCGAGCATCGTGGAGAAGATGTATTCCGCGCCGGCGGCGATGCCACCACCGGCGATCGTCCCACCGATCAATCCGAACATCGTCAGCCGTGAGTTCACCCGCACCAGGTCGATCGTCGGCGGCATCACACGCGGGGTCACCGCGCTGCGCAGCACCGAAAACGACTTGGACAGCACCATCATTCCCAGCGCACACGGGTAGAGCACCCAGGACGGGTACCCGCCGGTGGCGCCGTCGTAGTTGGCGATCAGGACGACCGCCAGCACGGTACGCAACAGGAACGACCCCGCCAGTGCCGCCCGCCTGCCGTGTTGGATCCGGTCCAGTGCCGGGCCGATGAGTGGGGCGATCACCGCGAACGGGGCGATCGTGATGAGCAGGTACAGCGCGACCCGGCCCTTGCTCTCGCCGGTGGCCGCCGCGAAGAACAATGTGTTGGCCAATGCCACCGCCATCGCCGCGTCCACCGCGAAGTTGGCCACCACCGGCCAGGTGAGCGCGGTCAGCCCGGATTTGTCGGCCCCGTCGGCGGTCGCGGCGCGCTGGACCATGTCATACATTCGCGAGCCCATCTCGCGGCTGCGCATGGCAGCGGCCCGGGTCACGGTGACGCGCGGGCCGCCGGTCGGGAATTGCTCCTCGTCGTGGGCCCGGGCGCGGATACGGTCGGTGTTCAGTGGCGGCAGGTAGCGGTTGGCGTTGACACCGTCCGGGCCAAGGCCGTGATTGTGCGGACCGGGGTCCGCACCGCGGCCGACGTTGGGCCGGCCGGTGTCCCCGCTCGGGTAATTGGCCATGCCGGGATGCTCGCGTGGACGGCGCCGGAGGGGGCCCGCAGTCGAGCCCGAACTCGGGTTCACACGCCGCCGTCCGGACACGGTGACGATTGTCCCCCATGGCGCGACCGCATGCGCGGAGCCGACCGGTGTGGCTGTCCGGATCCCGGGTGAGGCAAGATTGGCCGCGATGGACAGCCAAGTTGACACTGTGGAACCCGTGGCGCCGACTCCGCCGACCGAGCCGTCGGCCGCCGTTGCCGCACTCCTGGGCGCGGCGGCCGATCAGGCACGACAGGCGGTTGTCGAGTTCAGTGGCGACACTGTGGGTGACTATCTCGGCGTCGCCTTCGAGAACGAAGCCGCCGCCACCCACCGCTTCCTGGCGACCATGCCGGGTTATCAGGGGTGGCAGTGGGCCGTGGTGATAGCCGCCTACCCCGGGTCGGATCGCGCGACTATCAGCGAGGTGGTGCTGGTGCCGGGTCCGACCGCGCTGCTGGCCCCGCAGTGGTTGCCGTGGGAGGAGCGGGTCAGGCCTGGCGATCTCGGACCCGGTGACCTCCTGGCCCCGCTCACCGATGATCCGCGTTTGGTACCGGGGTACGTCGCGACCGGTGACCCCGCGATCGATGACGTCACCTTCGAGGTCGGGTTCGGCCGCCGCCAGGTGCTGAGTGCATGGGGGCGTGACGATGCTGCCCAGCGCTGGCACGACGGCGATCACGGCCCCGGATCCTCAATGGCACGCGCCACCAAACGGACGTGTCGCGACTGCGCCTTCATGACTCCGCTCGCCGGTGCGCTCGGCGTGATGTTCGGGGTGTGCTGCAATGCGATGGCTGCCGACGGTCAGGTCGTCGACTTCACCTACGGTTGCGGTGCGCATTCCGACACCCCTGCCCCGCCGGCAATCGGATCACCGTTGTACGAGCCCTACGACGACGGCGTGCTCGAGGTGGTCGAAGCAGCGCCGGTTTTGGTCGAGGCGCCGCCGGATCTGCAAACCCCGCCGGATTCGGTCGAGGAAAATGAAGTTCTGGAAGCCTCGCTCGTCGAATCCGGAGTTACGCAGATCGCCGAAATCCCTGAGCCCCTTGAGGTTTCGGAATCTGAGCCGATCGAAGGCTAGCGGCCCTCGGCTGCCGCCTTGATCCGGGTCAGGGACTGGTTCATGCCCTCGAGGAGTTCTTTCTCGAAGCTGTCCACACCACCCAGTGCGGCTTTTGTCACCGCTGTCGAGACCGCCCTTACACCGTTCTCGGCGTGCCGGGTCTCCACCAGGCGGGTGCCGGTGGCGGTCGGCTCCAACTCATAGGACCAGACGCTCGTGTTCAGCGGAATCCGGAAGGCCAGTTTGCGTTCCGGAACCACCTCGGTGATGGTCGCGGTGGTCGGCCAGAACAGCAAGTTGCGCCGGTTGAGGTTGAGCGTGCGAGTCCCCGGCCGCAGCGGGCCCAGCAGTTTCATCATCCGGCACTGCGGACTCCACTGCGGCATCCGGCTCAGGTCGGACACAAGACTCCAGACCTTGCTCACGGGTGCGGCGATGTCGATCTCCGCCCGCAACAGTTGCGCTGTCATGGTTCTCCTTTGATTACTGGTGTGGGTCCATACCGGTCTGGGCACCCCGCGATCCGCGCCGGGCCGCCGCTCGCTGCCACAGGAATAACGACAACCCGAACACCCCGACACCCAGGCCGGCCACTGTGATCGGACGCCAACTGTGTAGAGCGGGAATGGTGAACGCGGCGACGGCTGCCAGCGCCCACAGCAGTGCGCCGGCCACGATCACCGGCCGGGGGTTTTCCAGCGCGGGGGACAGTGGCGGGGGCGTCGGTTCGGAATCGGACGGCATTGCCACACCACCGTAACCTAGCGGCGTGGACGGGCCCGAGGTCACTGACATCACCGATCCCGATGACGACCGGGTCGACGACTTCCGCGATCTCAACAGCATCGAGCGCAGACCCGACCTGCCGACCGGCAAGGGTTTGGTGATCGCCGAAGGGGTACTGGTGGTCCAACGGATGCTGGGTTCCCGGTTCAGCCCGCACGCATTCCTCGGAACGCAGCGGCGGTTGACCGAACTGGCTGCTGATCTGGCCGGGGTCCGCGCGCCGTTCTACCGGGCAACGGCTGAGGTGATGGCGGAGGTGATCGGCTTCCACCTCAACCGTGGCGTGCTGGGTGCGGCCCGACGGCCACCGGAGTTGACCACTGCTGAGGTGCTCACCGATGCCCGCACTATCGCCGTCCTCGAGGGTGTCAACGACCATGAAAATCTTGGTTCGATCTTTCGCAACGCCGCCGGCCTCGGCGTCGACGCGGTGATCTTCGGCACCGGTTGTGCCGATCCGCTCTACCGGCGTGCGGTGCGGGTATCGATGGGGCATGCACTTCTGGTGCCGTTTGCCCGGACTCAGCGCTGGCCGGGTGATCTTGAGCTGTTGCGCGACAATGGTTTTCGGCTACTGGCAATGACGCCTGACCCTCGGGCAGACACGCTGGCCGATGCGATGGGCGCACTGGCCCGGCAGAAGGTCGCCGTACTGGTCGGGGCGGAAGGACCGGGACTGACCGAGACGACGATGCGGGCCAGCGATGTCCGGGTGCGCATCCCGATGTCACGCGGCACCGATTCGCTCAACGTCGCCACCGCGGCGGCCTGCGCGTTCTATGAGAGAGTCCGGTGCGCGGCGGGCCCGGACGGATAGCCTGACCGGGTGCCCGACGATTCGACGCCCTGGGGAACCGGGCTGACCGTCTCCGCATTCGTGGCGGCGGTTACCGCGGCCGCGATCGTGGTCTTGAGTATCGGCATGACCCGGGTGAACCCGGTGGTGTCGATCGCATTGAACCTGGTGGCCGTCGGCGGCCTGGCGCCAACGCTCTGGGGCTGGCGGCGGGTCCCGGTCAGACGGTGGCTCGTGCTCGGCGCGGCCGTCGGGGTGGCGGTCGGTTGGTCAACGTTACTGGCGTTGGCGTTGCGTTAGGTCAGCGTTCGCCGCTGGAGCGCACCCCGAGCAGGACGTCCTCCCACGCCGGCACGGTGGGCTTGCGCTTGTTACGCGGGGCGGATCGCTGCGCCTGCTCAGCATCCGGGACCGCGGCCGGCGCGGCGGCACCGGGCAGTTCCTCGAATTCCAGCTGTGCCACCGGCGGGACCTGCCGCAGCGGACGTTCGAAGTCCGGATCGATCAGCTCGCTGGCCGACTCGTCGATGGCGGTGATGGTGCCGCCGTGCGCTCCCGGGGTGAACCGAAAATGCGCGAAGTTCTCCGACAGGCCCACCTTCCAGCACATCCGGACCGTCCAGCGGCCGTCGTCGGTCCGCCAGGCGTCCCAATCGGTGGACTCGGCGGTCAAACCGCGCTCGGCCAGCGACGAACTGATCGTCTCCAGCAGCGTCTCGGGCGCCGGCCCGTCGGCCAACACAGGGTGGGCGGCAGTGGCCAATTCGGCGGCGCGCTGACGTTCCAGTAGCACCGGGTGGGCGAAGCGCTCGACCTTGGTTACATCAACCCCGGCGGCTTCCGCGACCTCTTCGACAGAGGCGCCCGCTCGAATGCGGGCCTGAATATCCTTGGGACGCAACACGCCTTTGACCTCATTGTCTCGTGCGGTCTGGCCGAGTCCCGTCCGGTCGCCGCGTACAGCGGCGCGAAGGCGGTCGTCTACCCGAACCAGAAATTTGTCGGCGGGGTCGCCACCTTCGCAGATGATGTGCTTGCCGTCGACATCGAGTCCGATGAGAGTGAGTTCCCGCATGTCGACCTCCTTTGCAGCGGAATCTAACCCAGCGTGGGTTGACTTAAAGATCGCGACACGCCGCTGTTACAGATGGGGCTAGAGGTGTTCGACGACCCAGTCCACGCAGTGCGTCAGGGCACTCACGTCGTCGGGATCGATCGCCGGAAACATCGCCACCCGCAGTTGGTTGCGGCCCAGCTTGCGGTACGGCTCGGTGTCGACGATGCCGTTGGCGCGCAGCACCTTGGCCACGCTCGCGGCGTCGACCTCGTCGCTGAAGTCGATGGTGCCCACCACCTGGGATCGAAGCGCGGGGTCGGTCACGAACGGGGTGGCATACGTCGACGCCTCGGCCCACGAATACAACCGAGATGACGAGTCGGCGGTGCGCTTGACCGCCCAGTCCAGCCCGCCGTTACCCAGCATCCAGTCGACCTGCTCGGCCATCAACACCAGCGTGCCGATGGCCGGAGTGTTGTAGGTCTGGTTCTTCAGGCTGTTGTCCACCGCGATCGGTAGTGACAGGAATTCAGGCACCCAGCGCCCAGACGCGGCGATCATCTCGACACGGGCCAGAGCGGCCGGGGACATGATGGCCAGCCACAGACCACCGTCGCTGGCGAAACTCTTTTGGGGCGCAAAGTAATACGTGTCGCAATCGGCCATATTCACCGGCAATCCGCCGGCTCCAGAGGTGGCATCGATGAGGATCAGTGCGTTCTCCGATCCGGCGGGTCGCGTAACGCCCACCGCCACCCCGGTGGAGGTCTCGTTGTGCGCCCAGGCGATGGCGTCGACTGACGGATCGGCCTGCGGCGCCGGGGCGCTGCCGGCGTCGGCGGAGATGATGATCGGCTCGCCGACGAACGGGTTGGCCGCCACTGCCGAGGCGAACTTCGCGCTGAACTCGCCGAAGGTCAGGTGCAGCGACTTGGCATCGATCAGCCCGAAGGCCGCTGCGTCCCAGAACGCCGTCGCCCCGCCGTTGCCGAGGATCACCTCGTAGCCGTCCGGTACGGAAAACAACTCGCGCAGCCCGCCGCGGACCCGGCCCACCAGGTCCTTTACCGGCGCCTGCCGGTGTGAGGTGCCGAACAGGTCGGCGGCGCTGGTGCTCAGCGCCACCAACTGCTCGGGGCGGACCTTGGACGGACCGCACCCGAAGCGGCCATCAACGGGTTTGAGCTCAGCGGGGATCGTGAGCTGGGAGATGTCAGCCATGTCTTCACCCTAGGATCTGGTGCCCCGAGTCCCGAAATCGAGCCGACCGGGCAATCCAATCCGGGTGTGGACAGCCGGCCGGTACCGCGGTACCGTTTTGGACATCAGAGGCTCATATGTAAACCTCACGGGAGGCTGGTCATGGCGAGAACCCGGATGGTCAGGCGCTGGCGCCGCAATATGGATGTCCGCGACGATGTCGCCTACGTCGACCTGCTGACGACGCTCTCCGAGGGCTCCGTTCGGCGCAACTTCAACCCCTACACCGACATCGATTGGGACTCGCCGGAGTTCGCGGTCACCCCCGGCGATGAACGCTGGGTCCTTCCCGCCACCGACCCGTTGGGCCGGCACCCGTGGTACCTCGCGCAGTCGATCGAACGGCAGATCGAGATCGGTCAGTGGCGACAGGCCAATGTCGCCAAGGTCGGCCTGCAATTCGAGTCAATTCTGGTTCGCGGACTGATGAACTACTCGTTCTGGGTGCCGAACGGATCCCCGGAGTACCGCTACCTCCTGCACGAGTCGGTTGAAGAGTGCAACCACACCATGATGTTCCAGGAGACGGTGAACCGCATCGGCGCTGATGTACCCGGGATGCCCCGGCTGTTGCGCTGGCTTTCGCCGTTGATCCCGTTGGCTGCCGGACCCCTGCCGATCCCGTTCTTCTTCGGTGTGCTCGCCGGTGAGGAACCTATCGACCACACCCAGAAGAATGTATTGCGCGAAGGTGGTGAGGGTCGGGAAATCCACCCGATCATGGAGCGTGTGATGGCGATCCACGTGGCCGAGGAGGCCCGCCACATCTCGTTCGCCCACGAGTATTTACGCAAGCGCCTGCCGCGGCTGAGTGGCCGCCAGCGGTTCTTGCTGTCGCTGCATGTACCGATCATCATGCGGGTGTTTTGCCGGGCGATCATGGTGCCGCCGCGCAGTTTCTTCCGTCAGTTCGGCATCCCGCGCGGAGTGCGTAAAGAGTTGTTCTTCCGGGCGCCGGAGTCTCGCCAGCTGCTGCGCGATATGTTCGCCGACGTTCGCATGCTGTGCCATGACACCGGCCTGATGAATCCGGCGGCAAAGCTGGTCTGGCGGATGTGCAAGATCGACGGTGCGCCAAGCCGATTCCGCAGCGAGCCGCAACGCCGGCACGCCATGACCGCCTGAGGTTTGCGTGCCACACGTCATCACGCAGGCGTGCTGTGCCGATGCATCATGCGTCTATGCGTGCCCGGTGAACTGCATCCACCCCAGCCCGGATGAACCGGGATTCGCCACCGCCGAGATGTTGCACATCGACCCGGTGGCGTGCGTGGACTGCGGTGCCTGCGTGAGCGCCTGCCCGGTGGACGCGATCCGTCCGGTGAGCCGACTGAGCGCCGAGCAGGTGCCGTTCATCGCCGTCAACGCCGCCCACTATCCCGACCGACCGGACGAGAAGCTGCCACCCGCCACCAAGCTGGCACCGGTGCTGCCTGCGCCCAGGGTGCGACGTGGGGCGGCGGCGCTGACGGTGGCGATCGTCGGATCCGGGCCGGCCGGTATGTATGCCGCTGATGAGTTGCTCACGGCGCGAGGCGTGCGAGTGAATATGTTCGATACGCTGCCCACGCCGTACGGCCTGGTGCGGGCGGGGGTTGCCCCTGATCATCAGAACACCAAGTCCATCACCCGGTTGTTCGACCGGATCAGTCGCCAAAGTGGTTTCAATTTTTTCTTGAATGTTGAAGTCGGAAAACATATTTCGCACGAAGAGTTGTTGGATTATCACCATGGGGTTCTCTATGCCATCGGCGCTCCGGTTGATCGCGGCCTCGATATCGGCGGCATCGGAATGCCGGGCACCGGTAGCGCGACGGACATGGTGGCGTGGATCAACGGTCATCCGAAGTTCGCCGGAGCCGCGGTCGAACTCGACGATCAGCGCGCGGTGATCATCGGCAACGGCAATGTCGCACTCGACGTGGCACGGGTACTGACTGCCGATCCGGAAAGCCTTGCCCGCACTGACATCTCGGATCTCGCACTGGACGCGTTGCGGAACTCCGGTATCCGCGAAGTGGTCATTGCCGCCCGCCGTGATCCGGTCAACTCCGCATTCACCCTGCCAGAGCTCATCGGACTGACTTCCAAGGTGGACGTTGTTCTCGATGCCGCTGACCGCGCCCTGGTTGACCGCGATCTAGAGAGGGTGAGCGATCCCGTGACCGCGGCCAAGTTGAAAATCCTTTCCCGGCTTCCCGACGCGCAGGCGCCGGTGACCGGAAGGCGGATCCGATTGGCCTATCGGCTCACTCCGCATCGGATCGTGGGCACGGACCGGATTCGTGGCATTGAGTTCATCCGAACGGGCACCACCGCGACGACTGTGCTCGACGCCGGGTTGCTGCTCACCTCGACCGGATACCGGGGCGCGCCGGTACCTGGTCTGCCGTTCGACGACGCCGCCGCGGTGGTGCCCAACACGGCGGGTCGCGTCGTCGACCCCGATACCGGCCTGCCGGTGGTCGGCGCGTATGTCGCGGGTTGGATCAAACGCGGCCCGACGGGCTTCATCGGCACCAATAAATCGTGCGCCATGCAGACCGTCGCGGCACTCGTCGACGATTACAACGCCGATCGGTTGGACACTCCTCGGGCGGATCGGGCGGAACTGGACAGGTTGGTTCGCGCCCGGCAACCGCAAGCCGTGGACTCCGCCGGGTGGCACGCCATCGACGCCGCCGAGATTGCTCGCGGCGCGGCCACCGGCCGTCCGCGGGTGAAGTTCACTTCCGTGGTGGATATGTTCTCCGCCGCCGGTGCGACGAATGATCAGTCGCGCGGTAGCGCAGTGCTCCGCCGCCGCGGTCGGGTTCGGCCATCTCGGTGGTGAAAGCCACCACGCCTTCGAGGCCGGGGCCGAAGCCATGCGGCAGCGCAGACATGTGCCGTTTCTCCCACCCCTCGTGACCGGTCAATGGTCCGGACGGGCGTACGGTGATGCCGTGGTTGACCGAGAAGCGCGGCAGTCCGCGCATCGCCTCGCGGGTATGCGGGTGGAGTACGGATCACCGGAGAAGGACGGCAGTATCGACCTGGACGTCGACTGGCTGGCCGACGGCTGGCTTTCCCTGCTGCACAAGTGGATCGACGAAGCTGCCGAGGCCGGAATCGCCGAGCCCAATGCGATGGTCCTGGCCACCGTCGAGGCCGGCCGGCCGGTTACCCGCACCGTCCTGTGCAAGAACGTCGATACCGATGGTGTCACGTTCTACACCAACTACGACTCGGCCAAGGGTGCCGATCTGGTCGTCACGCCGTATGCATCGGTGACCTTCCCGTGGTACGGACTGGGTCGGCAGCTGCACGTCCGCGGCGCGGTCACCAGGGTCAGTGCCGAAGAGACCGCCGAGTACTGGACGCGCCGTCCGCGTGGATCGCAACTGGGCGCGTGGGCCTCGGCGCAGTCCCGGCTGATCGGATCACGTACCGAACTGTTGGCGCAGCTGGCCGAGGTGACTATGCGGTTCGCTGAATTCGAGCAGGTTCCGGTTCCGCCGCACTGGGGTGGCTACCGAATCGCCGCCGAGGTGATCGAGTTCTGGCAGGGCCGAGAGAACCGCATTCACAACCGGATTCGTGTCACACCGGATACCGACGGCGGGGCGGCCCGTATCGAACGTCTGCAACCCTGATAGGTGAGTGCGCCGGACGCCGGTTCGCGTCGGCGGTTGTTCGCCGACACCACGCCCCTGCGCACCCCGGACTTCCGACGGCTGTGGCTGGCCGGCATCGTCACGGTGATCGGGGGCAATCTCACGATCTTCGCCGTGCCGGTCCAGTTGTACGTGCTGACTCGAAATTCCGCCTATGTCGGACTGGCCGGACTGTTCGCTCTGGTACCGCTGATCGTGTTCGGCCTGCTGGGCGGTGCCTGGGCCGATGCGATGGATCGCCGCAAGCTACTGATCATCACGTCGTGCGGACTGGCGGCGGCTTCGGTGCTGCTGTGGTTGCAGGCCGCACTGCGACTCAACAACGTCTGGGCCGTGCTATTGCTGCTCGCTGTGCAACAGGCGTTCTACGCGGTGAACTGGCCCACCCGGGGCGCGGCGATCCCGCGGATGTTGCCGATCGAGCAACTGCCCGCCGCGAACTCGCTGAACATGACCGTGCAACAGTTCGGCGCGATCGCGGGCCCTCTGCTGGCCGGCATCCTGCTGCGGTGGGTGGACCTGCCGACGCTCTATCTGATCGATGCCGTGACCTGTCTGGTACCGATTGTGGCCACATTGCGGTTGGCGCCTATGCCGGCCACCGAATCCATTGCGGCGCAGGGGCAATCGCGGTGGGGTTTCGGTGCCGTGCTGGAGGGCTTCCGCTATCTGGCCGGCACCAAGGTGGTGCTGATGTCGTTCGTCGTGGACATCATCGCGATGGTGTTCGGCATGCCGCGTGCCCTGTTCCCCCAGATGGCGCATGAGAATTTTGGCGGACCGATCGACGGCGGCACCACCATGGCGTTGCTGGCCGCGGCGATCTCCGGCGGAGCGGTCGTCGGTGGGGTGTTCTCCGGATGGTTCCCCAGGATTCGCCGCCAGGGACTGGCGGTCGTCGTCGCTATCGTCGTGTGGGGCTTGTCGATCGTGGGCTTCGGATTGGCCGGTGGTGCGGCCGATGGCCGCCCCGGTTCGATGTTGTGGATTGCGTTGGGATTCCTGGCTTTAGGCGGAGCCGCCGATATGGTCTCGGCGGCTTTTCGTTCAACGATCCTGCAGGAGGCCGCCTCAGATGATCTTCGCGGTCGGTTGCAGGGAGTGTTCATCGTCGTGGTTGGCGGCGGCCCACGGCTGGCCGATGTGGTGCACGGAGCCGCTGCGGCGGCGGTCGGCACGACGGTGGCCGCTACCGGCGGGGGAGTGCTTGTGGTAATCGGTGTGCTTCTCGCCGTACTGGCTGCGCCGGTCTTTCTGCGGTATCGCCCGGTTACCGCGGGCCCGCCCTGACCGCTCCGCACGCGCACTGTCCGCCAACCACGCCTACTATCGGCACTATGCCCGACCACGGGGGGGAAGCAGTCCTAGGGCTGCGTGAACTCAAGAAGCAACGCACGCGCGCCGCGATCGTCGGCGTAGCGGCCAAGCTGTGCGCCCAGCAGGGGTACGAGAACACCACCGTGGACCAGATCGCCGGTGCTGCCGAGGTTTCGCCGCGAACATTTAGCCGTTACTTCCCCAGTAAAGAAGCAGTTATCGGTGCGCTGATCGAGGAGACCGCCGAGCATGTGGCCGCGGCCCTGGCCGCCCAGCCGGATGACATTACCGAACATGATGCGCTGGTGCGCGCTCACGTCGAGGTATTCCGGGCCGCCGAGCGAGGCGAGCCCGGGGCGATGTCTTTCGACCGGGTCCGAGGTTTTCTGCAAATCGTCAACAGCTCACCCATGCTGAGCCTGGCTGCTTTCACGTTCCGGCCGGAAGGGGGGCCAACCGACGCGGTGATTCAGGCGATGGCAACCCGGATGGGAGTGACCGCGCAGCACCCGGCAATTCGGATTCTGTTCGACACCTGGGCGGTCCTGATGGCGGTCGCCTGCGGCAGCCCGGGCATCGATGTCAGCGATCCCGGCCGCGTCAGCGACCGGATCGAGTCGACGTATGGGATTTTCGCCCAGCTCTGGCAGCCCTGGTATCCCCTGGATCTGCCCCGATAAGGCAGGCCGGGACTACGTCGACTAGGTTCATCCGAGGGACGGATCGACCGACGCCGTCGAATGCGCGAGAAGGGGTGGATGTGGCTGCTACAGACGAGACCGCCACGCTCCGTTATCCCGGCGGGGAACTGGACCTGGACATCGTCCACGCCACCGAGGGTTCGGACGGGATCGCACTGGGGCCGCTGCTGGCCGAAACGGGTTACACCACCTTCGATCAGGGATTCGTCAATACTGCGTCGACCAAGAGCGCCATCACCTACATCGACGGCGACGCCGGCATCCTGCGCTACCGCGGCTACCCGATCGATCAGCTGGCGGAGAAGTCGACCTTCATCGAGGTGAGCTATCTGCTCATCTACGGCGAGCTTCCGACTCCCGGCCAACTTGAGCATTTCACCACCCAGATTCAGCGGCACACGATGCTGCACGAAGATCTCAAGCGGTTCTTCGACGGCTTCCCCCGCAACGCCCACCCGATGCCGGTGCTGTCCAGCGCCGTCAACGCTCTGAGCGCCTACTACCAGGACTCGCTGGACCCCCTGGACCACGACCAGGTGGAACTGTCCACGATCCGGTTGCTGGCCAAGCTGCCCACCATCGCCGCCTACGCCTACAAGAAATCGGTCGGCCAGCCCTTCCTGTATCCGGACAACACTCTGAGCCTGGTGGAGAACTTCCTGCGGATGACGTTCGGTCTGCCCGCCGAGCCCTATTTTTGCGATCCAGAGGTCGTCAAAGCACTCGACATGCTGCTGATCCTGCACGCCGATCACGAGCAGAACTGCTCAACGTCGACGGTGCGGCTGGTCGGCTCCTCCCAGGCGAATCTGTTCACCTCGATCTCCGGTGGTATCAACGCGTTGTGGGGGCCCCTGCACGGCGGGGCCAACCAGTCGGTGCTGGAAATGTTGGAGACGATCCGAGCCGAAGGCGGCCACGTTCAAGAGTTTGTACGCAAGGTCAAGGACCGCGAGGACGGCGTGAAGCTGATGGGCTTCGGGCACCGGGTGTACAAGAATTACGATCCGCGGGCGCGCATCGTCAAGGAGCAGGCTGACAAGATTCTCGGCAGGCTCGGCGGCGACGACGAACTGCTCAACATCGCCTTGGCGCTCGAGGAGGCTGCGCTCACTGACGACTACTTCGTGGAGCGCAAGCTCTACCCGAACGTCGACTTTTACACCGGCCTGATCTACCGAGCGATCGGCTTCCCCACCCGCATGTTCACCGTGCTGTTCGCGATCGGTCGGCTACCGGGCTGGATCGCGCACTGGCGCGAGATGCACACCGAGCCGAACAAGATCGGCCGGCCGCGGCAGATCTACACCGGTTACGGCGAACGCGACTACATCAACCTCGGCGGGCGCTGAGGTACTGCGCGCG
>JBAXIR010000047.1:0-16081 GCA_037138275.1 Mycobacteriaceae bacterium | reverse complement strand
CGCGGTGTTCTCCTGGTGAAAGAACGCCGAATCCGATGTCGACAGCCGGGTCACAGGGCAACGGTAACCGTGAATACCCGCCGACGCCGGAATGGGTCATCATCAATCGCAGGGTCACCATCAATTACGGGTCTGCCACTCTCCAGCGACCGGCCCGATCCGTCCGATCAGTGGAGAGTGTCCGTTGTCCACCAACGCTTTACAGACCGCTGCCCGAACCGCTGGCTGCGCCCGCACGGTCTCGCCTGTCGCCGATTATGAGCCGCCGGCGTTCGGCGGCCCACCGGAGCTGCCCCCGGCTGCCGGTCGCCGGGCCCGCCCCGCCCCGCGACCGCAGCCGCCACCGACCCCCGAGGACGACGGCCGGGCACGAGCCGCGGCTGCCTTCGCCGATGCGGCGCTTCGGCGGGTACTGGAGGTCATCGACCGCCGGCGGCCGCTAGCGCAGTTGCGGCCGCTACTGGCAGCCGGCCTGGTGGACTCACTGCTGTCGGCATATGCCGGCTGGGAACCTCAACAGGCCGCACAGCTACGCCGGGTGCGGGCTCAGGTGACCCGGGCCGACGGCACCGCCGCCGAGGCCGCCGCGTGCTACACCCGCGGCCAACGCGCCTATGCGATCGCCTGCCGCATCGAGCAGGTCATGACGCCGACCGGCTCGCGCTGGCTAGTGGTCGCCCTGCATCTGGGTTGACGCACTCCTGGACCTGATCTAACCCCGGCGAAGCAGCTTGCGTTCCTTGGACTCCGCGCGCTTGGCCTGCCGGCGATCCTTGCGACTGACCGCACCGGGTGCCGCCGCGTCATGCTGCTGGATCTCGGCGTCACCGTCCTCGGACGGTCCGACGTAGGTCAACTGCCGGGCCGCCTCGTCCGTCAGGCCCTTCGCGCGCAGCCCTTCCGCCCGCAAACCTTCCGGCATGGCCTGCGCCGCCACGACGGGAGCCTGTGGGGCAGCCTCAACCTGGACGTTGAACAAGAAGCCGACCGACTCCTCCTTGAGCCCGTCGAGCATGCCGATGAACATGTCGTAACCCTCGCGCTGGTACTCCACCAGCGGGTCGCGCTGGGCCATCGCACGCAGTCCGATGCCCTCCTTGAGGTAGTCCATCTCGTAGAGGTGCTCGCGCCACTTGCGGTCCAGCACATTGAGCAGAACATTGCGCTCGAGTTGCCGCATCGCATCCGGGCCCGCCATCGCCTCGATCTCGGATTCCCGGTTGGCATAGGCCTTTTCGGCGTCGGCGATGAGCAGATCGAGCAGTTCTTCGCGGCTCAGTTCGCCGGCTTCGCCGACCGCTTCGGAGTCGATCAGCTCATGATGGTCGATACCCACCGGGTAGAGCGTGCGCAGGGCTCCCCACAGCGCTTCGAGGTCCCAGTCCTCGGCATAACCCTCGGCGGTGGCGCCGTTGACGTACGCGGTGACGACGTCGACCAGCATGTCATGGGACTGCTGGGCCAGATCCTCACCTTCGAGGATCCGACGGCGCTCCTCGTAGATGACCTTGCGCTGCTGATTCATCACCTCGTCGTACTTGAGCACGTTCTTGCGGATCTCGAAGTTCTGCTGCTCGACCTGGGTCTGCGCACTCTTGATCGCCCGGGTGACCATCTTGGCCTCGATCGGCACATCGTCGGGCAGGTTCAGGCGCGTCAGCAGGGATTCCAGGGTCGCGCCGTTGAACCGCTTCATGAGTTCATCACCCAGCGACAGGTAAAACCGGGACTCACCCGGGTCGCCCTGACGGCCGGAACGCCCGCGCAACTGGTTGTCGATACGGCGGGACTCGTGCCGCTCGGTGCCCAGCACGTACAGGCCGCCGGCGGCGACGACATCCTCGGCCTCCGCGGTTGCCTCGGCCTTGACCGTGGGCAGTTCCTCGTGCCAGGCGGTCTCGTACTCGTCGGGCGTCTCGACCGGATCCAGACCGCGATCGCGCAGGCGTAGATCGAGCAGGAAGTCGACGTTGCCGCCGAGCACCACGTCGGTGCCGCGACCGGCCATGTTGGTGGCCACCGTGACGGCGCCGCTTCGGCCCGCCTCGGCCACGATGGCGGCCTCCTGCTCGTGGAACTTGGCGTTGAGCACGTTGTGCGGCACTCCGCGCTTGGCCAACTGTCGCGACAGGTACTCCGAGCGCTCGACGCTGGTGGTGCCGATGAGCACCGGTTGGCCGGCCTCGTGGCGCTCGGAGATGTCGTCGACGACGGCGATGTACTTGGCTTCCTCGGTCTTGTAGATCAGATCGGTCTGATCCCTGCGGACCATCGACCGGTTCGTCGGGATCTGAATCACGCCGAGTTTGTAGATCTCATGCAACTCGGCCGCCTCGGTCTCGGCGGTGCCGGTCATGCCGGCCAGCTTGTCGTAGAGCCGGAAGTAGTTCTGCAGGGTGATCGTGGCCAGGGTCTGGTTCTCGGCCTTGATCTCCACCTTCTCCTTGGCCTCGATGGCCTGGTGCATGCCCTCGTTGTAGCGGCGGCCCACCAGGACGCGGCCGGTGAACTCGTCGACGATGATCACCTCGCCGTCGCGGACGATGTAGTCCTTGTCGCGCGAGAACAACTCCTTGGCCTTGAGACAATTGTTCAGGTAGCTCACCAGAGGTGAATTCGCTGCCGCATAAAGGTTGTCGATACCAAGCTGATCCTCGACGAACTCCACACCCAGCTCGTGGACGCCGACGGTGCGCTTGCGGATGTCGACCTCGTAGTGAACGTCCTTCTCCATCATCGGCGACAAGCGAGCGAATTCGGTGTACCAGTGCGAGGCACCGTCGGCCGGTCCGGAGATGATCAACGGCGTGCGCGCCTCGTCGATGAGGATGGAGTCGACCTCGTCGACGATCGCGTAGCTGTGGCCGCGCTGTACGAGGTCTTCCAGCGAGTGCGCCATATTGTCGCGCAGGTAGTCGAAGCCGAACTCGTTGTTGGTGCCGTAGGTGATGTCGGCCGCATATGCCGCGCGGCGTTCGTCTGAGGTGAGCCCGGACAGGATCACCCCGACCTCGAGGCCGAGGAAGCGGTGCACCCGGCCCATCCACTCGCTATCGCGTTTGGCCAGATAGTCGTTGACCGTCACGACGTGCACCCCGTTGCCGCCCAGGGCGTTGAGGTAGGCGGGCAGCACACAGGTCAGGGTCTTGCCCTCACCGGTCTTCATCTCAGCGACATTGCCGAAGTGCAGTGCGGCCCCACCCATGACCTGGACGTCGAAGTGGCGCTGGGACAGCACCCGCCAGGCCGCCTCGCGGGCCACCGCGAACGCCTCGGGCAGCACGTCGTCGAGTTTCGCGCCGTCGGCAACGCGAGCGCGGAACTCGTCGGTCTTGGCCCGCAGTTCAGCGTCAGTGAGCTTCTCTACGTCATCGGACAGGGTGTTGACATAGTCAGCCACCCCCCGCAGGCGCTTGACCATGCGACCTTCACCGAGGCGCAGCAACTTCGACAGCACATTTTCCCCTGAGAGATAGGAGGCATCCCCTGTGGATAGGGGGCTTGAGCGTCCTCCATCCTAGGCGACGCGGCGATATGGCCTCCTCAGGCCAGTCGGATCAATCCGTAGTCATAGGCGTGCCGCCGGTAGACCACCGTGGGACGGTCGGTCTCCTTATCGTGGAACAGGAAGAAGTCGTGCCCGACCAGTTCCATCTCGTAGAGCGCGTCGTCGACCGCCATCGGCTCGGCTGGATGCTCCTTGACCCGCACGATCCGGCCCGGTTCATGCTCCTCGGCGGCGATCTGGTCGATGGTCTGGTCCAGGACCGGCCCGGCCGGGCTCGGCGTGAAAGCCTCGGCGAGTTCGACCGGCAACATCGCGACGGCGCCCTGGCGAACCGAGACCGGGGTCTTGTCCCCGTAATGCACCTTGCGACGGTCCTTGCCGCGACGCAGCCGGCCCTCGAGTTTGTGGACGGCGGCCTCGAAGGCGCCGTAGAAGCTATCCGCGCAGCCCTCGCCGCGTACCACCGGCCCATCGCCGTATGCGGTGATCTCGACGTGCTGGCAATTCTTGCGCTGTCGCCGGTTGCGCTCATGGGAAAGCTCGACGTCGAAGCGGCGGATCGTGTTGTCGATGCGTTCGGCGCGAACGAGCTTCTGCCCCACATAGACGCGGTAGTGGTCGGGAACCTCCACATTGCGGCCGGTCACCTGAACGTGGGCGTTGGGCACGGGTTCGGAGCGGTCATCTTCGGCGGTGAACTGAGAGGAATGGGCGGATTGTGTTGACATACTTGGCAACTCGATTCTGTTACGGGTTCGCACGCACGGTGCTCACGCGGCCTGTCATGGATAGCTGCGCCGCACACGGTTGGCGAAAATCGCACCCGACGGCGCCAGAGGTCTTAGAAATCACCTCCTACACGGTGGGTGTAACGGTTATCCGCGACGGTAGTCGCAGTCGGTGGGCACTGCCACCCTTTACCGCGCCGTGTTTGACAACAGCACGGTCACACCTGTGCCAACGCCAGCACAGCCGTCACTCGGGCACCACCGGCAGCCAGCACCCGAACCGCCTCGGCGGCGGTGGCCCCGGTGGTGACAATGTCGTCGACCACCAGCACCTCCCCCGACGGCACGGCCAACAGCCGCACCCGGCCGGCGATATTGCGTTGCCGCGCCGCGCTGCTCAGACCCACCGAGTCGCGGACACCTCCGGCGGTCCGCAACACAGGTGCGACGGTGACAGCCGGACCTGCGGCGGCCGTTGCGATACGGGTGACCGGGTCGCCACCGCGGCGGCGGGCGGCCGACCGGCGGGTCGGGGCCGGCACCACCGACAGCGGCGCGGCAACGACGCCCCAGGTCAGCAGGCGGTGGATGCCCGTGGCCAGTGCCGCCGACAGCGGCGCGGCCAGGTCGCGGCGGCCGTGTTCCTTCAGTGCGACGATCGCGTTGCGCCGCGCGCCGGCGTAGCGGCCGAGGGCGAAAACCGGGACGCCGGGATCGATGCGGGTGGAGACGACGTGCGGCTCGTCACAGCGCACGGCCAGTGCTGCCGCGCAGACCGCACACCACCGGGTCGACGGTGCCCCGCAGCCGCCACATTCCAACGGCAGGATCAGGTCGAGCACGGCGTGGTTGAGCATTCAAGAAGTCTGCAGGCCGGGTGTGACAGGTCTAACCCGGCAGCACAGGCACCGCGCCGGGCACCATGAAGGCGCGCAGTTCCGACCAGGTCTGGCCGTTGGTGGCGCTGGTGCTGAGCAGTTGGAGAACGCCGCGGGCGTCGGCCACGTAGACCGCCGCGGGATTGGCCGCAACCGTGGCCACCGGCATCACCAGGTTGGCGCTCGGGCCGTCGGAGTTCACCCCGTCGAGGTTGACGTAGGACACCGGGTGAGCGGGATCGCGGCGGGTGACCACCAGATCGTCACCGGTACGCCAGGACAGCGCGACGACCGAATTCCCGAGACCGAATCCGATCCGGCGGGGATAGGTCAGCGCGACCTCACCGCCCGGCGTCTGCTGGACACCCGCCAGTACCACTTCACCGTCGATCACCATCGCCACCCGGGTGCCGTCCCGGGAGAGCTGCAGTTCGGCAATCGAACCCGGGAACCGGGAGGTGACCGCGGCCGAATCCACCGGGATGCGGGCGGGTTCGTCGGCGGCTTCGCCCCGGACCACCCGCACCACACTGTTGCCGTCGACGGCCACCCAGACCGCGTCATCGAGTGCCCACGACGGCCTGGTCAGGGTCCGGCCGTCGGTGGCCCGCACCGCCTGTCCGCCGTTGGGTCCGATCCACAGCGATTCCCCGGCGTCTGGCGCGGCGACGACAGCGGCCACGTCACGCCCGTCGCGGGAGAAGGCGGCCGCGCGCTGATCGCCCATCGTGCCGAAGGAACCCTGCACCTTCGCCGAACCCTGCCCGTCCAGCGCCACCAGTGAACCGCCGATCAACGCGTGTACGCCGGCTGTTGCGCCGTCTGCGGCACCGGGGTCGGTAGCGGCGACGTCGGTGGTCTTCCAGCCGTCGACAAATCGGTCGTCGAGCGCGGTTCCGTCAACACTGATCAGGTAGGGACCGGTGATATCGGCGCGTGCGAGAGTCCAAATCAGTTGCGCCGCAAGCAGTAACCGGCTACTCGGATCAGTGATGGTGAGATTTTCCAGGTCCACGCGCGCGCCGCCGTAGCCGCGACCCACACCGGATTTGCCGCCGTCGGCGCGGGTGACCGGACCGCGTAATTTCAACGGCGGACCCAACAGGTTGCGCACCGCGTCGGCCATCTCCGGCCGCGGTCCCGCAATCAGCTTGGTGACCAGTTCGGTGGCCAACAGATCCGGGTCGGACACAGCCAGGTAGCGGGGGTCGGGCACGACGGTGGTGCCGGTGGGATCGATGAAGTACAGGGTGCTTCGTTTGTAAGCCGACTGGAACTGCTGCCAATCCAGGAACACACCATTGGGCAGGCGGTTGATCCGCCACCCGTTGGGTGTCCGCACCAATTCGATGGGCCCGGGGTCGGGCAACTGTCCCTCACCGGTCTCGAAGACGCCGATGTCGGACAGTGATCCGAGGATATCGGCCGCCATGGTCACCGAAACCGTGTCCAGAGAACGGGTTTCGGTGAACACCACCTTGTCGATGAGCAGCGCGCTGCCCTGGTCGTCCCAATCCTTGGATGCCGATTCGGTGAGGAACTGCCGCGCCGCCAGATGGCGGTTGGCGGGATCGGCGGTGGCTTTGATGAACTCCCGGAGAGTCTGGTCGGGATCCATACTGGAGTTCGGCTCGGGCAGTTTCTTGGGCGCCGGCCGCTCGACAGTCCCGATCGCCTGTGGCGCAGAGGAATCCGGTACGCCCGCACACCCCGGCAGCAGCGTGATCGCGCCGACCAGCAGCGCGGTCAGCAGCCGATTCCTCACACCAGTTCCCCGGCGGATTCCCGTTGGCGTTCTGCCGTAACGGGTTTCATGGGTAGCGGACTGGTGGTGACCTTGTGTCCGCGCGTCAGCGGCAGGGTCAGCCGGAAGCACGCACCCTTGGCCGGCTCGCCCCAGGCCTCCAGCCGACCCTGATGCAGCCGGGCGTCCTCGATGCTGATCGCCAGACCCAGGCCGGTGCCACCGGAACGTCGCACCCGGGAGGGATCCGAACGCCAGAACCGGCTGAACACCAACTTCTCCTCGCCCGGACGCAGGCCCACCCCGTGGTCGCGGACGGTGACCGCGACGGTGTCCTCATCGGCAGCCATCTTGATCAGCACCGGTTTGTGTTCGGCGTGATCGATGGCGTTGGCGATGAGGTTTCGCAGGATGCGTTCGACGCGACGCGGATCCACCTCGGCGATGATCGCTTCGTCGGGCATGTCGACGAGTAGTTCGATACTGCCCTCGGCGGCCAGGTGCCCGACATTTCCCAGCGCCCGGTTGACCGTGGTGCGCAGATCGACCGCCTCGACGGACAGTTCCGCCACGCCGGCGTCGTGACGGGAGATCTCCAGCAGATCGTTAAGCAGCGTCTCGAACCGGTCCAACTCACTGACCAACAGTTCTGTCGAACGGCGCAGCGCCGGATCGAGATCTTCGCTGTTCTCGTAGATCAGGTCGGCGGCCATCCGCACCGTGGTCAGCGGCGTCCGCAATTCATGGCTGACGTCGGAGGTGAACCGCCGCTGCAGGTTTCCGAACTCCTCCAGGGTGTTGATCTGACGCTGCAGACTTTCGGCCATATCGTTGAACGACACGGCCAGCCGGGCCATATCGTCCTCACCGCGTATCGGCATCCGCTCGGAGAGGTGGCCTTCGGCGAACCGTTCGGCGATCCGAGATGCCGACCGTACCGGCAACACCACCTGCCGCGACACCAGCAGCGCGATACCGGCCAGCAGCAGCAACAGCACCAGGCCGCCGGTGGCAATGGTTCCGCGCACCAGCGTGATGGTGCTCTGCTCGCCGGTGAGCGGGAAGATCAGATATAGCTCCAGGTTCGTGATTCGCGACGGTGCGGGTGTGCCGATCAGCAGAGCCGGCCCGGAGTAGCCCTCGGTGCGTACGGCCGCGTACTGATAACTGACCTGCCCGGCCTTAACGAACTCGCGCAGTGAGCGCGGAATCTGATCAACCGGGCCGGCCGCGGTGGCCTCCCGTGGCCCGTCGCCCGGGACGATCAGCACAGCATCGAACGTGCCCGCCAAGCCGACTCCGGAGGTCTGGCCGGTTTTGGAGATCAACGTTGTTCGGGCCAGTTGCAGGCTGCTGTCCAGGGACCGGGCCTCTTCACCACTGACGATCCCACTGACGGTACCGCGGGCGCGGTCGACCTCCTCGGTGGCAGCGCGGACCTTGACGTCAAGCACCCGGTTGGTGATCTGGCTGGTCAGTACGAAGCCGAGAATTACGATGACCACTGCCGACAGGCCCAGGGTCAGAACCACCACCCGCAACTGCAGCGAGCGGCGCCAGATCATCGCCAGCGAGCGACTCAGCGCACTCGTGCCCCGCACGACGGGTCCCGAACGCCCCCGCGGACCGCGAAAGCGCCGCTTCGAGGCCGGGGTCACGGCCGCGGCTCCTCCGCTGCGCCGTGGCCCGGCCGGGTCACGGCGGTCCGGCCTTGTAACCCACTCCTCGAACGGTCAGGACCACCTGAGGATTCTCCGGGTCCCGCTCGACCTTGGCCCGTAACCGCTGGACATGCACGTTGACCAGACGGGTATCGGCGGGGTGCCGGTAGCCCCAGACCTGTTCGAGCAGCACCTCTCGAGTAAACACCTGCCGCGGTTTGCGCGCCAACGCCACCAGCAGATCGAACTCCAACGGAGTCAGCGAGACCTGTTCACCCTCGCGGGTGACCTTGTGGGCGGGCACATCGATCTCGATATCGGCGATGGACAGCATCTCGGCGGGCTCGTCATCGTTGCGCCGCAGCCGTGCGCGAACCCGGGCAACGAGTTCCTTGGGCTTGAACGGCTTCATGATGTAGTCGTCGGCGCCGGACTCCAGCCCCAGCACCACGTCGACGGTGTCGGTCTTGGCCGTCAACATCACGATCGGCACGCCGGAGTCCGAACGCAGCACCCGGCAGACGTCGATGCCGTTCATCCCGGGCAGCATGAGATCCAGCAGCACCAGGTCGGGTCGCAGTTCACGCACCGCGGTCAGGGCCTGCGAGCCGTCGGCGACCACCGCGGTCTCGAAGCCCTCATTGCGCAGCACGATGGTGAGCATCTCAGCCAGCGAGGGGTCGTCGTCAACGACCAGAATCCGTTGCCTCATGGGAACCATCGTGTCACCGAATCGCGATTATCCCCGTCTCCCACACCGCATGTTGCGGCAGTAACCCGGCTAATCGCCCAGCGCGGCGGCCAGCTCCGCGGGGTCGACGTCCGGCCCGGCCACCGACCACGGCCCGTACCAGTGTGCGGCGGCGAGGCCGGCATAGACCGCCCCGGTGCGCTGCTGCAGGCCGGCGTCGCGTTCGTAGGCGTCGCGGGCACGGTCGGCTTCCAGCCCTTCCCGGCGCTGCGCTCGCCGGGCGGCCAATTCCACCGGCACGTCGAGCAGAATCTGGCGATCCGGCGCCGGCAGCCCGAGCCGGGAGTACTCGAGTTCGCCTATCCACGAGACCATCTCACCGTCGGCGTCCTGGTGCAGGCGGGCGGCACTGTAGGCGGCATTGGAGGCGACGTAGCGGTCCAGGATGACGACGTCGTGGTCCCGGTGCAGCGTGGCGATCTGCTGCTTGGCTGCGGCCCGATCGAGGGCGAACAGTACGGCCATCGCGTAGACCGAGTCCGGCAGGTCCCCGTGCCGGCCGTGCAGTGCCTCGCTGGCCAGGTCGGCGGTGATCGACTGACCGTAGCGCGGGAACGCCAGCGTGGTGACCGACCGTCCGGCGCCGCGCAATGCCTGCGACAGGCCCTCGGTCAGCGTGCGCTTGCCCGCCCCGTCAAGGCCCTCGATCACGATGAGCACTTCCACCGCCGCCGCTAGTCGAATCCGATAAACGACGCCACCGCATCGCCGGGGGCACGACGCGACTGCACGTGGTTGGCGACGAAATCCTCATCCGGGAAGCCCATCGCGACGCAGGTCATGATGACCTGGTCACCGGGAATGTTCGCATTTTCGCGCACCACCGATGACTGCATGATGCCCTGGCCGTTGATCACGGTGCCGAGTCCTTTCGACCACGCCGCAAGCACGAGGCCGTAAGTGACTGCGCCACAGTCGAAGTGGGCGATCGTATCGTTTGCCAATTCCTTGTCGACGGTGATTACGACGGAGACAGGAGCGTCGAACTGCCGGAAACCGCGCATCACCCAGTCCTGGCGACGGGCCTTGTCATCGCGAGAGATACCCATGGCCTCGAACAGTTGAACCGCGATCTCAACCTGGCGATCACGATGCGCACCCTCGTATCCGTGGTTCAGCGTGATCTCGCGGTCGACGGCCGAGCCCGACACCATTTTCTCGGTGTTGCCCCGGCGAACCCGCTCAAGGGGCTCACCGGTGAGCACATGGAAATGCCACGGCTGGGTATTCATCGACGACGGCGCGCGCTGGGCGATCCTGATGACGTCCTCGATCACCTCGCGTGGCACGGGCTGGGTGGAATACCCGCGGATACTGCGCCGTTCGAAGACGATCGTCTCCAGGTCGCTACCGCCGCTGTGAAGCTGCACGGTCAGTACCGGTAGTGCTCCGGCTTGTACGGGCCGTCGACGTCGACGCCGATGTACTCGGCCTGATCCTTGGTGAGTTTGGTCAGCGTGCCGCCGAGCGCCTCGACGTGGATCTTGGCGACCTTCTCGTCAAGGTGCTTGGGCAGCCGGTAGACCTCGTTGTCGTACTCGTCGTTCTTGGTCCACAGCTCGATCTGCGCGATCACCTGATTGGAGAAGCTGTTGCTCATCACGAACGAGGGGTGGCCGGTGGCGTTGCCGAGATTGAGCAGCCGGCCCTCGCTCAGCACGATGATGGAATGGCCGTCCGGGAAGACGAATTCATCGACCTGTGGCTTGATGTTGATCCGCCGGATCGCCGGATCGCGCTCAAGGCGGGCCATGTCGATCTCATTGTCGAAGTGGCCGATGTTGCCCAGGATCGCCTTGTCCTTCATGGCCCGCATGTGGTCGAGGGTGATGATGTCCTTGTTCCCGGTCGAGGTGATCACGATGTCGGCCCAGCCGATGGCCTGCTCGACGGTCTTGACCTCGAATCCGTCCATCATCGCCTGCAGGGCGTTAATCGGGTCGACCTCGGTGACCGCGACGCGGGCGCCCTGAGCCTTGAGTGCCTCGGCGCTGCCCTTGCCGACATCGCCGTAGCCGCAGACCAGTGCGGCCTTGCCACCGATCAGCACGTCGGTGCCGCGGTTGATGCCGTCGATGAGCGAGTGCCGGGTGCCGTACTTGTTATCGAACTTGCTCTTGGTCACCGAGTCGTTGACATTGATGGCCGGGAAGGTCAACTCGCCGGCTGCGGCGAACTGATAGAGCCGCAACACACCGGTGGTGGTCTCCTCGGTGACACCCTTGATGGCGTCAGCGATGTGCGTCCACTTATTCGCGTCAGCCTTGAAGCTCTCGCGCAGCAGATCGAGGAATACCTTGTACTCGGTGGAGTCGTCCTCCTCGCCCGGAGGAACGACGCCGGCCTTCTCGAACTGCGCGCCGCGCAGCACCAGCATGGTGGCGTCGCCGCCGTCGTCGAGAATCATGTTGGCCGGCGCCGGGACGCCATCTTTGGAAGGCCAGGTGAGCATCTGTTCGGCAGCCCACCAGTACTCCTCGAGACTTTCGCCCTTCCAGGCGAAGATCGGGACACCGAGGGGCTCCTCGGGCGTGCCATTGGGTCCCACGACCGTCGCCGCGGCGGCGTGGTCCTGGGTGGAGAAGATGTTGCACGAGGCCCAGCGCACTTCGGCGCCGAGGGAGACCAGTGTCTCGATGAGTACCGCGGTCTGCACCGTCATATGCAGCGAGCCGGATACTCGCGCGCCCTTAAGTGGCAGCACGTCGGCGTACTCGCGGCGCAGCGCCATCAGGCCCGGCATCTCATGTTCGGCGAGCCGGATCTCCTTGCGGCCGTATTCGGCCAGTTCGAGGTCGGCGACTTTGAAGTCGATTCCATTGCGGAAGTCGGCGGTGAGCGTCATGGCGCATACGTTAACCCGACCCTGCTCAGATCGGTTCAGCGGCCCCGTATCGCTCGGCGAACGGCGTCATCAACCGCGCCAGGTCGGCGGCCACGTCGTGGTCGGCCTCCGGCGGCATGGATACGTAGCTGATGGCCAGCCGCACGATCGCCCGGGCCAACACGCCGGCGTCGGCCGCTTCGGCGTCCACCCAGCTGTCCAAGAACGCATCGGCCAGCCGGCGGCTGCAATGCGTGATGATCGGACCGCTGTCGACGGTGATGATCTGCAGCAGATCAGGTTTGGCCGCCCCACTCAGCATCGAGATCACCAACGGGTCGGCGGCCGAGTCAGCGAAGAATGATCGGAAACCAGACAGGAACGCCGCGTGGACGTCACCAATATTGCCCTCAATCGCGCCACTGACCGCATCCACCAATCGGTCGGCCAACCGCAGCGCGTACCCCTGGGCCAGACCCTGCCGGGAGCCGAATTCGTTGTAGATGCTCTGCCGGCTGACGCCCGCGCTGTGGGCGATATCGGCCAACGTGACCGCGGCCCAGTCCTTGGTCAGCAGTTCCTCACGCATGGCGTCGAGCACGCAATCGCGCAACACCTCGCGCGGACGGGTCACGACGGCCTACCGCACCGGCGTGCGGTCGAGATCCGGTTCCAGGTAGATGACGGTGGCCGCAGGCACCGCTGCCCGCACCGCGGCCTCCGCGGAGTCGATGGCGGCGGCCACCGTGGCCAGATCCGTGCCGGGCGCCAGTGCGATCTTGGCGCCGACGAGCATCTCCTCGGGGCCGAGGTACTGGGTGCGAAGGTGGATCACCCGGTCAACGAGTTCGGTTCCCGCCAGAGCGTCGGAGATGGCCGCCAACTCCGGGGCGGTGGCGCCCTCACCGATCAGCAGGCTGTGCATCTCAATCATCAGGATGACGGCGATGACAGCGAGCAGGGCGCCGATCAACGCGGTGCCGATACCGTCCCAGATCGGGTTCCCGGTCAGAACCGTGAGCCCGACGCCGAGGAGCGCGAAGACCAGACCGAGCAGTGCGCCGGTGTCCTCCAGGAGCACCACCGGCAGTTCGGGGTTGCGCGAGTGGCGAATGAACTGCCACCACGTTCCGCGGCCCTTGAGTGGCCGGGACTCCACCACCGCGGTGCGAAAGCTGTAGCTCTCCAAGCCGATTGCCACCACCAGGATTGCGACGGCCACCATCGGGGAGTTGAGCGGTGTGGGGTGGCTGATCTTGTGGTAGCCCTCGTAGAGCGCGAATGCCGCGCCAAGACTGAACAGCACCAGCGCAACCACGAATGAATAGAAGTACCGACTGCGGCCGTAGCCGAACTGGTGCAGGCTGGTCGCCTCCTTGCGGGCCCGACGCTGCCCGAACAGCAGTAGCGCCTGATTCGAGGTGTCGGCCACCGAGTGCACCGCCTCGGCGAGCATCGAGGAACTCCCGGTGATCAGAAACCCGATGAACTTCGCGACGGCGATACCGGCGTTGGCGACCAGTGCCGCCATGATCGCCCGGGTGCTACCGGAACTGGACATCGCACACTCCTGTTGTTGTGGTCAGGTGGCGTCAGAGGCCGACGGTAGCGCGGAACAGCCTGGATGGTTCCGATGCCTCAAGGCGGATAGGTCCGTCGTCGGCGGCCACCCAGGCCGCGGCGCCGCGATCGAGTCGCACCTCGTCGGACTTGGCGCGCACGATTACCGAACCGCGGGTGCACACCAGGATCTGCGGGCCGTCGTGGCGTGCCGGTGCATCCACCTCGTGGCCGAGATCGTCGCCATCCACTGTGAGCACCGATGCGGCGAACTCCGCCGCCGGGGTCTCGTAGGCCAGCTCGATACCGTCGCGTCGGGCTGCGACCCGGGCGTCGGCGACGGGCGTGAAGTCCAACACGCGCAATAGTTCGGGTACGTCGACGTGTTTGGGTGTCAGACCGCCGCGAAGCACGTTGTCGGAGTTGGCCATTACCTCCATGGCCATGCCCTGCAGATAGCTGTGCAGGTTGCCGGCCGGCAGGAAGATTCCCTCACCGCATTTGAGACTGATCCGGTTGAGCAATAACGCGGCCAGCACGCCGGCGTCGCCCGGGTAGCGCTCGCCGAGTTCCAGCACCGCCTTGGCCTCGGAAGCAAATTCCTTTGCGCCAGAACGGATATAGGACACCGCGCCTTCCAACACCGCCGGGATGAGCACATCGAGATCGGGCTGGGGTGCGGTGATCCAGGTGGTGAACAGCGCGCGCAGACCCGAAGCATCGGACTGATCGGCGAGCAGTCCGATGAACGGATCCAGCCGGGGGACCTCGAGGGCGCGCATCAGCGCAACCGATCGGGCCGCAGGCCGGAACCCGGCGAGCGCCTCGAAGTCGCCGAGTGCCACCAACAATTCCGGCTTATGGCTGCGGTCGCGATAGTTGCGCACCGGTGAGTTCAGCGGCACCCCGCGGCGGTCCTCGCGCTGGTAGCCCTCGACGGCCTGTTCGGCGCTCGGATGCGCCTGCAGCGACAGCGGTTCGCCGGCGGCCAGTACCTTGACCAGGAACGGCAGGGCGTCGCCGAACCGGTCGCGGACCGCGGAGCCCAGTTGGCCTTCCGGATCGGCGCTGATCGCGTCGAGCAATGACGTCTCGCCGTGCGGCCCCTCCAGCTGGGCCGGGTCAGCGGGGTGGGCACCCAGCCACAACTCCGCCTCCGGATGCGCCGTCGGCGTCGGCCGGCCGGTGAATTCGGCGATGGCACTGCGCGATCCCCAGGCATAGGTCCGGATCGCCCCACGTATCAGTTGCACGGCGTCGCTATCCCCCTGCCAATCGCAGATACACGGCCGACATCTCCAGCCGCAGGGCCAGGGTAGCCAGTTGTTGTTCGGCGCGAGCACCGGACGGCGGGATCGATCCGGAGTCCCCCACGTCTTCGGCACCCACCAGGTCCAGATCGTCGATTCCCGCCACGCGGGCCGCCAGCACCTGCCGCTCGGCGGCCAGCGTCAGAGCCAGTACCCGGACCCGGGTGGGCCGCGGTCCGTCGATCTCCTCGTCGTGGAACAGCGCTTCGGCCGGGTCGGTGAATCCGGTCGAACTGCCGAAGCCGGAACGCAGGGCCACCATGGCATCGGCAAGACCCGCGGCGACGACCGGCCGGCCGGCCACCCGCAGCAGCACCGCCGAGCCGTGTCGGGCCAGGGCCAGGGTGGCCGGAGCGTCGCCGGCCAGCACCGCCTGACGGCCCGACATCCGATCTGCCAGTGCCTTGGCCGGATTGGTGAACACCTCCCGAACGGCACTGTTCCGCAACGCCTCGGCGTCAAGTTCGTCGGCCAGCGCTGCCAGATCGGTACCCAACGCGGGATCGACCGCCGCAAGCGTGGCCAGACCCGCCGCCAGGTACCGGCACAGGCCGAACTCGTCGGGCACCGGCATCCGCGGCGCAAGCACCGCGGCACGCCCGGCGGTGGCGTCCCGCAGTGGCCCCTCGTACGGCGCGGCCACCACCACGCGCGCACCCCGTCGCACCGCGATGGCTGCCGCGCTGACGAGCACCGGGTCGCCCGGATCGTCACCGGCGACCACCAGCACGTCCAACGGCCCAATCCACGGCGGCGACTCGGCGGCGGTGACCAATGGTTCGGCTGCCGACCCGGACAGCGCGGCGGTCAGCATCGCGCCGGCCGCGGCCGCGGCACCACGGCCGCCGACCCAGATGACCGTGCGGGGCCGATCGCCGTCGGCCACCGGATCCAGCGCGCCCTCCTCGACTGCCGCCGCGGTCGAGCGGACCTGCGCACCGGCCAGCGCCGACGCGCGCAGCAATCCGTCGCGATCCGCCTGGATCAGTCCGGCGGTGTCGTCGAGATCGACGGTGGCCTCTGTCGCGCTCACGGCGTAGCCGCGATCTGCTCGGTGGCCTGTGTCGCGCTCACGGCGTAGCCGCGATCTGCTCGGTGGCCTGACCGACAAGGCGAT
>JBAXIR010000046.1:0-16732 GCA_037138275.1 Mycobacteriaceae bacterium | reverse complement strand
GCCACCCGGGCGCGCGCGTCGGAGACCTTCACCGATCCCGACGCCGTGCGGGTAACAGCCGGACCGTGGCGCAGTGGCGCGGTCAGGATTACCGGGCGACCCTCGAGGAGAAACCCGGGCCCCAGCGGGAACACCCGATTGCGCCCGCGACGGTCCTGCAGTTCGACGCGGCAGCCTTCAATACGCACCACGGCACCGACGAATCCTGATTGCGGATCCTCGACCACCATCCCGATCTCAGCGCAGCGCTCCACTGAACGTACTTTGCGGTTGTTATGCGGATCATTGGCGAGCACATCGGAGCCATAACGGTCAGCCACCCGGTGATCGTAGGGAGCTTTCGCGGTATTGCCGCGTAACTGCGCGGCGGGTCGTCAGCCGCGGAAAAGACTCCGGAGTGTGTCGGTGAGTTCGGATTCCGCCAGGACGACCACCTCATCGCCGGCCCGAAGTTCAGTATCGGCGCGGACCGGCACCAACCCACTGGCACGGACGACGATGCTCACCCAGATATCGCCGGCTTGTTCGCTGAGGCTCTCGACCGTCGTGCCGTCGGCGGCGGATCCGGTGCCGACGGTCAATCGGTGCACACCTTCGGGTTCATCGCGTAACCGCACCCCGACGGTCCACGGTTCCGGGGCGGTCATCCGCATCGGAACTTTCAGCGCACGCGCCAGCGCCGGCACCGAGCTTCCCTGGACACCCACCGAGAGCGCGACGACAACCACCACGATCCCGTAGAGGCGCTCGGCCTGCGGAACATGGGCCGCGCGCAGAAACTCGCCGAGCAGAATCGGAACCGCACCCTTGAGCCCGGCGCTGAGGATGAAGATCCGCTCGCCTGCCCGCAGCCGCACTGGGATCAGACACGCGCCCACCGCCAATGGCCGAACCAGCAGCGTCAACAGGACGAAAAGAACCACCCCGGGGATCCACACATCGGCGTGGGCGATCACGCGCAGGTCAACCGTCAGACCCAGAACGGCGAAGACGACGATCTCAGCCAGCCCTGCCAGCGCCGTATGGAAGCGCTCGATCTCGGCCTTATAGGGCGCATGTGCATCCCCGATGATGATTCCCGCGACGAAGACGGCGAGAAACCCGGAGCCGTGCGCGAGCGTCGCGAGGCCATAGAGCATCAGGGCAACCGCGAGCGTTCGCAGCGGATACAACCCCTCGCTGGGCAATGGCACCCGGCGGATGAACACCAGCAGTGCGCGGCCACCCGCCACGCCGATCGCGCCGCCGATCAGCATCTGCAGTACGAATTCGGTTCCGACAGTGGCGAATCCGGCGGTACTCAGACCGCCGGCTGCGATCAACGGGATCATCAACGCGATACCGACCGGATCGTTCGCGCCGGACTCGCCCTCCAAAATGGTGCCGCTGGGTCCGGTGATCTCACGCTTACCCAGGACGGAGAACACCACCGCGGGATCGGTCGGCGCAACCGCAGTCGCCACCAGAAGCGCTAGGTACCAGTCGATTCCGAACAGCACATGCAACACGACTGCGGCCCCGGCGGCGGTGAGGAACGTTCCCGCCACACCGACGGTCATGATCGGCACCGCTGCGGCCCGGAATCTGCGCCACCCGATGTGCATGCCGCCGTCAAAGAGCACCAGTACCAGGGCGACGGTAATGATGCGGACCACCGTCGATTCCGGCGGCGCCGACAACGCCGGGATCACGGCGGTCGCCAATGCCGCCCCGGCCAGCACCAGTAGCGGCGCCGGAATTTTGACCCGCTCGGTGAGTCGATTCGCCATCACCGCCACCAGGCCGACCGCGCTGGCGAACAGGATGATCAGTCCGTAGTGGTTGATATCCTCGATCACGGCTGCTCACCACCTCGTCGCTGGTCTTGTGGACGTCCGGAGACGGCACCGACCGCCGCTACCTGTTCACGGAATACGCTATCCGGAATCGGACGCCTAGCACCCGGCAGGAGGACATATGCGCGATCCGCGCTACGACATCCTCTTCGAGCCGGTACAGATCGGCCCGGTGACGGCACGTAACCGCTTCTACCAGGTACCGCACTGCAACGGCATGGGCTACCGGGATCCCTCCGGCGAGGCCTACATGCGCCGGGTGAAGGCCGAAGGAGGTTGGGCCGTGGTCTGCACCGAACAGGTTGAGATCCACCCCACGTCCGATATCGGGCCGTTCATCGAACTGCGGATCTGGGACGAGCAGGATCTGCCCGGGCTGGCCCGGATCGCCGACATGATTCACCAGGGCGGCGCGCTGGCCGGTATCGAACTCGCCCACAACGGGCTCAACAGTCCGAACCTGATCAGTCGCGAAGTCCCACTTGCTCCGCAGCACCTTCCCGTCGTGTCCTGGTATTACGACCCGGTGCAGGCGCGGGCGATGACCAAGTCCGATATCGCCGATATGCGCCGGTGGCACCGCGACGCGGTTCGCCGCTCCATCGACGTCGGTTACGACATCGTCTACGCCTACGCCGGACACGCCATGGGCGGCCTGCACCACTTCCTGTCGCGGCGGTACAACAACCGCACCGACGAATACGGCGGCAGCCTGACCAACCGGGTCCGATTCCTGCGCGAGGTACTCGAAGACGCCCGCGAGGAGGCGGATGGGAAAGCAGCTATCGCCTGCCGTATCACCGTCGACGAACTCCTCGGCGATGACGGCATCACCCGTGCCGAGATCGAGGACGTGATCGGCATGATCGGCGAACACCCCGATCTGTGGGACTTCGTCCTGGGCAGCTGGGAGGACGACTCGGTGACCTCCCGCTTCGGACCGGAAGCCGGCCAGGAACCCTATGTGCGCGGGCTCAAGGCACTGACCACCAAACCCGTTGTCGGAGTTGGCCGTTTCACCTCGCCCGACATGATGGTGCATCAGATCACAAGCGGCGTGATGGATCTGATCGGTGCCGCCCGGCCCTCAATCGCCGACCCCTTCCTGCCCAGCAAGATCGAACGTGGTGACCTCGAGGACATCCGCGAGTGCATCGGCTGCAATATCTGCGTCTCAGGTGACTTCACCCAGTCCCCCATTCGATGCACCCAGAACCCCACCATGGGTGAGGAGTTCCGGCGCGGCTGGCACCCGGAACACATCCGCGCCAAGACTTCCGACGCTCACGTCCTGGTGGTCGGTGCCGGCCCGGCCGGACTGGAATCCGCTCGCGCACTGGGCCGCCGCGGCTACACCGTGAGTCTGGCTGAGGCCACCCGCGCGGTGGGCGGACGAGTGCGACGTGAATCCACCCTGCCCGGACTGTCGGCGTGGATCCGGGTGGTGGACTACCGCGTGCAGCAGATCGCCAAGCTCGACAATGTGGATCTGTTCCTGCAGAGCGAGATGACCGTCGACGACATCATCGGTAACGATTTCCACCACGTTCTCATCGCCACCGGGTCGCACTGGCGCGGTGACGGTGTCGGCCGCTGGCACACCCACCCGATCGAGATCGCCGAGAACACCGACGTGCTCAACCCCGACAGCATCATGGCGGGTGCGCGACCACGCGGTAACCGCGTCGTGGTCTTCGATGACGACCACTACTACCTGGGCGGGGTGGTAGCTGAACTGCTGGCCGCCGAAGGGTTTGACGTCACGCTGCTCACTCCGGCACCGCACGTTTCGCAGTGGACCGTCAACACCTTGGAAGTGCAGCGGATCCGCGCACGGATCATCCGCGCCGGGATCACCGTGCACACCAACACCGCGCTCACCCGCATCGGTGCCGACGGTGTCGGCACCGCGTGTGTCTTCACCGGCGACGAAGGCCGCATCGAAGCCGACTCAGTGGTGCTGGTGACCGCGCGCCTTCCGGAGAACGCCCTCTACGACGCACTCATGGCGCGCGAAGCGGATTGGGAGTCAGCCGGTATCCGCAGTGTGCGGGCGGTCGGGGATGCGTGGGCACCCTCGACGATCGCCGCCGCGGTGTATGCCGGCCACCGCTACGCCGAGGAACTCGACGACCCATCGCCGCCGCCCGCGCGGCGCGAAGTTGCCCAATTGGCCAGGGAGGCACCGTGACAACCACAAGCGATCCCACCACTCTCGCCGACTGGACCCGCCACACCGATAGCGTCCGTCCCCGCGAGGGCATCTATATCGACGGCGAGTTCCGGGCGGCGCAGTCCGGATCCACTTTCGACTCTGTCAACCCGGCCACCGGCGCTGTGCTGGCAGCGGTCGCCTCGGGTCAGGCGGGCGATGTCGATGCCGCGGTCCGCTCGTCCCGCCGCGCCTTCGAGTCCGGTGAGTGGTCACGCAGTTCGGTGGGCCACCGCCGCGAGGTGCTGCTGCGCCTGGCGGACTTGATCAACACCCACCGCGTCGAGTTGGCCCTGCTGGATTCCCTCGACATGGGCAAGCTCGTCACCGAGGCCTTCACCGTCGACGTGCCCTCAGCGGCAGGGCTTTTCACCTATTACGGCGAGGCACTGGACAAGATCAACGGCGAGATCGCACCCACCGATCCGGGTAGCCTCGCGCTGGTCACCCGGGAACCACTCGGCGTCGTCGGCGCCGTCACGCCGTGGAACTTCCCTCTCGACCTGGCGGTGTGGAAGGTCGCGCCCGCACTGGCCGCCGGTAACAGCGTCGTCCTCAAACCCTCCGAGCGCGCTCCGCTGTCGTCGCTGCGGTTGGCTGAACTGGCCACCGAGGCCGGTCTGCCGGCCGGCGTACTCAATGTCGTGCCCGGACTCGGCGACACCGCCGGTGCCGCAATCGGATTGCATCCCGATATCGACGTGGTGGCGTTCACCGGTTCCACCGCGACCGGTAAGCGTTTCCTGCGGTATGCGGGTGAGTCGAATATGAAGCAGGTCTGGCTCGAGTGCGGCGGTAAGAGTCCCAACGTGGTGTTCGCCGACGCCGATCTCGATCAGGCTCTGGACAAGGCGGTATTCGGCGCGTTCTACAACCAGGGTGCGGTGTGCTCGGCCAACTCCCGGTTGTTGATCGAGAAGTCGATCGCCGAGGAGTTCATCGCGGGCCTGGTGGAGCGCGTTGCCGCCGTACGCCCCGGCAATCCCCTGGACCCGGACGCCACCCTGGGCGCGATCGTGGACGAGGCCCACACTGATCACGTACTCGGATTCATCGACCGTGCCCGGGCGCACGGTGAGATCCGGATCGGTGGCAGACGCGGAAACGTTGACGGCCGTGGCTGTTTCATCGAGCCGACGGTGGTGACCGGTCTGGACTCGTCCGCCGAGTTGATCACCGAGGAGGTGTTCGGCCCCGTGGTGACCGTGCAGACGTTCGACGGCGAGGACGAGGCGATCCGGATGGCCAACGACACCGTCTACGGTCTGGCCGCCTCGGTGTGGACCACCGACCTGCGCCGGGCGCACACCGTGGCCGCAGCACTGCGCGCCGGCACCGTCTCGGTCAACACCGTCGACGCACTGAGCTCCCAGACCCCGTTCGGCGGGTTCAAAGGGTCCGGCTTCGGCCGCGATCTGTCGCTGCACGCCCTCGACAAATACACCGGACTGAAGACCACCTGGATCCAGCTGTGACCGAACAGACCGAGGTTCTCGTCGTCGGAGCGGGCCAGGCCGGGATCGCGATGAGCGAGCACCTGCGGGCGGCCGGTGTGCCGCACCTGGTGCTGGAACGTGATCGGATCGCCGAACGCTGGCGCTCCGAGCGATGGGATTCCCTGGTGGCCAACGGACCCGCCTGGCATGACCGGTTCCCGGGCCGGGAATTCCCGATCGACCCGGACGCATTCGCCACCAGGGAACAGGTGGTGGACTACTTCGTTAAGTACGCCGACGACATCGACGCCCCGATCCGCACCGGCGTCGAGGTGCGCGCGGTACGGAAGATCCACGGCAGCAAGCATTTTCATGTCGAAACCTCCGCGGGGCCACTCGAGGCCCGATACATCGTGGCCGCGACGGGCGCATTCCAGCAGCCGGTCATCCCGTCCCTGGTTCCCGAGACCGCCGGTATTACCCAGATCCATTCCAGCTCGTATCGCAATCCGCAGCAGCTTCCCGCCGGGGGCGTGCTTGTCGTCGGATCTGGATCATCCGGCGTCCAGATCGCCGACGAACTACAGCAGTCCGGCCGCGACGTCTATCTCGCAGTCGGTCCGCATGACCGGCCGCCACGGCGCTATCGCGGTCGCGACTTCTGCTGGTGGCTCGGCGTTCTCGGTAAGTGGGACGCGTCCGCTCCGCCGCAGGGCGCTGAACATGTCACCATCGCGGTCAGTGGAGTCGGTGGCGGCGAAACCGTGGACTTCCGGGCCCTGGCCGCGCGCGGCGTGACGCTCGTCGGCCTGGCAACGTCGTTCGACGCAGGCATCATGGCATTCGCGGCCGACCTCCGCGCCAACATCGCACACAGTGACGCGACCTACCTCGCCGTGCTGGACGAAGCCGATGCCTACCTGGCCCGGACCGGCCTGGAATTGCCCGAGGAACCACAGGCCCGTGTACTCGGCCCAGACCCCGACTGCCTGACGCACCCACTCCGCGAACTCGACCTCGGTGCGGCTGGAGTGACCTCGATCGTCTGGGCCACCGGATACGTATCCGATTATGGCTGGCTACAGGTCGACGCCTTCGACGAGAACGGCAGACCGAAACATTCCCGCGGCGTCTCGACCGAACCCGGCGTCTACTTCCTCGGTCTGCCCTGGCAGTCACGACGCGGATCAAGCTTCATCTGGGGTGTCTGGCATGACGCCAAGTACCTGGCTGACCAGATCGCGATCCAACGCGGCTACCTGGCATACCAAGCATTCGAGGCGGCCCGATGAACCCGACCCACAGGCGGATTCGGCGCTTCAACACCCGCGACACCTACCCCGAGCAGAATATCGACAACGACCTGTGTCAGGCCGTCGTCGCCGGCGGTGTGGTCTATCTCCGCGGCCAGATCGGACAGGACCTCGACACCCGCGAGTCGGTGGGCATCGGTAACGTCGAAGCACAGACCGAGAAGGCGATGGCCAATATCGCCATGCTGCTCGACGAAGCCGGTAGCTCGCTACGGGACATCGTCAAAGTCGTGGTGTACCTGACCGATATCAGCTACCGCGAAACGGTCTACCGGGTGATGGGCACGTGGCTCAAGGGCGTCTACCCCGTGTCGACCGGTCTGGTGGTCTCCGCACTCGCTCGCCCCGAATGGCTGGTGGAGATCGACGCCACCGCGGTGATCAGCGAGCCCACGCCATGACGTTCTCCCTCATCGCACGAGACCCGGCCACCGGAGCGTTCGGCATCGTGATCAGTTCATCAAGTCCGGCCGTCGCTGCCCGGTGCGCACATGCCCGGGCCGGCGTCGGCGTGGTCGCCTCCCAGAACGTCACCAACCCCGCCCTCGGTCCCCTGGTGCTCGATTCACTCGCTGTCGGCTCTAATGCCGACGCCGCGCTCAAAACCGCACTGGCACAGGAGAGGTTTCCCGATTACCGCCAGGTTGCCGTTGTCGATGCACATGGCACCACCGCCATCCATTCCGGCTCGCACAGCCTCGGCGTTCACACCCACGCCCAGGGCGATCAGGCGGTCGCGGCGGGAAACCTGCTTGCCGACGAGGGAGTCATCGGTGCCCTGATGGCCGGGTACGCCGATAGTGCCGCGGATGCGTTCGAGGAACGCCTGCTCGACGGTCTGCACGCCGCACTGGCCGCCGGCGGCGAGGCAGGCCCGGTGCATTCCGCGGGCCTACTCGTCGCCGACGACGTTCCCTGGCCAGTGACCGACCTGCGCGTCGACTACTCCGAGGATCCGATCGGCGACCTCGTCGCGCTATGGGAACTGTGGCAGCCACAGAAGACCGACTACCGGGTGCGCGGGGTCGATCCGACCCGGGCACCGTCGTACGGCGTAGCGGGCGACCTGTGAGTATCGACGATGCGATCGCCGCGGGTGTTGCCGCGGCACACCCCAGGCTCATCGCCCTGTCCCGCGACCTCTACGACCATCCTGAAATCGCCTGGGAGGAAGTGCGTTCCGCACGGCGGGTAGCGGAAGAATTGTCGGACAACGGTTTTGACATCACGGAGAAGTACTGCGGCCTGGACACCGCGTTCGCCGCCCGGATCGGCAGCGGCGATCTGCATATCGCGCTGTGCGCCGAATACGACGCGCTGCCCGGCCTCGGGCATGCCTGCGGCCACAACCTGATTGCGGCCATCAGCGTCGGCGCCGCACTCGCACTGGCACCCGCCGCCGACGATCTGGGTGTGACGCTCACCGTGATCGGCACGCCCGCCGAAGAGGGCGGCGGCGGCAAGATCGAACTGCTGGAGCGCGGCGGCTTCGAGCGACAGCACGCCGCGGCCATGGTGCACCCCGGCCCGGTCGATATCGCTCGGGCGCGGCCATTCGCGGTATCGCACAGCCATATCGCCTACGCCGGCAGGGCGGCACACGCCGCGGCCTATCCCGAACGCGGCATCAACGCCGCCGACGCGTTCACCGTCGCCCAGGTCGCCATCGGTCTGCTGCGCCAGCAGTTGCCGTCCTCGGTGCGGGTGCACGGCTTGGTCACCCGCGGCGGCGAGGCACCGAACTCCATTCCACAGCGCACCGAGGGACGCTGGTACGTCCGCGCGGAAACACTCGCCGAACTCGCCGAGATCGAGCCGAGGGTGATGCGCTGCTTCGAGGCCGGGGCACTGGCGTCCGGCACCGCACTCACCGTTTCCGCCGAGTCGAAACCCTATGCGGAGTTCCGCAACGACGACGACCTGCTGGCCTGTTATGAGCGACGAGCCACCGCCGTCGGCCGGCGCTTCAGCACCGGTCCGGACATCATGATGGCGAGGGCGTCCACCGACATGGGCAACGTCTCGCAGGTTATCCCCTCGATCCACCCGTACATCGGCATCGACTCCCTGCCTGCGGTCAACCATCAACCCGAATTTGCCGCCGCAACCATCACGAGTGCGGCGCAGACGGCAATCGCCCAGGGCGCACTCGCCCTGGCCGGAACCGTCGCCGATGCCGCTTCTCCGGGCACAATTCGGCAACGATTCCTGACGCGGGCGGTCTGAACTGCGGTTCCTGGTCGTGTCGCGGTACCGCGCACAGCAACCGGGCTGATATTCTTAAAGTTCTTAAATATGCCGTGCGGGTGACCTACCCCTGCTGCTCAAAGCAAGGGTGAGGTGCGATGCAGCGAGTAATGACCGACCTGGACCTGCTCCAGGAACTTGAGCAGGTCGCCGAGAACAATCTGAACCGGCATTTGTCCGCGACGACGAACTGGCATCCGCACGATTACATCCCGTGGGATCAGGGTCGAAACTTCGCGGCCATGGGTGGCAAAGATTGGGATCCGGCAGAGTCACAACTCAGTGAGGTTGCCAGGGCGGCCATGATCACCAACCTTCTGACCGAGGACAACCTGCCCTCCTACCATCGCCAGGCGGCGGACAACTTCTCGCTCGACGGGGCGTGGGGAACCTGGGTGGGACGGTGGACGGCCGAAGAGGGCCGGCACAGCATCGCCCTGCGCGACTATCTCGTCGTGACCCGCAGCGTCGACCCGGTCGCCCTCGAGGAAGCGCGCATGGCCCATATGACCCACGGTTTCGCACCGACAGCCGAGGAAGAGGAACGTCACAAGACCGACTTCCTGCTATCGATCGCGTATGTCTCCTTCCAGGAACTCGCGACCCGGGTCAGCCACCGCAACACCGGCAAGGCATGCGGTGATCCGATCGCGGACCGGTTGCTTGCCCGCATCGCCGCGGACGAGAACCTGCACATGATCTTCTACCGCGATACCTGCAGCGCCGCACTTGACCTCGCGCCCGACCAGGCCATGGAAGCTATCGCCAGTATCGTCGAGAATTTCCGGATGCCCGGTCAGGGCATGCCCAATTTCCGCCGCAACGGTGTGCTGATGGCCAAGCACGGCATCTACGATCCGCGCCAGCATCTCGAAGATGTCCTGACACCGGTGCTGCGCAAGTGGAAGATCTTCGAGCGCACCGACTTCAGCGCCGTCGGCGAGCAACGCCGCGAGCAACTCGCCGCCTACATGACCGACCTCGAGGGTCAGGTACTCAAGTTCGAAGAGCAGCGCGATCGGATGCTCGCCCGCGAGGAGCAGAAGCGGGAGCGTCAGGCGTCCTGAGCTTCGCGTAGCGCTGCCACCGCGGTAGACACTTTCATCACCAATCGGTTTTCACGTTTACCCACCGGCGTGAAGTGGAAGTGCTCGTAGAACCGCCGGGCATTGTTGTCCACTGCATCGTCGTCCACTGCATCGACGACGATGAGTCGACCACCGCCGATCTTCGAGGCAGCAACCACCCGGCCCAACGCATCGAGTAATAGCTGCGCGCCGTATCCATTACCCCGTAACGACACGTCGATCGCCAACCTCGCGATGAGGTACCCGGGAATTCGTGAATAGCCGCCTGACATCGTCCCGGTAATACCACTTTCACTCCGGACCAACTCGGTCGGACAAATCGCGAAATAGGCGCAGACATCCGGTGATCCAGCCGCGGTCCAGACGTAGACGTTGGCGATTCCGCGGGCGTCGGCACGACGAGCATGATCAATCAGCCAGGCGTTCAACGACTCCGTGCCGCAGTCGAAGTTCCCCAGCACGTGGTTGTCGTCGAGTCGCGCCGAGTCAAACACGCTGATGCCTCAACCGCGCTTAAACACCGAGGGCTCTCGAGCTGCCGCTGCCAGTCTGGGCGCGGCATCAGCGGTATCGAGCGAGGACATCAAATCGTCGAACTGCGCGGGCTCCATCACTGTGATCAGCTCATGTCGCAGCACATCCTCGGCGCGCTGCAGTGCGGCTTTCCGGACGAATTCGGACATCTGCTCATCCACGGCGCTGGCCGCACGCTGAATACGGTCCAACGTTGCCGCCTCCGCCCGGATCTCCAGACGCTTGGCTTTTATGGTCATTGCGATACCTCCATCCAAAGTGTACGTACAATCGCCGTACACCGCCACTGCTCAATCATCACGGAGGACCTATGAGCCACCCCGCCCGCCTTACCGCCGCGCTGGCATGCCTGGCTGCGGCCGGCCTGTCCGCATGCGCCACTAGCAGCACCGAACCGGCCGCGCCGAGCAGCAGCGTCGCAGCCTCGAGTTCCTCGACCGCGCCGATGGTCGGCGGCATGACCGAATGCACGAAGGACGCACTCACCCAGCCCGCAACCAACGCCGCCCAGGCCATGGGACCCGACAACGTCTACACGATCAGTGATCTGCACTGCGCCGACGGCTGGGCGGTCACCGGCGGCGTGCTGGCCAACAAGTCCAACCCGGATATGGGTGCCCCGACCTCCTTCGTGTTCGAACAGGAAGGCCAGTTCTGGATTCCGAAGGACAAGGTGAAGGTGTGCGGCACCAATCCGATCACCACCACCGCGCCCGCCGATGCACTGATCCCCGCAGCGCTGTTTCTGCCCGGTTGCGCCGCAGGCTGAACTGATTCAGCCTCGCGGTAACGGCTGCTGCTGGGTGATGCAGTGGATTCCGCCGCCGCGGGCGAACAACGGTCGCGCATCCACCGTCACCACGGTGCGGCCCGGGTACTGCTCGGCGAGGATCGCCACCGCGTCGGCGTCATGGTCGTCGCCGAATCCGCACGCGATGATGCCGCCATTGACAATCAGATGGTTGATATAGCTGTAGTCGACGAAGCCCTCGGAGTCGGTCAGCGTTGCGGGAGCAGGTATTTCGGTGATGTCCCACGCGCGCCCCGCCGCGTCGGTGCTGGCCTCGATGGCGGCGCGAATCCGCTGACACACCTGGAAGTCGGGATGGGATTCGTCGCGCTGGGAGTGCAACACCAACCGTCCGGGTGAAGTGATTGCGGCGACGATGTCGACGTGGCCGCGGGTGCCGAATCGTTGCGAATCCCGGGTCAACCCTTCGGGCAGCCAGATGACGTGGGTGGCACCGATGGTGAGGCCCAACTCCGCCTCGACCGCCGCTCGGGTGATACCGGGATTGCGGCCGGCGTCGAGTTGCACGGTGTCGGTGACGAACACCGTGCCCTCCCCGTCGACCTGGATGCCGCCGCCCTCGTTGACCAAGTCCGAACTGATGATGGGCGTGCCTGCGGTCTCGGCGACGAAGCGTCCGACCTGCGAATCGAGATCCCACTGCGCCCAGTCCTGGGCGCCCCATCCATTGAAGACCCAGTCCACCGCGGCCACCGAACCATCGGCGGCATGCACGAACGTCGGCCCCATGTCACGCATCCACGCGTCATTGAGTGGCGCCTCGACGATATCGATCTCCGCGGACAGGTAACGGTCGGCGATATGGCGTTCCCTGGGATGCACGACCATGGTCACGGGTTCGAATTCGGCCGCCGCGTGAGCCACCGCGGCCCAGGTGGATCGCGCCTCATCCTGAGCCTCGCCAGACTCGCCGAGGGTGTACCCGTCACACGGGAAGGCCATCCAAATCCGTTCCTGCGGAGCGTATTCGGCCGGCATCCGGTTACCGTCTGCGATGTTTGCGCTCATGTGTCACCTTTCATAGGGGTGGGGTTCGCGGTGGTGGGGTGCGCCGATCACCGGTCGCTTCGAAGGCTGCGGCAAAACCGAGCAGTGCGTTGTCGTCGTACGCGCGCCCGGCGAAGGTGAGCCCGACGGGCATGCCGATATCGGCCATGGTTCCCATCGGAACCGTCACGGTTGGGATGCCGAGATGGCGCGGAACCAGGTTGCCGTTGGCCACCCACACGCCATTGCGCCAACCCAGATCGGCGGAGGCGGGGTTGACGTCCATATCGGCCGGGCCGACGTCGGCGACGGTCGGGAAGATCACCGCGTCCAGTCCGCGTCGGTGCATCCACTCCTCGAAGTCGACCTTGCGGGTGCGTTCCAGTCCGCGCAGTCCTTCTTCCATGTGTGGGATGTCGAGGAAAGATTCGTATACGTGCTCGCGGATGAAGTCGGGGTAGATATTGATCTCGTCACTGCCCTCGCCGAACCCTTCCACTCGGTCGGGCAGTGCGCCCGGGTCGTTGACCCAGATCAGGCTTCCGTCGACTGCGGCGAGGTTCGGCAGGTTCGGGTCACCGTTGGCGCGCAGGAAGTCATCCCACGCCCATGCCGACAAATCGAGCACCTCACGTTCGAGGAACTCGGGGCTCACCAGTCCGCGGGTCTTGATCGACGGCACACCCTCGCGGTCATGCTCGTAGTTGGAGACCACGGGGAAATCCACCAGCACGACATCGGCCCCCGCTGCCACCAGATCGGCACAGGCGGCACGGAACAGCTCCAGGATCGACTGCCGAGTCTCGATGCGCTGGCCGGTCGCGCCACCGATGCCCAGACCGTCGCCCACCCCGGCGTCCGGGTCGGCATTGACGTACATGCGCGGAACCCCGAATCGCCTGCCCGCCAACGTCTGCCGAGCAGTGTCGCGGTCGCGAGGCAGCAATGCCGGGTATGACTTGGGCCGCACGTTGGATGCCGGCCGGATCTTGACCCACGGTTGCGTGCGCCATAGATCGCCGCGCGGGTTAGGGTCGTCGGCGACCAAGACGTCGAGCAGCTCGCACATATCGGCCATCGTGCGGGTGTGCGGCACCACCACATCCATCGTGGGCACCAGTGGCCAGTTCCCGCGCACCGAGATGACTCCGCGCGACGGCGTGTAGGCGCAGAGGGCGTTGTTGGTCGCCGGCGCCCGGCCGCTGGACCAGGTCTCCTCCCCCAACCCGAATGCCGCGAAACTCGCCGCCGTGGCGGTTCCGGATCCGTTCGAGGAACCCGATCCGAACGCTGACGTCAAATAGTGCGCGCTATAGGGACTTTCGGCTCGCCCGTACACACCGCGCTGCATACCACCGTTGGCCATCGGCGGCATATTCGTCAGCCCGATGAGGATCGCACCGCCGGCCCGGAGCCGCTCTATCGCGAAAGCATCCTGGTAAGCGATGAGGTGAGCGAACGCGTGCGAACCCGCCGCCGCAGTCAGACCCTTCGCCAGGTAGCTGTCCTTGGCCGTGTACGGGATGCCATCCAGCGGGCCGAGCAACTCGCCCCGGGATCGGCGTTGGTCGGCTGCCTCCGCCTCGGCTAAAACGTCCGGATTGAACACGACGATGGAATTGAGTGCCGGGCCACCACGGTCATAGGCGTCGATGCGGCGCAGGTACGACTCGACGAGTTCGACGCTTGAGACTCGGCCGTCCTCGAGGGCGCGGCGAAGGTCCGCAATCCCTGCCTCGGCAACCTGGAACAAACCCACTCTCACCTCCCTTAGACCATGCGCGTTCATCGAATCATTTCACGTTGCTAGGTTTGCACAATGGACGCAACCACCGCAGCCTCTACCGTCGCCGGCCCCCTCGGGGGCTTGGCCGCCAACTTCTACTTCTCGCCGCAGTCCACCGCCCGAGGCGAGGGCATCGGACTCGACGTCATCTCCCTCTACGCGGCAGGTCGGGCGTCGATGCTCGGTGGCGTCGACCCGCAGACCGCCGACGGCGTCTTCTACTTCTTTAAGCCCGGCATGGTCGCCGGCGTGGTGGCGCGGGGTCGAAGTCTGGCCGGCGAAGACGCGATCGCCGCCGCCCACCTCGGCGCCGCCGACGACTATGCCGACGCGCATCTTGCGGGCGTGGATTCGGCCACTCTGGGTGCCTTCACCAACGCCGTCGATGCCCTCGCCGCAACGGTTCCCTCCGGTTCCTGGCCGCTGTTCGATGGTTATCGCGCAGCGCCGGCTCCGATGACGGACGCCGCTCGGGCCTACCGGGCCGCCATCCTGCTGCGCGAACTGCGCGGCGGCGTGCACACCGACGCCGTGAAGGCATGCGGTCTTACGCCCGCCGCGGCGTGTCAGTTCGACCGCGATCTGGGGTACTTCCAGATGCACGGCTTCTCCGAGGAGGACATGGTCGAGCACACGCCGGAGATCGACGCACAGAAGGCAGCGGCCGAAGCGGCAACGACCGCACAGATGGCGGCGTTGTTCGCCCCGCTGTCACCGGCTCAACTCGATGCGATCGTTGCCGGCACGAAAGCGCTGGAGTCCGCCGTCGGATGATAGGGATCTGACTGCGGCCCCATTAGTGTTCTCGCGGTGACCGAATACCAGACCCTGTCCTTCTCGCAGTCCGGATCCATCGCACGGATAGTCCTCAACCGCCCCGAGGCGGCCAACGGGTTGAACGACGTCATGACTCGCGAACTGGCCGAGGTGGCACTGCGGTGTACCGACGCTGCAACGAAGGTCGTGGTGCTCACAGCCGCCGGCCGGTTCTTCTGCGCGGGCGGCGACCTGAAGGCGATGGCCACCTCACCACTGGGCCCCGGGCCCTTCGTCAAGGGCATCGCCGACGATCTGCATCGCGCCCTATCGATATTCGCCCGGATGGATGCCGTCCTGATCACCTCGGTCAACGGTGTGGCCGCAGGCGCCGGATTCAGCCTCGCCATTGCCGGCGATCTGGTGCTGGCCTCCGATGCGGCGTCGTTCACGATGGCCTACACCAGGGCCGGGTTGAGCCCGGACGGAAGCTCGTCCTACTACCTGCCGCGGCTCATCGGGATCCGTCGCACCCAGGAGTTGATGCTGACCAATCGCACCCTGTCCGCCGCCGAGGCCGTCGGCTGGGGCCTGATCAACGAGGTAGTGCCCGCAGCCGACTTGGCAGCCAGAACCTCCGCATTGGCCGATCAATTAGCCTCTGCAGCAAAGGGTTCCAGTAGCGCCGTGAAGAAACTCTTGCTCGCATCATTCGCGCACAATCTGGAAGAACAGATGGACCTCGAGGGCCGGCTCATAGCGGCATGCGCCGACAGCCCCGACGGCCGCGAGGGAATCGACGCGTTTCTCACCAAGCGCGCCCCGAAATTCGGCTAGGCGCCCCGGTGATCGCCAGTTGCACGGCTCCGGCGGGCCCGTCCAGCCTGGTGGTCCACACCGGGTCAAGAGCGCATCATGATGTCAACTGATGATGTTAAGATGACGCATGCGAACGACGCTGAATATCTCGGACGATCTGCTGGCTGAAGCGAAGGTGCTTGCCGTCCGGACGCGCCGCCCGATTGGCGCGGTGGTCGACGACGCGTTGCGTGTGCTTCTCCGCCGCGACGACCCGGAAGCGGCCGCAGCGTGGACCTTCCCCACCAGCGGTGCCGGAGGCCTTCAGCCCGGAGTGAATCTGGATGACACAGAGGCTCTTGCCGACCTGATGGGTGACAATGCTCTGCCCTGACGTGAACATCCTGCTGTATGCCTTCCGCCGCGATAGCGACCAGCACGCCCGATACGCGCAGTGGTTGCAGCTGATCATGACCGGGCCGGAGCCTGTGGGCGTCAGCGAACTCGTGCTGTCCGGAGTCGTGCGGTTGGCCACCAATCATCGGGTCTATCACCAGCCGAGCAGGACGGCGGACGCGCTCGATTTTTGCCAGGCGATGCGCCACGCACCGGCTGCCGTCCCGTTGCGGCCGGGCGTGAAGCACTGGGAGATCTTTTCCCAACTCTGCCAGGCGGTCGCCGCCACAGCCAACGACGTGCCAGACGCGTACCACGCGGCGCTGGCCGTCGAGCACGGCGCCACCTGGATCACCAATGATCGCGGCTATGCCAAGTTCCCAAACTTACAGTGGCGCAGTCCATTTGACGGGATGTGATGAGGTTCGCTCACCTCGGTGCGGCCGACGACTATGCCGACGCGCATCTTGCGGGGGGAGTTGATTGACGTGTGCGGCATGACCGGCTGGGTGGATTACTCCCGCGATCTGACC
>JBAXIR010000045.1:0-16762 GCA_037138275.1 Mycobacteriaceae bacterium | reverse complement strand
CACCACCAGAACACGACCGAATGCCTTCATGGCCTCTCCTAACCGGATCATGGTGTTCAGTGCCCGAACCATTCGAACCGGCTTTCGCCGGACATGTCACTGTTCTCATCGACCACCGAGATCACATTATTACCTGTTAGCGGGGAAAATTCTCGACAACGCCCGTTATGCGTCGGCTTCGCCGCCCTCGGTGCTGCCCGCCGGGGCCGATCACGCCGGGGCCGATCACGCCGGGGCCGCCGCGACCGGCATGACCACGCTGCCGCGGCACGCACCCTCGGCGATATCGGTATGCCACGTGCCGCGCAGGGATCCGTCCGGTTGGGGTTGATAAAACGTCCACGAGGTGGCCCGGGCCCATTGTTTCTGGTTTCCCTCGCCCAGGAAGCAATCCCACAGCCAGTCGTAGGTCGAAGTCCACTCGGTGCCGTTCCAGGTGTATCGCGTGGGTTGCGGGATCGTCGGATTCCCGGGCCGCGGGCCGTCGATGACTGTGGCCACGCATCGGCTGACCGTGCATTGGGTGGCCAGGGTGAACACCGCGCCGAAATCACTCTCCTGCTGCCGACTGGCCGGACTGGTGCCGGCTTTCTGCGAGGCGTAGGTGACCATCTGATAGCGCCCGTTCCAGGGCTGGGGTGCGGCGGACGCTATCGCCGGGCAGAGTGCCGGGAAGAGCACTGCGGGGGCCAGCAGAACCAGTGCCAGCCCCAACGGAACGCGGCGGTGCCGCCCGATACCCGTCACGGCGCCGGGGTCGACGCGAACCCCACGGTCTGACCTGGCCACATACGCCTCAGGGTAGTCGCCGCTAAACCTCACCCGTCGCATCTGCAACACGACTCGCCGGACGGCGCGGTAGCCTCGCGAGGTGCTGCTGGCCTCCCTGAACCCGACCGCGGTGGCGTCCGGGGCCGATATCGGCGACGCCGTCCGGATCGGTGACATTGCCCTGTCGCGCAGTGATCTGGTCGGCGCGGCGACCTCGGTGGCCGAAAGGCTCGGAGGGGCGCAGCGGATCGCCGTGCTGGCCACCCCCACGCCGGCGACCGTGCTTGCAATCACCGGTTGCCTGATCGCCGGGGTGCCATTCGTTCCGGTCCCTGCCGACGTCGGAATCGCCGAACAGACCCATATCCTGACCGATTCCGGCGCCCAGGCATGGCTTGGCGAGGCATCCGACGACCCGTGCGGGCTGCCGCACGTGCCAGTCCGGTTGCATGCCCGATCCTGGCACCGCTACCGCGAACCCGATCCCGGCGACGTCGCGATGGTGATCTACACCTCCGGGACCACCGGCCCGCCCAAGGGGGCGGTGCTCAGCCGCAGCGCTCTGGCGGCGGATATCGACGCGCTGGCACGGGCATGGCAGTGGACGCCGGACGACACCCTGGTGCACGGACTGCCGCTGTTCCATGTCCACGGTCTCGTGCTGGGGTTGCTCGGGTCGCTGCGGGTGGGCAACCGGTTCGTGCACACCGGCAAGCCGACCCCGCAGGCCTATGCCCGCGCCGCGGCCGCCGGTGGCACGTTGTACTTCGGCGTGCCCACGGTGTGGTCGCGGGTGGCCGACGATCCCGACTCCGCCCGGGCGCTGGCGTCGGCCCGGCTGCTGGTGTCGGGCAGCGCCGCGTTGCCTGTGCCCGTCTTCGCCCGACTCGCCGAACTGACCGGTCACGCGCCGGTGGAACGCTACGGGTGCACCGAGACTCTGATCACAATCAGCACCCGAGCCGACGGGGAACGTCGCCCGGGCTGGGTGGGCTTCCCGTTGGAAGGGATGCACACCAGGCTGGTTGCCGAGGATGGCTCGGCCGTGCCGCAGGACGCGGAAACCATTGGGCGCCTTCAGGTTCGGACGCCGACGTTATTCGAGGGCTACCTCAATTCCCCGGATGCCACCGCCGCGTCCTTCGATGCCGACGGTTGGTACCGCACCGGAGATGTCGCCGTCGTCGACGCCGGCGGTATGCACCGCATCGTCGGCCGTGAGTCGGTGGACCTGATCAAATCCGGCGGCTACCGGATCGGCGCCGGTGAAATCGAGACGGCACTGCTGGGCCACCCTGGCGTGGCCGAGGTCGCGGTGGTGGGACTGCCCGATGCGGATCTGGGACAGCGGATCGTGGCGTTCGTCGTCGGTGATGCGGCGGCGGATGATCTGATCGACTTTGTGGCACAGCAACTCTCGGTGCACAAGCGCCCCCGGGAGGTGCGGATCGTCGACTCCCTGCCGCGTAACGCGATGGGCAAGGTCGTGAAGAAGGAATTGCTGGGCTAATTGGCGTGCAGGGCCTCATTGAGCACGATCCCGCTGCCGTCTCGGGAGACCACCTCGACCGCGCCGGACATTGAATTACGGCGGAACAGCAGGTTATTGGCGCCGGAGAACTCGCGGGCCTTGACCGATGTGCCGCCGGGGGTGAGCACTTTGGTGCCGGCGGTGACGTACAGCCCCGCCTCGATGATGCAGTCGTCACCCAACGAGATGCCCAGACCGGAATTGGCTCCCAGCAGGCAGCGCTGGCCGACCGAGATCACCTCGGTGCCGCCGCCGGAGAGTGTGCCCATGATCGACGCGCCACCGCCGATGTCGGATCCGTCGCCGACCACCACGCCCGCCGAGATCCGGCCCTCCACCATCGAGGTGCCCAGGGTGCCGGCGTTGAAGTTCACGAAACCCTCGTGCATCACGGTGGTGCCCGGGGCCAGATGGGCGCCCAGGCGAACCCGGTCGGCGTCGGCGATGCGCACTCCGGTCGGCACCACGTAGTCGACCATCCGGGGAAACTTGTCGACGCCGTAGACCGTCACCGGTCCGCGACGACGCAGGGCAAGTCGCACCTTTTCGAAGCCCTCGATTCGGCACGGACCGTAGTTTGTCCACACCACGTTGGCCAGCGCGCCGAACACCCCGGCCAGGCTCAATCCGTGCGGTTCGACCAGGCGGTGGGACAGCAGATGCAGCCGCAGATAAGCGTCGAAAGTGTCCGCCGGGGCATCTTCCAGGGCGCCGGTCACGGTCCGGACGGCGACCACTTCGACACCGCGGTCGGCGTCCGGGCCGCACAGCGCCGCAAGTCCGTCAGGAATCTCGGCGGGAGTGAGTCGGGTGGTTCCGGGCGGGTGGTAGGCGCCCAGTTCGGGTTCGGGGAACCAGGCGTCCAGCACGGTGCCGTCCTCAGTGAGGGTGGCAAGTCCGAAACCCGCGGCGGAAGTCACGGTGCTACACGCTAGTCGATTGCCACGGCCCGCTAGCCTGGTCAGTTGTGCTTGACCTTCGCGCGGATCCGATCGATCTGACCACCGCCCTCGTCGACATCCCCAGCGTGTCGCGCGACGAGTGTCGGATCGCCGACGAGGTCGAACGGGCACTGCGGGCACAGACCGACTACCGGGTCATCCGCAACGGCGACGCAGTGCTCGCCCGCACCGACCTCGGCCGGCCGACCCGGGTGGTGCTGGCCGGTCATCTCGACACTGTGCCGATCGCCGACAATGTCCCGTCGCGCCGCGACGCAGACCATATCTACGGCTGTGGCACCTCCGACATGAAGTCCGGCGATGCGGTATTCCTGCACCTCGCGGCGACCGTCGCCGAACCCGCGCACGACATCACGCTGATCCTCTACGACTGCGAGGAGGTTGAGGCCTCGGCCAACGGGCTGGGCCGTATCGAGCGCGAGCTTCCCGAATGGCTGCGCGCCGACGTCGCGATCCTCGGCGAACCGTCCGGTGGCTATATCGAGGCGGGCTGCCAGGGCACGTTGCGCGCCGTCCTCTCAGCGACTGGGACGCGGTCGCATTCTGCGCGATCGTGGTTGGGGGACAATGCGATTCATAAGCTTGCTACTGCGCTCGATAGGCTCAACGAATATCAGGGTCGCGTCGTGGACATCGACGGCTGCACCTATCGGGAGGGACTGTCCGCGGTGCGAATCGCCGGGGGAGTGGCCGACAACGTCATCCCCGACGATGCCTCGCTCACGGTCAATTTTCGGTTCGCGCCCGACCGCACCCCGCAGGCCGCACTGGGCCATGTGCGGGAGGTGTTCACCGGTCTTGAGGTGGAGATCGAGCAGACCGATGTGGCCGCCGGAGCACTGCCCGGTCTGCACCACCCGGCCGCCGCAGCCCTGGTCGACGCGGCCGACGGTTTAGTTCGAGCCAAGTTCGGTTGGACCGACGTGGCGCGGTTTGCGGCCCTGGGCATCCCGGCGGTGAACTTCGGGCCGGGCGACCCGAATCTGGCTCATCGTCGCGACGAACGGGTCGCGGTCGCGCAGATCACCGCGGTGACCGCAACCCTGCGCCGCTACCTGGGCGCCTGCTGACCGGGCGCCTGCTGACCGGGTGCCTGCTGACGGGGCACCTGCAGATTAGGAGCCGGCTGACGGGCTGTCGGCGGCCACCGCGCGGGCATGGTCCAGTGCCGTTCGGGTGAACTCACAGTCGGCGTGGGTGGCGATCCTGGCCATTGCGTCGGCCGCTCGCACATCGCCCAGTCGGGCCGCCTCATGCCAGGCCCGAACCGCTATTGCGTACTGACCCGTGCGCTCGGCCATCCGGGCGCCGTCGCGCGCCGCGTCGATTGCGCCATGTCGATCACCGATGGTCGTCAGCCGCCATGCGCGTGCCACGGCGAGTTCCGGTGCGAACAGCGCGGACTTGGTGCCGTGCCGGGATTCGGCGCGGCTCAACGCCTTTGCCGATTCGGCGATCTCACCCTGCTGCGCCAACGCGCTGGCCAGGTAGGTCAGCGACAACGGGCCCCACGAATAGCCGGTGCGGTCCAGCGTCGCCGCCGCCGGTGCCAGCAGTGCGGCCGCGGCGGCGGGTTCGCCGCGGGCGATCAGCACCTCGGCCAGCAGCACATCGCCGATCGACCGGCCGGGCTGGGCCAGTTCGGCGAAGTTGGTGAAACCGAGTGCGGTGTCATACGCGGCCTGAGTCTGGCCGGACATCAATTGGGTGGTGGTTTCCGCCAGACCCACGGTGAAACGCAGGAGTCCGGGATACTCGGTCGCCAGGGCCCGGCTCACCAAAGCTCCGACGTCGGCGAATCGCCCCATCCGTGCCGAACTCAACGCCGCCGCACTCGACGCCCACGCCACTGCCATCTCGGGGGCTTGCGGTGCCGCGAGCACCTCGTCGGCGATCTCGAGCGCCCGCACCACGTTTCCGGCATTCATCGCGAACGTCGCCGACAATGCGTCGAGGGTGATCCGGGCAGGCGGTTCGCTGACGCGGCGCCGAACGGTCTGCAGGAAGGTGGAGGCCCGCTCCGGTTCGGAGAGCATCCAGAATTGGTTGGCGGCCCGCGGCAGAGCCCAGGCCAGCACCTGCTCCTCGGACAGCGCCGTGGGTTCCACCTCGGCCAGAACCTGGTCGGCCTCGCGGCCGCGACCCTGCCAGGCCAGTGCATAGCTCAGCGCCAGACGGGCATCGAAGCGTTCCTGGCGTTGCAGTGCAGCGGTGGCCAACCGCTCACTCAACGCCAGATCGCCCAGCCGCAAGGCTTCCTGAGCGGCCGCCACCACATCGTCCACAGATTCCGGCCGGTCGCTACCCAGCGCCAGTACCGATCTCCCGAGCCGGTCCCCGAGATGACGGTGCGGGTGGGCGCTGAGCCGGTCGGCCACGTCTGTTCTCAGCCGCCGTAACTGAGTGTCCGTGGCGCTGGCCGCGGCATGCTCGGCGAACAACGGATGTCCGCTGTAGACCTCCGATCCGATCTGGTGGACCGCGCCCGCCGCCGCGGCGGCCTCGACGGCGCCCGCCGAGGTGAGCGCCCCCAGGTCCGTGACGTCGAGTGGTTCGCGCACGCTGAGGTAGCCCAGCACGTCGCGGGCCGGTGCCGGCAGGGCCGCGAGATACCGATCAATGAGTTCCGGCAGCGAACGTTCGGGGTCGCCGGTGGCGACCATGAGCCGCAGGTGCAGTGGGTTTCCCACGCTTCGGCGGTACATCTCAGCCGCGTCGATGGCGGGGGTCGGCGCCGCTGGCGTCTCAAGGCCGGCGAGCAGACCCGCCGTTTCGGCGCCATCCAATGGCGTGAGGTCGATGCGCTCCAGCAGGCCGTCCTGCCACAGGGCCGCGATCGCCGCGGGAATCGGCGGCGTCGAGCGAGCGGTGACGATGAGCCTGCCAAGGCGGGCCTGCGCGAGTTGGTAGACCAGCGTGGCCGAAAGTGGATCAAGCAGGTGGGCATCGTCGACGATGATCAGCGCATTATCCGTCTGTGCCAGAACAGAATCCAGCGCGGCGTGGATGAGGGCAGCCGGCTTGCCGACCTCGGTGATATCGACCAGGGGACCGAATGCGCCGAATGGCACCTCGGTTTGCGTGCCGGTGCCGATGACCCGCAGCGGGTTGCTCTGTCCCAATCTTTCGGCGATCTGCGCGGCCAGTGTCGTCTTGCCCACGCCATCGACGCCGAGGACGGCGACACCGGGGCGTTCGTCGAAGAGCGCGACGGCCTGTGCCAGGAACGGCTCGCGCGGCACTGTCGCCCACTGGATCGGCATAGCCGGACTTTATGACCCGCGACCCACCGCGCACACCAATAGCCGCAAAACCCAGGTTCATTCGGTCCCGTGCGGCATCTGGTCTAGGTTTCGGGTGTGCAGCAGCAAGGCCAACAGGGCACCGATTGGGCAGTATGCGTGTACTGCGCGTCGGGCCCCCGGCACCCGGAACTGCTGGAGTTGGCCCGCCGGGTCGGCGAGGCTATTGCGGCGCGTGGCTGGACCCTGGTGTCCGGCGGCGGAAACGTCTCGGCGATGGGTGCGGTGGCCGACGGCGCGCGGTCGGCGGGTGGACGCACCGTTGGAGTGATCCCCAAAGCGCTGGTGCATCGCGAACTCGCCGACATCGCCGCCGATGAGTTGGTCGTCACCGACACCATGCGCCAGCGTAAGCAGGTGATGGAGGAGCGCAGCGACGCCTTTCTGGCATTGCCCGGTGGAATCGGAACGCTGGAGGAGCTTTTCGAAACCTGGACCGCCGGGTACCTCGGCATGCACGACAAGCCGGTTGTTCTACTCGATCCGCACGGGCACTACGACGGCCTGCGCGGGTGGCTGGGCTCTCTTGTCGAGAGCGGGTATGTCACCCAGGCCGCCTTGGATCGGATGGTGGTCGTCGATGATATCGAGGCGGCACTTGCATTGTGCGCCAACGAATCCGGGGAAGAGGAACTCTGATCATGGTTGCCCAGAAGCGGATTCCCTCGCGTTCGGTGAGCCTGTTGACACTTGCCACCCGATTGCCTGCCGTCCTGCTGGATGCCCCGGTGATCGTGCGGGCCGCAATGACAGGCCTGCTTGCCCAGCCGAGTTCGAAGGCCTCGATCGGTAAGGTCTTTGCCGAACGTGCCGCCCGCTACGGTGACCGGATTTTCATCCGGTTCGGTGACGAGAAGATCAGTTACCGCACCGCCAACGAGACCGCCAATCGGTACGCGGCCGTGCTGGCCGAGCACGGTGTGAGCCGCGGCGACGTGGTGGGCATCATGCTGCGCAATTCACCCGACGCGGTGCTGATGATGCTGGCCGCGGTCAAGTGTGGAGCGGTCGCCGGCATGCTTAACCATCATCAGCGCGAGGACGTCCTGGCCCACAGCATCGGCCTGCTCAAAGCCACCGTGTTGATTGCGGAGGCCGATCTGATCGAACCGATCCGATCCAGTGGCGCCGCCCTGGCCGATCTGGACCTCATCGCAATCGACGACTTCGCCACGATGGCGCAGGGAAAGTCGACCGCCAACCCCGCCTCGGCCGCCGAGGTGCAGGCCAGGGATCCGGCGTTCTACATTTTCACCTCCGGCACCACCGGCCACCCGAAGGCCAGTGTGATGACCCACTACCGATGGCTGCGCGCACTGGCGGCCTTCGGCGGACTTGGCCTTCGGCTACGCGGCAACGACACGCTGTACTGCCCGCTGCCGATGTACCACAACAACGCACTCACTGTCGCGCTGTCCTCGGTGATCGACGCGGGTGCCACGCTGGCACTGGGAAAGACATTCTCGGCATCGCGGTTCTGGGACGAGATCCGCCAGTCCAACGCCACCGCGTTCATCTACATCGGCGAGGTATGCCGCTATCTGCTCAACCAGCCGGCCCGGGATACCGACCGCGCGCACAAGGTCCGGGTGATCGTCGGCAACGGGTTGCGCCCGGAGATCTGGGAGGAGTTCACCACCCGCTTCGGTATCGGCCGGGTTGCGGAGTTCTACGCGGCCAGCGAGGGCAATACCGGGTTCATCAATATCTTCAACATCCCCGGCTCGACCGGGGTCAACCCGATGCCCCTGGCCTACGTGGAATTCGACGCGGAGACCTCCGAGCCGGTGCGCGGCGCCGACGGTCGGGTGCGCCGGGTTGCGCCGGGACAGCCGGGTCTGCTGCTGAGCCCGGTGAACCGATTCGCGCCGTTCGACGGCTACACCGACAAAGCGGCCAGCGAGAAGAAGCTGGTGCGCAACGCTTTCAAGGACGGCGACGTCTGGTTCAACACCGGCGATCTGATGAACCCGCAGGGCATGGGGCACGCGGCCTTCGCCGACCGGCTTGGCGACACCTTCCGCTGGAAGGGCGAGAACGTGGCCACCACCCAGGTGGAGGCGGCACTGGTCGCCGACCGAGCGGTCGAGGACTGCACGGTGTTCGGCGTCGAGGTGCCCGACACCGGCGGCCGGGCCGGGATGGCGGCGGTCACGTTGCGTGCAGGCACTCGGTTCGACGGCCCGGCATTGGCCGCGACGCTCTACGCCACACTGCCGGTCTATGCGATCCCACTGTTTGTGCGGATCGTGGACGCACTGGAGACCACGACGACGTTCAAAAGCCGCAAGGTCGAGTTGCGCAACCAGGGCTACGGCCCCGAGGTGTCGGATCCGCTGTATGTGCTCGACGGTCGCAACCAGGGCTACGTGGCGTTCTATGCGTCGTATGCGACCGACGTCGCCGACGGTCGTCGGCCCCACTAGCCTTACCCGGGTGAACTCGACGTTCTGCGGACGGCCGGTGGCCGGCGATCGCGCGCTGATCATGGCGATCGTGAACCGCACCCCCGACTCTTTCTACGACCGGGGTGCGACGTTCTCCGATGAGGCCGCGATGGCCGCGGTGCACCGTGCGGTCGCCGACGGCGCCGACGTGATCGATATCGGCGGCGTCAAGGCCGGACCGGGAGTTGTCGTGGACGCGGCCGAGGAGATCACCCGCGTGGTGCCGTTCATCGAATGGGTGCGCTCCGAATACCCCGAACAGTGCATCAGCGTGGACACCTGGCGCGCCTCGGTGGCCAGGCTGGCCTGTGCGGCCGGGGCCGACCTCATCAACGACACCTGGGCGGGCCACGATCCGGCGCTACCGGAGGTCGCCGCCGAGTTCGGGGCCGGCATCGTCTGTTCGCATACCGGCGGCGCCGTCCCGCGTACCCGGCCGTTCCGTGTCCACTACGGCACCACCGTCGCCGGTGTCGTCGACGACGTCATCGCCGAGGTCACCGCCGCCGCCGAACATGCTGTGGCAGTGGGTGTTCCGCGTGAATCGGTGCTCATCGACCCCACCCACGACTTCGGCAAGAACACCTTCCACGGGCTCACCCTGTTGCGTCACATCAAAGATCTCGTCGACACCGGCTGGCCCGTCCTGATGGCACTGAGCAACAAGGACTTCATCGGTGAGACGCTCGGCGTGGAACTGACCCAACGGCTCGAGGGCACCCTGGCTGCGACCGCACTGGCCGCTGCAGATGGTGCCCGGATGTTCCGGGTGCACGAGGTCGGGCCGACCCGCCGCGTGCTGGAGATGGTCGCCTCGATTTCCGGAGACCGGCAACCGTCGCGGACCGTGCGGGGGTTGGCATGAGCGCCGGCTCCGGCGGTCCCGGGGACGCCTGGCTGGCCGGGCACAGTTGGCACCGGCCCACCTGGACGGTTGCCGAACTTACGGCTGCCAAACGCGGCCGCACCATCTCGGTGGTGCTGCCCGCGCTGAACGAGGCCGAGACCATCGCCGCGGTCATCGGCACCATCACCCCGATGCTGGGTGGCCTGGTCGACGAACTGATCGTGCTGGACTCCGGATCCACCGACGAGACGGCGGCTCGCGCACGGGCGGCGGGTGCGCGCGTCATCACCCGCGAGGAGGCACTGCCCGAGATTCCGCCGCAACCGGGCAAGGGTGAGGCGCTGTGGCGTTCGCTGGCCGCGACCACCGGCGACATCATCGTGTTCATCGACTCCGACCTGATCGATGCCGACCCGATGTTCGTGCCGCGTCTGGTCGGCCCGCTGCTGACCGAAGACGGCATTCACCTCGTGCGGGGCTTCTACCGGCGACCGCTGAAGGTCGGTGACGGCCAGGACGCCAACGGCGGCGGCCGGGTGACCGAACTGGTGGCCCGCCCACTGCTCGCGGCGCTGCGGCCCGAACTCGGCTATGTGCTGCAGCCCCTGGGTGGGGAGTACGCCGGAACCCGGGAACTGCTGACCGCGGTGCCGTTCGCGCCCGGCTACGGGGTGGAGATCGGACTGCTCGTCGACACCTACGATCGGCTCGGCCTGAATGCGATCGCACAGGTGAATCTGGGTGTTCGGACACACCGCAACCGGCCGCTGAGCGAGTTGGGTCCGATGAGCCGACAGATCATTGCCACCCTGCTGACCCGGTGCGGGATCGCCGACTCCGGAGTCGGGCTGACCCAATTTCTGCCCGAGGGTGACGGCTACCGCGCGCGCACGTCGACGGTGTCGCTGGCCGACCGGCCGCCGATGAACACCCTGCGCTAGCCACCAGTCGAGCCCCGGTGAGGCAGGATCTCCCGTGTGACGCTGATCCTTTCCTATCTGGTGGTGCTGATCCTGGTGGCCATCGTTCTGTTCGGGATAGCCAGCCTGGTGTTCGGCCGCGGTGAACAATTACCGCCGCTGCCGCAGGCGACCACCGCGACGGTCTTGCCCGCCGCGGCGCTCACCGGTGCCGACGTCGACGCCGTGAAGTTCACCCAGGTGCTGCGCGGCTACAAGACCAGTGAGGTGGACTGGGTGTTGGACCGGTTGGGTGCCGAAATCGACCTGCTGCGTGCCGAACTCGACTCGACCGGCGTCGCGCCGTCCGACGAGGCCCTCTGACGTTGGACCTCGACGACGACGGCCGCACCCGGTGCGACTGGGCGGCCGGCGGATCTCCACTCCTGCGGGACTATCACGATCAGGAGTGGGGTCGCCCATTGCGCGGCCGGGTCGCACTCTTCGAGCGGCTGACGCTGGAGGCATTCCAGAGTGGGCTGTCCTGGTTGGTCATTCTGCGCAAGCGGGAGAACTTCCGGCGCGCCTTCGCCGGCTTCGACATCGAGACCGTGGCCGGCTACACCGAACGCGATGTGGCTCGACTGCTGACCGATCCCGGCATCGTGCGCAACCGGGCCAAGATCGAGGCCGCGGTCGCCAATGCCCGGGTGGCCGCCGATATCGACGTGGACCTGTCCGATCTGCTGTGGTCGTTCGCGCCGCCGGCCCGCCCACGGCCGGTCGAGTCGGCCGACGTGCCGTCGTCGACGCCGGAGTCCGTCGCGCTGTCCCGCCGCCTCAAGGGCCTCGGTTTCCGGTTCGTCGGGCCCACGACCGGGTATGCGTTGATGCAGGCAACCGGGATGGTCGATGACCATCTGCGCGACTGTTGGGTAACCTCGGGCGGGTGACGGCCGGCGAGAGTGAAAATTTGGCAGTTCTGGCGGGCTTGCTCGGAGCGGCCGACGTAGGTCAGGGGCCAACGCCTGAACAGTTGCGGGTGATCGAAAGCCTGGCGCGGGGATACTTCGGCCTCGACATCGAGGTTAAAGCGCTACTTCCGATCGAAGCGCCCGAACTTGCCGCCGCCCTCGAAGCTCATGACTGGCGGGCGCGCCACCGCGCCATCGACCTGCTGATCCTCGTCGAGTTCTGCCGGCATCCGGCCGACCCGGCCCAAGCCGATCGGGTCGAAGAGTACGTCGGTCTCCTCGGCAGTGAAAATCTGGCAGCGGTGGCACGCGACGTACAGACCGGCCATCGGGAGCAGGCGATCGCCGACTGGAGACGGTTCGGTGAGCCAAGCAGGGGGTTGAACGGGGTGGACGACGAGGACGTCTCGTCGATCGTGCATGGTTTATCCGGTTGTGCCGCCGGGACCTTGGGACGCGGTCTCTATGACTTCTATCTCCGACACGGCGTGCCGTTTCCGGGCGATCCCGACGGTGGCGATGTCACGATGGCCCATCACGACTTCACTCACGTCGTGACGGGGTACACGCCCACGCCGCCTGACGAAGTCGCACTCCAGGCGATGCTCACCGCCGCGTCTAACTTCGATCACCACTTCTCGGGCCTCGTCGGCTCATTGGCGGCGCTCGAGTCCGCCACTTTCGAGTTACCCGGCTTTGTCCCGAGAGAGGCCGTGCTGGACCGCCCGGGCGCCGCTGACAAACTCGCCGACGCCTTCCGGCGGGGTTCACAGTGCACCGGGGATATCGGGGCCATCGACTTCTGGGCGCGCCGAGACGATCTTTTGGTCGATGTGCGGGCCGAGTACAACATCGAGGCCGTCAGTTAGGGCCGAAGGCGGCGCAATGCCCGTCAAGACGCCCACTGGACCCATATTTAGCTGGTCTTTTACACCTCTGGGCGCTGATAGTGAACAATAGAAACACTAGAACCAACCAACCCCGGCAACATTGTGACTGCGCCGGTGGCCCTGCTCGATCTGGAGGAGCACTCGATGGCGGCGATGAAGCCCCGTACTGGCGACGGTCCGCTGGAAGCGACCAAAGAGGGACGCGGCATCGTGATGCGGGTACCGCTGGAGGGCGGCGGCCGGCTCGTCGTTGAGTTGACCCCCGCCGAGGCAGCGGCACTCGGCGACGAACTCAAGGGCGTCACCAGTTAAGTCTGCGGGTTACGCCGACACCCTGCGGTAGACCTCGCACGTCTGCTCGGCGATGCGCGCCCAGGAGAACTCGTCGATACAGCGCTGCCGTCCGGCCGCCCCGTAGGCTCTCGCCTTCGCGGGGTCGTGGACTAGCGCGTTGACGGCCGCTGCCAGGCCTGTTTCGAAGGCGACCGGGTCGGTGGAGTCGTAGTGCACCAGGGTCCCGGTGATCCCGTCGTCGACCACCTCCGGAATGCCGCCCACATCAGAGGCGACCACCGCGGTCTCGCAGGCCATCGCCTCGAGGTTCACGATACCGAGTGGCTCGTAGACCGAAGGGCAGACGAAAGCTGTTGCTGCTGAGAGGATTTCCCGAATCCTGTCGGCCGGCAGGATGTCGCGGACCCAGAACACGCCGCTGCGTTTCTCGGCCAGTTCGGACACCGCCGCGGCTACTTCGGCGGCGATCTCCGGGGTGTCGGGCGCCCCGGCACACAGCACCAGTTGGACTCCCGCATCGAAGAGATGCGCTGCCGCAATGAGGTGCGGTACACCCTTCTGTCTAGTGATCCGTCCGACGAAGGCCACCATCGGCCGCGCGGGGTCCACTCCGAGTTGGCTGAGCACCGACTGGCCGGGGCCAGCCGGTCCGGGATGCCACACAGAAGTGTCCACACCATTCTTGACGACATGAACCCTGGCCGGGTCCAGGGCTGGATACACGCGCAACACATCGTGGCGCATGCCGGTACTCACTGCGATCACCGCGTCGGCAGCCTGAACCGCGGTGCGTTCCACCCAGGACGAGACCCGATACCCGCCGCCGAGTTGCTCAGCCTTCCAGGGACGCAATGGTTCGAGCGAGTGGGCGGTGAGGACGTGTGGGACGCCGTGCAGCAGGGCGGCGATATGCCCGGCCATGCCGGTGTACCAGGTGTGGGAATGGACGACCGTCGCACCGGCGGTGGCATTGGCCATCCGCAGATCCGCGGACAGCGTCGACAGCGCGGGGTTGGCGTCGGTCAGCGCCGGGTCGGGCTGATGGGCGAACGCCGAGGACCGCGGTGCACCCATGCAGTGCACCTCGACCTCGCAGAGGTGGCGCAACTGCGCGACGAGCTCGGTCACATGCACTCCGGCACCGCCGTAGACCTCCGGCGGATACTCGCGGGTCAACATCGCCACTCGCATACCGCTGACGGTAGCGCCCTGCGTACGGGGGCGATAAGGAAACCCGCATAGCCCTAGCAGTCGGCTGACGCGATGACTAGGTTTACCCCCATGAGGGAGTTGCCACACGTGCTGGGCATCGTCATGGCCGGAGGTGAGGGCAAGCGGCTATATCCGCTCACCGCGGACCGGGCCAAGCCAGCGGTTCCCTTTGGTGGCGCCTATCGGCTCATCGACTTCGTGCTGTCCAATCTGGTCAACGCCCGTTATCTCCGTATTTGTGTTCTCACCCAGTACAAGTCGCATTCACTGGACCGGCACATCTCGCAGAATTGGCGACTGAGTGGTTTGGCGGGGGAGTACATCACTCCGGTGCCCGCACAGCAGCGACTCGGGCCGCGCTGGTACACCGGTTCCGCCGACGCGATCTATCAGTCGCTGAACCTGATCTATGACGAGGACCCCGACTACATCGTGGTGTTCGGTGCGGACCATGTGTACCGGATGGATCCCGAACAGATGGTGAAGTTCCACATCGAAAGCGGTGCCGGCGCAACGGTTGCCGGTATCCGGGTACCCCGGGCCGAGGCAAGCGCGTTTGGTTGCATCGCGGCCGACGAGTCCGGGCGCATCACGAGTTTCGTTGAGAAGCCGGCTGATCCGCCCGGCACGCCCGATGACCCGGAGCAGACGTTCGCGTCGATGGGCAATTACATCTTCACCACCAAGGTGCTCATCGATGCGATCCGCGCCGACGCCGACGACGACCAGTCCGACCACGATATGGGCGGCGACATCATTCCGCGTCTGGTGGCGGACGGCATGGCCGCCGTTTACGACTTCGACAACAACGAGGTGCCGGGCGCTACCGAACGCGACCGCGGATACTGGCGCGACGTCGGAACCCTCGATGCCTTTTACGACGCCCACATGGATCTGGTGTCGGTGCACCCGGTGTTCAACCTCTACAACAAGCGCTGGCCGATCCGGGGAGAGTCGGAGAACCTTGCGCCGGCCAAGTTCGTCAACGGTGGCTCAGCTCAGGAATCGGTGGTCGGCGCGGGCAGCATCATCTCGGCGGCGTCGGTGCACAACTCGGTGTTGTCGAGCAATGTCGTGGTTGAAGACGGCGCCATCGTGGAAGGCAGTGTCCTGATGCCCGGCGTACGGGTGGGCCGCGGTGCGGTGGTCCGACGCGCGATCCTGGACAAGAACGTCGTCGTGGGACCCGGTGAGCAGGTCGGCGTTGACCCCGAGTTGGATCGGGAGCGTTTCGCGATCAGCGCCGGCGGGATCGTCGCCGTGGGCAAGGGCGTCTGGATCTAAAGCCCGAGTGTGGCAAGGGCGTTTTGGATCTGAGGCCCGATCTAGGTTGCGGCGGAGTGGCGCCTGCGCCGGCGCCGCAGCAGCCAGATCGCACCCCAGGCCAGTGCCGCCAGCACGACCAGCACGAGCGCGGGCACCAGAATCGCGATGAACACCAGGCTCACGCTGGTGAAGTCCTCGATGGTGCTCAATACGGGTGCCGCCACACCTGCGGTGGCGACGTTGGCCGCCGGTCGAACCGCTGTTTTGGTCAGGTGCACCACGAGGGCGGTCACCACACCGATCACCACCGGGACCCACTGGCCACTGCGGGCGAACTCGGCGGGGTCCGACACCGCCGCAGTCTGGGCCGCGGTGCCCGAACCGAACACGATCCCACCGGAGGCGGGCCGCACGAACGTCTGCACCGCGTCGTTGATCGAATCCAGCGCCGGCACCTTGTCGGCGACGATCTCCACTCCCAGCAACACCGCGACTATTGCCATCACCCAGCCGTTCTCCAGCCAGGTCCACCCGTGCGGAAGGTTGACGAGGCTGGTGAACCGGCCCAGCAAGCCCATCAACAGCATGGGGATGTATGCGTTGAGGCCGGCCGAGGTGGCCAGCCCGAACCCGGTCAGGAATTCCATATCTACCCCCTGCCCTCCAACATCATTGGCTGCCTCAGTCGCGGACCGCGACGAGGACGCCGTCCCCCAGGGGCACTAGCACGGGGGTCAGTCGTTCGTCCTCGGCGATCAATCGGGCCGCCTCACGTACGGCGGTGACTTCGGGATCGTTCGCGGCCGGATCACCGGCGCGGCCGTCCAACGTGGCGTGGTGCACGACGATCACTCCGCCGTGCCGTAGCAGTCGCACGCCTTCGATGACGAAGTTCGGTTGGTCGTCCGGCGCCGCGTCGATGAAGACGAGGTCATAGGATCCGTCGGTCAGTCGCGTCAGCACCTCCTGTGCTCGTCCGGCGATCAGCCTGGTGCGCCCCGGTCCGATGGCCGCCTCGCTGAAGGCTTGCTTGGCCAGGCTCTGATATTCCGGTTCTGTGTCGATCGTGGTGAGTACCCCGTCGTCCCGCATGCCGGACAGTAACCACAGTCCGCTGACTCCGGTCCCGGTCCCGACCTCAACGACCGCCCTCCCGCCACTGAGCTTCGTCAGCATGCCCAACAGCGCGCCGACAGCAGGCGTCACCGCACCGGCGCCGACGTCGACGGCGCGTTCGCGGGCCGCGGAGACGATCGCGTCTTCGGAGATCGAGCCCTCGGCGTGGGCGAGTATCCGTTCGGCTCGGCTTGGCTGCCGCGCGTCGCCGGGATCGTCGGTGATGGACATTCTCAGCAGCGTAGATCAAC
>JBAXIR010000044.1:0-16814 GCA_037138275.1 Mycobacteriaceae bacterium | reverse complement strand
CCACGGGCCGCGGCGCGATGATGCCCCGGCGGAAACGCACCCGCGCGGTCGACCGGCACAGGCGGATACTGGCCGAACGTAGGCGCTGACTAGCTGACCGTCTCCTCGCGAATCGGGCCGTAGGTTAACTCCAACTCACCGATATTGGCGGCGGTGGTCACCAGCGGCAGTGCCGCGGCCACGGCAAGTTTTCCGACTCCTGCCTCGGCGCGTAGCGCGGGCACGAAGTCATCACTGATCGGCGATAGAACGCGTGCCGCACCGCCGCCGGTAAGCAGTGCGCAGACGGCAGCGGTGTGTTCCTCCAACACCTTTCGTGCTCTCGGATAGACGTCTAATGGTGGCGGCGGGATATCGGCGATCAGGTCTGAGGTGGTGCGCAACCGAGGGATCCGGCTGTCGGTGTCGAGCAGACTCGTATCCACCGCACCGGCCGCTTCCGACAGATAATTGCGGACCGCGTCACCGTAGGTGCGAACCGCCGTCAGGGTGTCCTGGCTCAGTGCCATCACTGCATCGTCGGACTGTTCTGACTCGCCACGGGTGACCCGGGCGACCGCGGCGGTCAGATAGCGCAAACTCACCTCCAAGGCCGCGTCGACGGCCCGCCGCACTGACGCAGTCGCACCGCGGGGCCACAGCAGCAGCGATGCGGTCAGGCCGACCGCCGCGCCCAATACGATGTCCTCGATCCGGATCAGGCCCACCTGCCATCCGGTCGGCTGGATCAGGTTGAACACGATGAAGACCATCATGGTGAACATCGCTTGGCCGGCCATGAACGAACCCACCTGCGACACATAGGTGGAGCCGAATGCCACGATCGGCAACAGGATCCACATCACGATCGGGTCAACGCCGAGCAGACCGATGATGGCGGCTCCGATGATGAATCCGATCACCGTGCCGATGACGGCGCGCACTGCAGTGGTTCCCGTCGACGCCGCACTGCTGCGCAACACCGACAGCGCACCGAGCACCACCCATAGGCCGTTCTGCACCGGGAAGACGATCGTGACCACGACGGCCAGCGCCAGGGCCAGACCCGTGCGCAGGCTGTTGAGCACCGTTGCCGAACCCGTGCTGAGGTATCCGCCGAGTGAGGCCAGCGCGGCTCGCTTGGTGTACACCCGGTCGGCAATCCCGGTTTCGGGCAGTTGACGCCCGAACATTCGGGCCCACAGCGGTCGGGTGTCAGCCGCGGCCGCGGCCGAGATGATCCGGCCGGTCAGCCCGATGCTGCCACTCATGGTGCGTCGGCTCATTACGGTTCTGCCCTGTTGCACCGCCGAGGCATCGTCGGGGTCAGCCAGGAGTGCGGTGACCTCGTCGTGGTAGCGGCTGATGGCCACCGCCCGGTGGGCGGCCAGTGCGTCCTCGAGTTCGGACCGGGCACCCGCCGGGGCGTCGGGACTCAGCACCGCAGCGCAGGCCCGCAGGACTCGGGTTGCTGCTCCAGTCGTCTGTCCCAGAAGCGCGCCGGTGTCGGAATCTACCCGGCCGCACAGCCATCGGAGATCCGTTACCACGCGAACCAGAGCGCGGCTGCCTGCGGTCATCGTGACCGGGCGAACCGCGCCGCTGGAGAACCCGGCTCGTAGCGCGTCGATCGCGGCGCTGACCTCCTGAGCCGAACAGGTGCCCTCGATGCGGTCGGCCAGGGCTGCGCAGACCCGGGTGGCCTGCCGGCGCAGCTCACTGTCGTAGCGCGGAGGGAACACGAACAGCGCGGCAGGCACGCAGATCAGGAGCGCGATAACCCAGCCGAAGATCCGATCACCCAGGGGTGCAACGGGTCTGATGCACACCGGCAGGATGAAGATCATCAGCGTCGCACGCTGTCCGGCAGCGATGACTTCGCTGAGCAGGCCGATGAAGTTGACGGCCATCCCGACCCCAAAGCACAGCGGCACCGCCACCCACGGGTGCGGCGCGGCCAACGTTCCCACCGTGATCAGCACGACACCGTTGATGGCCAGACCGAAGTAGCCCAGTGCCCGGGTACCGACACTGCCCGGAAAGTCCGCCGCGATCAGCAACGCGATAGAACCCAGGATGGTGAAGATCGGCGTCTGGTTGTCGCCGGCCACCGCGAAGCTCGCCGCCGCCGCCAGCGGAATGAAAATCGCCGCGCGCAGCGCTCGCCGCGCTGCGTCGCGTTCGGGGTCGCGCTGCCGCAGTTGTTCGGACCATCGCCGGATCATCGCGGCGGCACGCCGAGGTCGACCGGGTTGGCGACGAGTGGCATGCTCAAACACTAAGGCTCCCGGGCCGCGATGCGGCAAGCTGAAGGCAGGCGCAAGTACGGGCGCGAGGGCAAGGAGATGCAATGACCATCCAGATGACGACAGATCAGACCACCGAGGGCGGCTCCGCCGGAGTGCTGGCCCAGGTGCGCACCGTGTTCAACACCGGCCGGACTCGCTCGGTGCAGTGGCGTGAGGAGCAGCTGCGGGCCATCGAGCGGATGTGCGAGGAGCGCGAGGCCGAGATTTCCGCGGCGCTGACCAAGGATCTCGGCCGCTCGACGTTCGAAGCCTGGCTCGGTGACATCGCCTCCACCAAGGCCGAAGCGGTGTTCGCACGCAAGCACCTCCGGAAGTGGATGAAGCCGCAACGCCAGAGTCTGCCGCTGGCGCAGATGCCCGGACGAGCGTGGGTGCAGTACGACCCGCTCGGCGTCGTCCTGGTAATCGGGCCGTGGAACTATCCGTTCTTCCTCTGCATGTCGCCGGTAGTCGCCGCGGTGTCGGCCGGCAACGCCGTGGTGATCAAGCCGTCCGAGTTGGCGCCGGCCACCTCGGAACTCCTCGCCCGGCTGGTGCCGCTGTATCTGGACCGCGACGCCGTCCGGGTGGTGGAAGGCGCCGCCGACGTCACCCAAGATCTGCTGGCGCAGGGGTTCGACCATGCGCTGTTCACCGGTGGCACCGAGATCGGCCGCAAGATCATGGCTGCCGCGGCGGCCACGCTGACTCCGGTGACGCTGGAACTCGGCGGCAAGAGCCCCGTTCTGGTGCTGCCCGACGCCGACCTCGATGTGACGGCACGGCGGATCGCGTGGACGAAACTGCTCAACTCCGGTCAGACCTGCATTGCGCCCGACTACATCCTGGCCGACCGTTCGATTGCCAAGGAACTCACCGCGAAGATCGTGTCGACGATCGCGGAATTCCGTGCCGACCAATCGGATCCGTCGCTCCGGATCGTTAATGAGCGCCAGTTCGATCGGCTGGTGTCGATCATCAGTGCGACCGGCGGCACCGTCGTCACCGGCGGCGGATCGGATCGCTCCACGCTGTCCATCGAGCCCACCGTGGTCGTCGACCCGGCACCGGATGACTCGGTGATGGCCGATGAGATCTTCGGCCCGATCCTGCCGATCATCACCGTCGACTCCACCGAGGAGGCGGTCGCATTCGTCAACTCCCGGCCCAAGCCGTTGGCCCTGTATGTGTTCACCGCATCCCAGCAGAAGGGCCGCGACCTGATCGACCGGATGCCCTCGGGCGGAGCGGTCATCAACCACATCGCCATGCACTGTCTGGTACCGCAGTTGCCGTTCGGCGGCGTCGGCGCCAGCGGGATGGGTGCCTATCACGGGCAGTGGGGCTTCGAGGCGCTCAGCCACCGCCGTGCCGTGCTGTCCAAGCCGGCCAAGCCGGACCCGAGCCTGCTCTACCCGCCGTATACCGACCGCGCGATGAAGATCCTGCGCCGACTGCTCTAGGGTCGGCGGTGTTCTAGGGTCACCACATGAGCAACGCGCGGAGCCACGACGACACCTGGGATATCGCCACCAGTGTCGGGTCGACGGCGGTGATGGTGGCCGCCGCGCGCGCTCGGGAGACCGACAGCGCCGCCCCACTCATCCGGGATCCCTACGCGCGCATACTCGTTGCCGGTGCCGGCACCGGTATGTGGGATGACTTCATCGACGATTCGGTTGCCGACCGCATCAAGAACGCCGACCCCGAGGCTGCCGCGGTATTCCAGAACATGCTCGGCTACCAGGCGGTGCGCACCCACTTCTTTGATGCGTTCTTCGCCGACGCCGTCGCCGCGGGGATTCGGCAGGTGGTGATCCTTGCCTCCGGACTGGACTCCCGGGCCTACCGCCTGCAGTGGCCGGCCGGCACTGTCGTCTTCGAAATCGACCAGCCCAAGGTGCTCGAGTACAAGGCGGCGACTCTGCGCCACAACGGCGCCACGCCGTCGGCCGTACTCCGCGAGGTGCCCATTGACCTACGTCAGGACTGGCCGGCCGCACTGACATCGGCCGGTTTCGATCCCGCGACGCCAACGGCATGGCTGGCCGAGGGGCTACTGATGTATCTGCCGGCCGACGCGCAAGACCGGTTGTTCACCCAGATCACCGAATTGAGTGCACCGCGCAGTCGGGTCTCAGCCGAGGCGATGGGGCATCAGGACGAGGATCGCCGCGCTCAGATGCGCATGCGCTGGGAGAAGATGGCCGACGAGATAGGCCTGGAGCGGCCCGTCGATGTCTCCGAACTGATCTACAACGACCCGCTCCGCGCCGACGTCGCCGAATGGCTGGGTGCGAACGGATGGGCAGCATCCGCCACACCCTCCAACGAGGAGATGCGTCGGTTGGGCCGCTGGATCGAGGTTCCTGACACGCAGCAACGCGACGCCTTCTCCACCTTCGTGGTGGCCGAGAGACTGCCCTAGCCGGACTCGATCATCGCCGACGTGTCGACGAGTGACAGCGCATCCATCAGCGGGCCCTCGTAGCTTTCGGGAGCTGTGCCGTTCAGTCGCACCAGGTAGGTGGTCGACGGGTCGGCATCCGGGATAACGATGAATCTCGATGCGGTCACCCAGTTCTGGCCGTTCTGAGGCACGATTCCGCTGAACGCGACTCCGTCGTAGCCGCTCAGTGTCGTTGCTCCCGGTTTGGCCTTGAATGCGAAGCCCGGGGTGTTCTGGGAGTCGGCGGGCGCCAACTGCAAAAGCTGTTCGAAGTCGGCATCGCCGACCAGTTTGGCCAGCCGGAGTTGGATGACGGGCCGAGAGTTCGGGTCGGTGGCGGCGTCGTAGCCCTTCGCGGCATACGGCGGGATCCCGCCGGCCTCGGTCGTCTGCTCGGTCGTGAGGTCGGACCACCCGGGCAGGGCGGGCAGCGTGATGACCGGAGTGCCCGGTTCGCCGGGCTGGACCGGCGTCTGGACGATCTGGTTCGCGGCCAGGTAGTCCTTGATCGTTTTATTGGGTGTCGCCGATGCCGAAGCCGACGTTGATGCCGCGGCCGATGTGGGGCTCGTCTCGGTCTTGGTCGCGGAGCCGCAGCCGGCGAGCGTGACGATCGACGCCAGCGCCAGTCCCGCGGTGATTCCTCTGGTCGCGAACATGTTTCTCCGCCTATCCCTTCCGTTGCCCCCGTCGCCGACTCAGACTAGCGGCAACCGGCGTTCACGCCACTGGTTACGATGGCCCGCGGAACAGTTGCGCAGCTATGAGAGGAATCCCATGCCAGGAGTGCAGGATCGAGTCATCGTCGTCACCGGTGCCGGAGGCGGGCTGGGTCGCGAGTACGCGCTGACCCTGGCGAAAGAGGGCGCCAGTGTTGTGGTCAACGACCTCGGCGGCGCCCGTGACGGCACCGGCGCCGGTTCTGCGATGGCCGATCAGGTGGTGGCCGAAATCACGGCGGCCGGCGGGCGTGCCGTCGCCAACTACGACTCGGTGGCCGACGCTGCGGGAGCCGAGAACATTGTCAAGACCGCACTCGATGAGTTCGGTGCCATCCACGGTGTGGTGAGCAACGCCGGCATCCTGCGCGACGGCACCTTCCACAAGATGACCGCCGAGGCGTGGAACTCGGTGCTGCAGGTCCACCTCTACGGCGGCTACAACGTGATCCGCGCCGCGTGGCCGCATTTCCGCGAGCAGTCCTACGGCCGCATCGTGGTGGCCACCTCCACCAGTGGACTGTTCGGCAACTTCGGCCAGGCCAACTACAGCGCCGCCAAGTTGGGTCTGGTCGGCCTGATCAACACCCTCGCCCAGGAGGGCGCCAAGTACAACATCAAAGCCAACGCGGTGGCGCCGATCGCGGCGACTCGGATGACCGAGGACATCATGCCGCCGGAGATCCTCAAGAAGCTCACCCCGGAGTACGTCGCGCCGGTGGTCTCCTACCTGTGCACCGAAGAAGTGCCCGACACCGCATCGGTGTTCATCGTGGGCGGCGGCAAGGTGCAGCGCACGGCACTGTTCCAGAACGAAGGCGTGACCTTTGACGAGGTTCCGACTGTCGACGACGTGGCTGCGCACTGGTCGCAGATCGACGACCTGTCATCAGCCACACAAGCTGCATTCAAGCTCTGACGACGTGAAAGCTCTTGTCGCTCAGGAGCTCTGCGCGAGTCTGGCCGCGGGCGGGGTGCACGGCAAGGTCGTCCTGGAACCATGAGCGTCGGTGGAATCGTCCTCGTCGCGCTTGCCATCGCCGTCGGACTGGTGGGTATCGTCGTTATGGTTTTCCCGGGCACGCTGCTGATCTATGCCGCGATCGCGGTCTGGGCGTTCATGGTCCGGGGCACGGTTGCGTGGGTGGTGCTCGGGGTGGTCACCGCCGTACTGGGCGCAAGCCTGCTGGTGAAATATCTCTGGCCCGCCCGCCGGATGCGTGCGGCCGACGTCAGCGGCCGAACCCTGGCCGCCGGTGCGGTGGCCGGAGTGATCGGGTTCTTCGTGATCCCGGTCGTCGGCCTCATCGTGGGCTTCGTGGCCGGGGTCTATTTGGCTGAGTTGGCGCACCGCCGCGACCGGCGGCGGGCCTGGGAGTCGACGGTGCACGCCATCAAAGGTGTCGCGTTGTCGATGGGGGTGGAACTGGCCGGCGGTCTGATCGCCACCGCGGCGTGGGTGATCGGCCTGGTGCTAACCCAGTAGTTGTGCGCGCAACCGGGCGACGTCGCCAGTGGTGACACCGGAGTGCCGCAGGTAAGCGTCCAGCCCGCCGTAGTTCTCATCGACGACGCGGCGCGATGTGCTCAGATACTGCTCGCGCACGCCCAGCACCTCGTCGGTGAGCCGGGACTGCATGAACGACACCACCTCGTCGGTCACACCCTCGCGACTGCGAGTCGTCTCCAGGATGTGCTCGCGCAACCGGGTGGTCGCGGTATTGCTGTGCAGATAGTCGGTGAGAATGGCGTCCCGGTCGACCCCGGCTGCCTCGAGTGCGACGGCGACGGCGAATCCGGTCCGGTCCTTTCCCGCGAAACAGTGCACCAGTACCGGCTTGCCCTCGCCGAGCAGGGTGATGATTCTGTGCACTGCACGCTGCGCACCGCCCAGGGTGGGAAAGTGTTCGTATTCGCCTGTCATCCAGCGCTGTCCCGCTGCGGCGGGTTCCTCGTCGGAGTATTCCGTCATCATCTTCTGCCACGCGGTCTCATGCGGCGCCTCGGCGGCGGCCTCGTCGGAATCCGAATGTGTGAGCGATACCTCCGGGAACGGAAGGTGATGGATCACAACGTCTCCGGGCACCGCGCCGGGACCACGGCGCTGCAATTCTGCCTGGGAACGCAGGTCGGCCACATCGGTCACACCGATTTCGGTCAGCAGGCCGCGCCCGGCATCGTCGAGTTTGTTCAGTTCACTGGACCGGAACAGCCGCCCCGGCGCGATACCAGCAGTGTCCGCGACATCGCGGAAATTCCATGCCCCCGAGAGCTTCTCGTGGTCGGCCTGGTTGTGGAAGCTCACCCGCCGGTCACCGCCGCGGCCAGCAGGCTCTTCTCCCGGCCGAGTTCGTTGCGGGCGACGGTGCGCATGTGCACCTCGTCGGGGCCGTCGAACAGTCGCATGGCCCGATGCCAGGCGTACATGCGTGCCAGCGGGAAGTCATCGGTAACGCCGGCGCCGCCATGTACCTGGATGGCCCGGTCGATGACGTTGCAGGCCATCTGTGGGGCGACCGCCTTGATCTGGGCCACCAGGGAAAATGCCGCCCGGTTGCCGTGCTGATCGATGGTCCATGCGGCTTTCTCGCACAGCAGTCGCGCCTGGTCGATCTCGTTGCGGGACAACGCGATCTGTTGCTGCACCATGCCCTGCTCGGCCAGCGGCTTACCGAACGCAATCCGGGTGCGGGCCCGCTCCGACATCAACGCGAGCGCGCGCTCAGCCACCCCGATCGCACGCATGCAGTGGTGGATGCGGCCCGGGCCCAGGCGCGCCTGGGCGATCGCGAACCCCATGCCCTCCTCGGCCAGTAGGTTGGTGGCCGGAACCCGGACATTGTCGTAGACGATCTCGGCGTGGCCGTGCTGGTCGTGCCAGCCGAACACCTTGGTGGAACGCAGGATGTTCACCCCGGGGGTCGGAAGCGGAACCAGGATCATCGACTGCTGCTGATGCGAGGCGGCATCGGGATTGGTGCGGCCCATCACGATGAGCACCTTGCAGCGCGGGTCATTGGCGCCGGAGGTCCACCACTTGCGGCCGTTGATGATGTAGTCATCGCCGTCGCGGATGATCGCGGTTTGGATGTTGCGGGCGTCGCTGGAGGCCACCGCGGGCTCGGTCATTGAGAACGCGCTGCGGATCTCACCCGCCAGCAGTGGTTCGAGCCACTGCTTCTTCTGATCCGGCGTGCCGAACATGTGCAGCACTTCCATGTTGCCGGTGTCCGGGGCGGCGCAGTTGATTGCCTCCGGACCGATCTCAGGGCTCCAACCGGACAGCTCCGCAAGCGGGGAGTACTCCAGGTTAGTCAGGCCGGACTCCGCGGGTAGGAACAGGTTCCAGAGTCCGCGTTCGCGGGCCATCTTCTTGAGATCCTCGACGACCGGCGGGAGGGTGAAGTCGCCCACTCCAGCCGCGGCCCGGTACTCGTCGTAGGACTTCTCGGCCGGTATGACGTGGTCGGCCATAAATTCGGTGAGGCGTTTGTGGTAGTCAGCCGCCTTGGCGGACAGCGCGAAATCCACGGTTGTATCCCTTCCGCTGGGGTCCCATCCACTGGGGTCCGGTTCACCATATGTCACGGTGAACCGGACCCCGGCGGGGGTCACGGGCCTCAGCTGTGGCCGACGGCCTGGCAGTCCATCGCACCGCTGCCGCCGGAGGCCGGGGCATTTCCGGCGGCGCCGATCTGGCCCGCGCGGGTGAGCGGGTTGGCAGCGTCGGCGTCGGCCTGACCGGCCGGCATCGACATGCTGCTGCACTGCGTGTCGGTCGTCGGCTGCGCACCGGCCTCGGTGGTGCCCAGCACGAGGCTGCCGGCGAAAATTCCGGCGGCGGCAATGGTGCCGGCCAGTGCGGTGGTGATGCGGCGGGTGATGTTGCGGTTCATGTTCGGCTCCTCCTGGTTTCAGGGCCGGTGATCTCGGCCTGAACTCACTATCGCGCCGCCTCAGGGTCCGGTTCGTCCACCGGACGGACCCTTGCCGGGAGGAACCGCGTGTCCGCCGATCGGGGGACACGGCGCCAACTAGGCCAGGGCCGCGTCGACCGCCTTGGCCGTCTCCCGGCCCGACTCGATGGCGCCGTCGACCCAGCCCGACCACACCCCGGCGACGTCTGCCCCGGCCAGATGGATTGCGCCCCAGTGACTTTCGAGCCTCCCATGGATGGGCGGCTGTCCCGGCCGCAGTGCCACCCAGGTGCCTTTCGAGTACGGGTCGCCGATCCAGTCGTGGCCGTAGACCTCCTCGACTGTGGCATCCAACTTGAGGTCATCGAGGCCGGCCTGCAGGAGATCAGGCCGGTCGATGGCCAGATTGGGAGCCAGGCCGAAGGAGGCCAGGATGGCCTTTTCCCCGTCCGGTTCGCTGACCCTTCCCTTCACGGTGCACTCGACAATCCCCGGCCAGCCCATGGCGAATACGTGATTGGTGCCGGCCACCTTGGACCAGACCTTGACGCATCGACCGGTGTGGCCCTCGCTGACCAACCGGGCCAACGCCGGCGGCAGACCCGGGGTGAACGCGATATCGCCGAGGGTGTTCAGCGGTGCGGCGAGGATGACCCGGCGGGCCGAGTAGCGCTGTCCGGTGGCGGTGGTCACGTCCACCCGGTCGGCGAGTTCGGTCACCGCGGTGACCGGTTCACCGAGACGGATCTGCCCGGAGATCTCTGCGGCGACGCACTCGGCCAGGCCGCCGCTGCCGATGTCGACCCGCGCCAGCGAGGCGAAGAACGAGTAGTCCGGATTGTGGTCAAAGCCCGCGATCTCGCGGAGGTACACCAGCGCCGAGAACTCCTCGGGCAGGGCTCCGGTCAACGTGTAGGACTGTGCGCGCAGGAGATCGGCGATTTCCGGCGGCGCGTTAAGTGCGGCCAGATACTCGCTGAACGGGATGTCCAGATGGGCGGTATCGGTCTGGGTGAAACCCTTGGCGAAGACCACGGGTGCGATATCGGCCCGCAACCGGTCGAGGACCTCCTCGAGTTCTTTCATGTCGATGAGGCCGTCGGGCTCGTCGCCGTCGGCGTGCCGGCCGTTGAGGAACCACCTGCTGGCACCATCGGTATCAGCGCGGACGAAGTTCGCGCCGTACCGCTCCACCTCGGCGGCCATGTAGTGATGCCGCGCCGGATCGAACCACTCCGCACCAAGGTCGATCACCACATCGGTGCCGGGGAACGTGCCGGAGTAGGTCCGCCCGCCGGCCCGCTCCCGGGCCTCGAGCACCACCACATTGCGCCCGGCGTCGATCAGATCGCGCGCGGCCACCAGACCGGCGAAGCCGGCCCCGATAACAACGACGTCGTGAATCTCGGTTGCGCTCATGGCTCGATTCTGGCACGCGGATAGCTTCCGCGATCGGCCGGTGCGGTTAAGGTGTCACGAGCATTCGGGGCAGGTCCCAATCCTAGGAAGCGCACGCACTGGCATGACAGATACCAAGACGACCGTCGGCGTTGTCGCCGAGTCGGAGTCCGACGAGCGCCGGGTGGCGCTGGTTCCCAAGGCGGTCACGACGCTGATCAACAGCGGGGTAACCGTGGTGGTCGAGTCCGGCGCCGGGGATGCCGCCCTGCTGCCCGACGACCTCTACACCGCCGCCGGGGCGACCATCGGCGATGCCTGGGGCGCCGACATCGTGTTGAAGGTGGCGCCGCCGACCGCCGCCGAGGTGGCCCGACTGCATGCCGGCCAGACCCTGGTTGGTTTCCTCGCGCCGCGCAATGCCGACAATCAGATCGCTGCGCTGCGGGCGGCCGGCGTGCAGGCTTTCGCGGTCGAGGCCATTCCCCGAATCTCGCGCGCTCAGGTGATGGACGCGCTGTCGTCGCAGGGCAACGTGTCGGGGTACAAGGCCGTGATACTGGCGGCCAGTGCGGCGACCCGGTACTTCCCGATGCTGACCACCGCCGCGGGCACCGTCAAACCCGCCAGCGTGCTGGTGCTCGGCGTCGGCGTGGCCGGCTTGCAGGCGCTGGCCACCGCCAAGCGCCTCGGCGCCCGGACCACCGGCTACGACGTGCGTCCCGAGGTAGCCGATCAGGTGCGCTCAGTGGGCGCGCAGTGGCTCAATCTCGGGATCGACGCCGCCGGCGAGGGCGGGTATGCCCGCGAGCTCACCGAGGAGGAACGCGCCGCGCAACAGACCAAACTGGAGCAGGCCATCGGTGGCTTCGATGTCGTCATCACCACCGCCCTGGTTCCCGGTCGGCCGGCGCCACGGCTGGTGACCGCGGCCGCGGTGCAGGGCATGAAGCCCGGCAGCGTCGTCGTCGACCTCGCCGGTGAGACCGGTGGCAACTGCGAACTGACCGAGCCCGGCCAGACCGTCGTGAAGCACGGAGTGACCATCGCCTCGCCGCTGAACCTGCCCGCCACCATGCCCGAACATGCGAGCGAGTTGTACTCCAAGAACTTGACCTCGCTGCTGGAACTGATGATCAAAGATGGTGCGTTGCAACCGGATTTCGACGACGAGGTCATCTCGGCCTCGTGTGTTACCCGCGAAGCCGCACCGGCGGCGAAGCCATCCAACACCGAGGTGCAGAACTGATGTACACCCAATTGCTTGCCAACCTCGCGATCCTGGTGCTGGCCGGGTTCGTCGGATTCGCCGTGATCTCCAAGGTGCCCAACACCCTGCACACTCCGCTGATGTCGGGCACTAACGCCATCCACGGCATCGTCGTGCTCGGTGCCCTGCTGGTGCTGGGTAACCTGCCCGCCGACGCCCACTGGGGGGTGCGGATCATCTGCTTCATCGCGTTGGTGTTCGGCACGCTGAACGTCATCGGTGGATTCCTGGTGACCGATCGCATGCTGGGTATGTTCAAGGGTAAGAAGAAGGAACTCCCGGCCGCCGCCGCGGTCAAGGAGGTCACCAAGTGAACAATCTCGTTGCGGTGCTCTACATCATCGCGTTCGGCATGTTCATCTACGGCCTGTCCGGCCTGACCGGACCCAAGACCGCGGTGCGCGGTAACTGGATCGCCGCCGCCGGTATGGGTATCGCCGTCGTCGCCACGCTGATCAAGGTTCGCGATACCGCCGCAATCAACTGGATTCTCATCGCTGCCGGATTGGCCATCGGTGTGATCCTCGGTGTGCCGCCGGCCAAGAAGACCAAGATGACCGCCATGCCGCAGCTGGTCGCGCTGTTCAACGGTGTGGGCGGTGGCACGGTCGCCCTGATCGCCTGGGCGGAATTCATTGAGACCAAGGGCTTTTCGGAGTTCACGCCCGATCAGACACCGACGGTGGCACTGGTGGTCGGCTCACTGTTCGCCGCGATCATCGGGTCGGTGTCGTTCTGGGGATCGCTGGTTGCCTTCGCCAAGCTGCAGGAAACGATCATTCCGAAGAATGTCGAGAAGGCATTCGTCAAGGGTGCAAAGGCATTCCAGGCCGCCAATATCGTCCTGCTGATTGTCGCCGTCGCGGCCGCGGTCTACATCGGGCTGCACAAGGGTCTCCCGGTCTGGTGGATCGTGCTGCTGCTGGTGCTCGCGGGCATCATGGGGCTGTTCGTGGTGTTCCCGATCGGCGGCGCCGATATGCCGGTGGTCATCTCACTGCTCAACGCGATGACCGGATTATCGGCTGCCGCAGCGGGTTTGGCGCTGAACAACACCGCCATGATCGTCGCGGGCATGATCGTCGGCGCGTCCGGCTCGATCCTGACCAACCTGATGGCCGTCGCGATGAACCGGTCCATTCCGGCGATCGTGTTCGGTTCCTTCGGCGGCGGTGCCATCGAAGGCGGACCGGTCGGCGGCGACCAGGGCCCCGTCAAGGCGACATCGGCCGCCGACGCCGCCATCCAGATGGCGTACGCCAACCAGGTGATCGTCGTGCCGGGCTACGGACTTGCTGTCGCCCAGGCCCAGCACACCGTCAAGGAGTTGGCTGACCTGCTTGAGGACAGGGGCGTCGAGGTCAAGTTCGCCATCCATCCGGTGGCGGGCCGGATGCCCGGGCATATGAACGTGTTGTTGGCCGAGGCCGATGTCGAGTACGACGCGATGAAGGAAATGGACGATATCAACGGCGAGTTCGCCCGCACCGACGTCACGGTTGTCATCGGCGCCAACGACGTCACCAACCCGGCTGCCCGCAATGACCCGTCCAGTCCGATCCACGGGATGCCGATCCTCAACGTCGACCAGTCCCGGTCGGTGATCGTGCTTAAGCGGTCGATGTCGTCGGGCTACGCCGGTATTGAGAACCCGCTGTTCTTCCTCGACCAGACCTCGATGCTGTTCGGTGACGCCAAGAAGTCGGTGTCCGAGGTCATCGAGGCGCTCAAGGACCTGTAGCGGCCAACAGCACGGTCTGCAGCGCGGCCCGGAACTCATCGGGCAGCGGCACCGGCCCGTCGTCGCCGAGGGCCACCAGCACGGTGTCGCACACGCCGATACAACTGCCGCTGATGAACAGTGCGGTCGACGCCACGTATGAGGCCCGTCCGATGCGGCCGACACCGGCGCCGGTCGCAATGGTGGCCGGCCAGTGCGCCTCGGCCAGGAAGTGCACGGCGTTCTGCGAGGTGACCAGACGAATCCGCCGCCGCGTCACGTCGTAGGCCGACGGCAACAGATCGCGATTCATCGTGGCGCGGGCGTTCTCGTGCAGTGATTCCAGCGCGAGATTGTTGAGGTGGCCGTTGGCATCCATATCGCCGTAGCGGGCGGCGATCTCGCCGACAACCGGGTAGGACTCCAGACGAAGCCGCATCGGGTGCGGACGCGGGGCGGTGGTTGTCAGGTCGGTCACAAGATCGCCCAGCCTAGCAACTCGTTACACTCTGCTGTGGGTTCCGACGGGCAGCCGGGTATCGATCCGGAGCGATTGACGGTGACGCTGGATGTTCTGGCCGAGTTGCACACCCTCGACGAGAGCCACCCCGATTTCATCGCCGTTCGCCGGGCCACCGCGCGGATGTTCAAGTCGGTGAAGAAATCTCGCCGGGACTCCAAGCGTGCGGAGATCGCCGAGGCGGACCGCGCCGTGGTCGCCGCCACTGCCACCGGGGCACCGGATCGCATCGATGACGAGACCCGGGGCATCCCGTTGTCGGCATCCTCTACCGCACCGAGTGCGGGCGTCCTGGTGAAGTCGCGGGCCTGCTATATCTGCAAGCAGCACTACACCCGGGTCGACGCGTTCTATCACCAGCTGTGTCCGGAGTGCGCGGCGTTCAGCCATGCCAAACGAGAGGCCCGCACCGATCTCACCGGCAAGCGCGCCCTACTCACCGGTGGCCGCGCGAAGATCGGCATGTACATCGCGGTGCGACTGCTGCGCGATGGTGCGCACACGTCGATCACCACACGGTTTCCCCGCGATGCCGTGCGCCGGTTCGCGGGCCTGCCGGATGCCGATCAGTGGCTGCACCGCCTACGCGTGGTCGGCATCGACCTGCGCGATCCGGCTCAGGTGGTCGGCCTCGCCGACGCGGTTGCCGAGGCTGGCCCGCTCGACATCCTGATCAACAATGCCGCCCAGACCGTGCGCCGCTCACCGGGTGCGTATGCGCCGCTGGCTGAAGCCGAACTTGCGCCGCTGCCCGACGGCCCGCTGCCGGAGTTGCTGACCTTCGGTCACACCAATGACGCGCACCCGCAGGCGTTGGCGGCATCGGTGGCGAGCCATCCGATACTTGCTGACGCGTTGGCCGCCGGATCCAGCTCGCTGGCGCGGCTGGCCGCCGGAACCGCTATCGACGCCGGCGGACTCGTTCCCGACCAGCATCACATCAACAGCTGGACGCAGCATGTGCATGAGGTCGAGCCGCTGGAGATGCTCGAGGTGCAACTGGCCAACACCACCGCACCGTTCCTGCTCATCAGCCGACTGCGTCCGGCGATGGCGGCGTCATCGGCCCGGCGCACCTATGTGGTCAACGTCTCCGCCATGGAGGGGGTGTTCTCCCGGCGCTACAAGGGGCCAGGGCACCCGCACACCAATATGGCCAAGGCCGCCCTGAACATGCTTACCCGAACCAGTGCGGAGGAGATGTTCGAGACTGACGGCATTCTGATGACCAGCGTCGACACCGGATGGATCACCGACGAGCGGCCGCACCCGACCAAGATCCGGCTCGCCGAGGAAGGCTTTCACGCACCCTTGGATCTCATCGACGGCGCGGCGCGGGTCTACGACCCGATCGTCCAAGGCGAAGCGGGGGTGGATCTGTACGGGGTGTTCCTCAAGGACTATTCCCCCGCGAACTGGTGAGAACTCAGACCGGCGGGTAGGCGGGCGTACCGGTCCAGTCGGTACCGCGCAGCGCCCACGGCAACCAACTGAAGAAGTACTCGATCTCGTCGGTCGTGTCATAGTCGGGATTCGGATCCATTGCGCAAACCTCCATCGTGACGTCCGACTGACTTCGCCTAAATAGCCTCGGGGCAGTGTATCCCGCCGCGCCCGGGCCTGAGGTCCGATCCCGGCAGATGCCTAAACTAGCCAACCATGCCGCCGGAGAACCTGCCCACCCGCCGCGAAGAGTTGTTGGCCGTGGCCACCAAACTGTTCGCCGCGCGCGGCTACCACGGCACCCGGATGGACGATGTGGCCGAGGTGGTGGGTCTGAACAAAGCGACCGTCTACCACTACTACGCGAGCAAGTCGCTGATCTTGTTCGACATCTACCGGTCGGCGGCTGAAAGCACCCTGGCTGCTGTACACGACGACCCCTCCTGGACCGCTCGTGAGGCGCTCTACCAGTACACGGTGCGGCTGCTGACCAATATCGCCCAGAACCCCGAGGGCGCAGCGGTGTACTTCCAGGAGCAGCCCTACATCACCGAGTGGTTCACCGAGGATCAGGTGGCCGAAGTGCTCGAAAAGGAGACCCAGGTCTACGAGCACGTCGCCGGCCTGATCGACCGGGGTATCGCCAGTGGCGAGTTCTTCGAGTGCGACTCCCACGTGGTGGCCCTGGGCTACATCGGGATGACCCTCGGGGCCTACCGCTGGCTTCGGCCGGATGGCCGGCGTCCGGCCCAGGAGGTCGCGGCCGAATTCAGCACCGCCCTGCTGCGTGGACTGATCCGCGACGAAAGGATCCGCGTCGAGAGCCCTCTGGGCTGACGTCGATAGGATCGGCCGGTGGCTTTCGTCAGCAAGACCGTGGAGGTCGACGCCGGCGCGGCGGCCATCCTGGACATCGTCGCCGACTTCGAGTCCTACCCGCAGTGGAACGACGAGGTGAAGGCCGTCTACATCCTGGCCCGCTATAACGACGGCCGGCCCAGCCAGTTGCGGGTCGACACTGAAATCCAGGGCACCCCGGGCACGTTCATCCAGGCCGTCTACTACCCGACTCCGGTCCAGATCCAGACCGTGATGCAGCAGGGCGAGTTGT
>JBAXIR010000043.1:0-16819 GCA_037138275.1 Mycobacteriaceae bacterium | reverse complement strand
TAGACGACGACTTGCGTTCCCTGCGGCCACAGCTGCCATCGGTATACCGATGGCACTGCTGCTTGCCGCCGCGGCGCCGGCCGAGTGGGATCCGCTCATCGTGGCCGCTCCGGTGTCGGCGAAGATACTGATGCCCGGCGTCGGAAACGAACGGGGTCTGCAAGTCGCGACGATCCTGGCCGAACGCGCGATCAGCGCGCAATTCCCCGAGGTACACAATATCGGCGGTGTCCGTCCGGACAGCATGAAGTGGCATCCGCAGGGCCTCGCCATTGACGTGGGAATCCCGGACTACGGCAGCGCCGCGGGCAAAGCACTCGGGGACCGAATCGCGGCGTTCGCCTTCGCCAATGCGGACCGGTTCCACCTGGTGCATGTGATCTGGCAGCAGACCTACTACCCGATCGGCGGAAAGCCGCATCGGATGGCCGACCTCGGCTCCGATGATGCCAACCACTACACCCATGTTCACATCGCGACCGAGGGTGGCGGGTATCCAACGGGGACCGAAACCTACCTCGGATAGGCTCGGACTGCCGGTAGCTGTGGAACTCAGCAGTGATTTCGTTTTAGCACTTAAAGATGCCATCTGCGTGAAATGTGTGCTATCTTCCATGTTTGCTGCAATCTGATAGGACGCAACCATGACGGCCGATGGGGCTGGCAGCCATGCGCAGCCACCTGAGCGTCGCGACGACGCCGACCTGCCACTGCGGGTATTCAGCTGCAGCCGACTGGGATTGCAGGCCAACCCCCCGGTGCGCCGCCCGAGCTCGGGTGGTTGGCTGCGGCGGCGCTGAGCGCTAGCGGCGCCGGATTCCGCGAAACAGGATCACCACGGTCAGCGTTCCCACGCCCACCAGGGTCGCGGTCACTGCGGGTTGCTTCACCCAACGCAGCACGGCGGATTTGAGGTCTTCGGTAAGGCGTTGTGGATTGGCGCGCTCGGCCAGTGAATCGACGGTCAGTGCCAGCTGGTCACGTGCCGCAGCGATGTCCGCCTTGATGAGCTCGGGATCCCGGTCCACCACGTCCGTCCTCGCTTCCGCCGTCAACCATGCCGCCATTACCCTAGAACAGCGCCGGGCCCCGGAAAGCTAAGGGTGGGCGCAGCGATACACCGGCTGAGACGAAGGGATGGACTGTGACCGATACCGCACGCCTGGAGGTCGGCGACACCGCACCGGCGTTCACCCTTCCCGATGCGGACGGGAAACCCGTCAAGCTCTCGGATTTCACGGGCCGCACAGTCATCGTCTACTTCTATCCGGCCGCCTCGACTCCGGGCTGCACCAAACAGGCCTGCAACTTCCGGGACAGCCTTGCCCAACTCAATGACGCCGGCATCGACGTCGTCGGCATCTCCCCGGATAAGCCGGAGAAACTGGCCAAGTTCCGCGATGCCGAATCGCTGACCTTTCCGCTGCTTTCGGATCCGGAAAGGAAAGTTCTCAGCGCCTGGGGCACGTTCGGCGAGAAGAAGATGTACGGCAAGACCGTGCAGGGCGTGATCCGGTCGACGTTCCTTGTCGACGAGAAGGGCAAGATCGCGTTGGCGCAGTACAACGTGAAGGCGGCAGGTGCGGCAACCTTGATCCAGAAAATCATCGCCGGTAACACGTGACGGCATCGGTGCCGCTTCAGACGCAGGAGTAACTTTCTGACCCAGGAGTAACACGGGAGCCCCAGGGACCGACATCACGGTGACAAGACAAAGCGCGGGTGAAACCTGCTGCTCGACGCACCGGAGGTCGGAATATGACGCGACGTGGACGCCTGCTCAGCTTGCTGGCAGCCGTTGTGGCTGTTCCCGTCATTGTCGCCGGGGCACCCGCAGCACCGGCACACGCCACAGGGGAATCTGACGCTCAGCTGGTTTCCAGCCAGCGCTCCGCCGTATCGGTTGGCGGCTCCGAGCGCGGATTGCAGATTCAGACGATCATGGCCAGACGAGCCATCGTCTCGCGATTTCCCGAGATTCGGGAGATCGGTGGGGTCCGGCCCGACAGCATGAAGTGGCACCCCGAAGGTCTGGCGATCGACGTGATGATTCCGGATTGGCAGACGCCGGCCGGCAGAGCACTCGGTGACCGCATCGCCACGTTCATCTCCGAGAACGGCAGGCGTTTTGGACTCGATTACCTCATCTGGCAACGGATGTATACCCCCGCCGAGGGCAAGCCGTACCTGATGGACGACACCGGCAATCCCGACGCCAACCATTTCACCCACGTCCACATCTCCACCCACGGCGGCGGTTATCCGACCGGCCGGGAGAATTTCCTGGACTAGTCCACCTGCGTGCCGAGCATGCCCAGCAACAGCGCCTCGGCGGTGGCGGCTCGTTCCAACACACCGAGATGCAAGCTCTCGTTGACGCTGTGCGCCTGGGTGCCGGGATCCTCCACACCGGTGACCAGGATCGTGGCCTCGGGGAACGTCTCGGCGAACATGGCGATGAAGGGAATCGAGCCACCCATACCCATGTCGACGGCGTCGACACCCCAGGCCTGCCGGAAGGCTGATCGCGCGGCGTCGTACACCGGTCCCGTCGCGTCGATGGCATAGGGCTGCCCGACGTCGCCGTCAGTGACGGTGACCTTCGCGCCCCACGGAGCGTGTGACTCAAGGTGGCGACGCAGGGCCGCGAGGTGTTCGGTGGCGTCTCCGCCGGGCGCCACCCGCAGGCTGACCTTCGCCTGGGCACTCGGGATCAGGGTGTTGGAGGCCTTGGCGATCGGTGTGGTGTCGATACCGATGACGGTGATCGCGGATTTAGCCCAGAGTCGTTGCGCCACAGAGCCGGTGCCGATTTCACCCACCCCGTCGAGTAGGCCCGACTCGTCCCTGACCCACTGCGCCCCGCGGTCGACGGCCGCTGCCCGTGCCTCATGAAGGCCGGCCACTGCGACATTGCCGTCGGCGTCGTGCAGGGTGGCCAGCAGTCGGATCATGGCGGTCAGCGCGTCGGGAACCACACCACCCCAGATTCCCGAGTGCAGGCCGTGCCCGAGAGTGGCGACCTCAACGACGCAGTCGACAAGTCCGCGCAGTGACACCGTCAGCGCGGGCACGTCGACCGACCAGTTGTCGGAATCGGCGATCACGATGACGTCAGCCGCAAGCTTGTCGTGGTGGGCGGCAAGCAGACGGCTCAGCGACGGAGAGCCGCACTCCTCCTCGCCCTCGACGAACACCGTCACCCCGACCGGTGGATTCCCGTCGTGTGCCCGAAAGGCCGCGAGATGGGTTGCGATACCTGCTTTGTCGTCGGCGGTGCCGCGGCCGTACAACCGACCGTCGCGCTCAGTGGGTTCAAAGGGCGCTGAATCCCATTGCGCCGGATCACCTTCCGGCTGCACGTCGTGGTGGGCATAAAGCAGCACCGTCGGCGCGCCAGGCGGCGCGGGGTGATGGGCGATCACCGCCGGTGCTCCGCCCTCGCTGACGATCTCGACGTGCGCGAAACCGGCGTCGCGCAACAGTTCTGCGACTGCCTGCGCACTGCGATGCACCTCGTCGCGTCGCGCCGGATCGGACCACACCGACTCGATGCGCACCAGTGCCTCGAGATCGCGCCGGACATCGGGCAGGATTTCGCGCACGCGTGCGACCAGATCACTCATGATCTGGCGTCCGCTAGAGGATCTCGAGGATGGCCACCGCGGCGGCGGTGTCACCCTCATGGGTCAGCGAGACATGGATCACCACATCGGCGAGGTGCTGAGCGATCTCACCGGTCAGCCGAACCTTGGGCCGGCCCCACATATCGGTGATCACCTCGATATCGCGATGGATGCCCTCCGTCAGCATCGGGCGCTGCGCGAACCGGGAGCCAGACCACGCCTTGATGACAGCTTCCTTGGCGGCCCAGCGGGCAGCCAGATGCCGGGCGGCAACCGAACTCTTGTCGGCGGCGTCGCGGCGCTCACCGGGGGTGAAGGTCTCGGCGAACACCGTTCCGGGCTGGTCCACCTGCTCGGCGAAATCCGGAATGGACACCAGGTCGATCCCCACACCCACTATCGCCACAGGAAATGAAACTAGCGGACGTAGGTGTCGTCGTCGCCCAGGCGCGAGGCCGGATCAAGCAGCATGGCTGCCTCCTGCGGCTTCTCCGGCGCATCGTGGCCGAACCGACGATCGGCGGGCCGCTCATACATCGGCTGCCCACCCGCGATGGCAGCGGCCAGTCGACGCTGGCCGGCCAGGACGCGAGCATTCGCCCGCCGTTGGTAGTCATTGCGTTCATCGGCGCTCAGCGTGGCCAAGAATGCCTGCGGATGCACCAGTGCGACGAGTCCGGACACGTGACCGAAGCCCAGACTGGTAACCAGGCCGGCCTTCAGCGGGAATCGGCCGCCCAGGCGCAGGGTCTCCCGCGGCCAGACGAAGTGACTGGACACGGCCAGTTCGTCATCGAGGCAGTCCAGGCTGCGGTTGGGCGGGATCACGCCGTCGCGCAGCACCTGGCACAGGCCGAGCATCTGGAACACCGCGGCACCGCCCTTGGCATGGCCGGTGAGTGTCTTCTGCGACACCACGAACAACGGTGCTCCGGCCGAGCGCCCGAGTGCGTCGGCGAGACGTTCGTGAAGTTCGGTCTCGTTGGGATCGTTGGCCAGAGTGGACGTGTCGTGTTTGGAGATGACCGCGATATCGTCGGCGCCCACTCCCAGTCGACTCAGCGAGCGCGCCAGCACGGAGTCGCGGCCGCCGCGACCGGCACCGAGCGCGCCGAGTCCGGGCGCCGGGATCGAGGTGTGCACACCATCGGCGAAACTCTGCGCGTAGCCGACCACGGCCAGCACCGGCAGACCCATCTTCAGCGCCAGATCACCGCGCGCCAGCAGGATGGTGCCGCCGCCCTGTGCCTCCAGGAAGCCCAGCCGGCGGCGATCGTTGGCGCGGGAGATCTTCGAATCACTGATACCGCGGGCCCGCATCATCTCGGTGTCGGCGGTGGCCGCCATGTCACCGAAGCCGGTGATGGCGTCAGACGTCATATCGTCGAACCCGCCGGCGACCACCAGTTCGGCCTTGCCGAGTCGGATCTTGTCGACGCCCTCTTCCACCGACACCGCCGCGGTGGCACAGGCGCCAACCGGATGGACCATCGCGCCGTAACCGCCGACATAGGACTGCATCACATGTGCGGCAACGACATTCGGCAGCACCTCCTGCAGGATGTCATTCGGTTTGGCGGCGCCCGTGATGTTGCCGTTGAACATCGTCCGCATGCTGGTCAGGCCGCCGATGCCGGTGCCCTGGGTGTTGGCAACCAGGCTGGGGTGCACCCAGCGCATGAGTTCGGTCGGGGTGAACCCGGAGGATAGGAATGCGTCGACGGTGGCGACCATGTTCCACAACGCCACCCGGTCGACGGCCGCGGCCATATCGGCACCCAGGCCCCACACCTTCGGGTCGAATCCAGTGGGGATCTGACCACCCACGGTGCGGGACAGTTTCGCCTTGCGCGGTACCCGAATCTCGGTGCCCGCCTTGCGGATCACCTCCCAGTCGCCGGAGTCGCCGACCGGGCGCACCACGGTGCGATCGGGGTCGGCATGCTCAAATGCCCGCGCTTCGGCCTCCGTGGACACCACGAATCCGAAGTCACGCTCCAGGAAGACGCTGACCAGAAGTTCCGTCGAGTGGTCAGCATGCAGAGCGCCATCGGCGACGAACTCACGAATGCCGCAGCGCTCGACGACGGCGTCGTGGTAGCGCTCGACGATCTCGGCCTCGTCCACCAGGTCCCCTGACACGGTGTCATACCAACCCGGCTTCGGATCGTCCTCCCACGTGAGAAGTCCAGTGGTCCAGGCTAATTCCAAAACGCCGGCGGCCGACAGTTCATTGTCGACCTCCATCTCGAACCGGGTGCGTGAGGAGCCGTAGGGTCCGAGTTCGGCCCCACCGACGATCACCACCAACTCGGCCGGATCGATATCCAGGTCAGCCCAGACCGGTGGCAGTGACGCCCGGTGCCCGCGCGGCGGAGACGGCAGCGCGGCGATGGTGCCTTCTGTCGGCTCGTCATCGGTCGCTATGGCCGAGTCGTGCGCCGTCTCCTCGCGGGCTTTGGCAGCGAGTTCGGCCATATCGAGTTCGATATCGCCCAACCCTCCGGTGAGGTCGACCTTCAGTGGCTCCGCCGCGGCGGCGACCTTGGCTTCGGGCGTGCACAGGTCCAACAGCATCGCCGCCATCTCCGCCGTGGTGTATGTCGTCACCCCGGCCGCCTCGACGGCGTCGACGATGGCGTCGTTGTGCCCCATGAGTCCGGTGCCCTTGGTCCAGCCGATCAGTGCGTGGGCGAAGGTAACCCGTTGCGCCCACGAGGATTCCGCGCCCCACCGGGTCACCACCGCATCGAGTGCGGACTTGGACTCGCCGTAGGCACCGTCGCCGCCGAACATGCCGCGGTTCGGCGATCCGGGCAGCACCACGTGCAGCCTGGATGCGATGTCACGTTCGGAGCCGATGGCTGAGAGTCCGCCGACGAGCCGTTCGACGGCCCACAGCAGAACCTTCATCTCCATCTCGGAGCGAGACCCGGCCTCGGACAGGTCACCGGCCACTCGGGGCGCGGCGAACGGGAACAACATTGTCGGAGTCTGGGCGTCCTTGACGTGAATGGCCTGCGGCCCAAGGTTTTCGCTCTGATCGTTGCCCACCCAGGACACCAGGGCATCGATATCGGCGTAGGACGCCATGTTGGCCGGCAGTACCCACAGGGCAGCGCCGAAGCGCGCGTTGTCACGATACAGCGACTTGTAGAAACCCAGCCGCTCGTCATCAAGTCCGGAGGTGCTGGCGATCACGGTGGCCCCGCCGTGGAGCAGTTGACCCACCACGGATGCGGCGATGGAACCTTTGGACGCTCCGGTGACGACAGCGACCTCGTCTGCGTAGCGTCCGACGCCGGGGTTCTCCGCGCCCGCCGCGATACGCGCATACAGCGCCGCATGGACTGCCCGACCCTCGGCCAGCGCGCGGCCGCGCCACCAGTCGGCCTGGGTGGCCACGGTGTGTCCGGCGCCCTCGAATCCCTCGGACAGCGTCGCCCAGTTCGCGTCGATATCGTTCTCGTCGGCCAGCCACAGCTTGACCAGATCCTCGCGGGCGCTGGCCCACCGGTCGTCGAGCAGAACCGCTTTGCGGGCATCGAACGCCGGTGCCACCAGTCGAGGCCAGTCCGAACCGAGTTCTGCGGTCACCAGGTCGACGAGTTCGGCGTCGGTGGAGGCCGGCAGCGCGGAGACCGGGTTGTCCAGCCCGAGTTGGCCCAGCACCAGGCGTGCGGCCGAGGCCAACACACCGCCCGGGCCGGTAACAGTCTCCGCGAACTCGGTGAGCGCGGCCGAGTCGACAACACCACCGACGTCGCCACCGGCCGAGGGCAACGCCACCGCAATACCGTGGCGGGCCGCGACCGCAGCGACCGCACCGTCGATGGCCTTATCCACCGCGGCGGCGTCCGGCAGGGCGCCGTCGTGCAACCCGCCGAGGGCTCCGCCACGGACGCTGCTGCCCTCCCGGGTACCCAGGACGAGTTCGACGGTGACGTGCTTGGCCCAGCCCGCGCCGAGTTCCCATGTCTTGGTGACTCGTTCGGCGATCGCGGCCGGTCGTTTGCCGGACGGCCCGAGCACGGTGCGCAGTTGGTCGTTGACGGCGTCGGAGAGCACCGGGCCGAACGGCTTGTAGGTGCGGGCCAGTTTGTTCACCTGACCCCGCAGCGCGTTGAGGTCGGCTTCGGCGGCGCCGTCGATGGCGCCGAGGTTGAGTTCCGAGCCCAAGTCGACCAGCAATTGGTTGCGGCGCGAGGAGGCGCCGTCGGTGATCGACTCGATCGAATCCAATGCCTCGATCTGATCGATCCGCATCTTGGCCGACAGCGCGATCAGCGCGAGCGTGGCGTCGGCGGCACCGAAGGTGATGTCGTCGGGGCGTGCCGCGCCGGTGGCGGCAGTGGTCGGTGCGGCGGCCGGTGCCGACGCGGCCTCGACGGACACACCGGCGGCCGGGGTTGTGGCTTCCGCCTCCGCCTCCGGTTCCGGCTCAGGATCGGTGTCAGTGGCGAACAGCACCGCGGCGTCGCGCTCCACGTTGAGCACCTGCACTGTGCTGTAGGCATATTCGGGCAGTTTGAGGGTGTTGTTGGCCAGGCCGGCCACCGTCGGCGCGGACTTCACCCCGATCTCGACAAAACGCTCCACGCCCAGACCGCCGGCGGCCTCCTCGGTGAACAGCAGGTCCTGGGTCTCGATCCAGCGCACCGGGCTGGCGAACTGCCAGGCCAGCAGTTCGATGATCACGCGACGAGCGACCTCGCCGCGACGATGAGTGATCCAGGTGTCGTAATCAGCGAGGATCTCGTCAAGCGACTCAGCCGGAACCAGATCGCGGATCTCCTGAATGAAATCGCGATCCAAGCTGAACAACCGGGGCACCAGGTTGGGGATGTACCGGCCGATCAGGGCCTCCGGGTTGGCCTCAAGCGGCATGATCCGTTCCAGCGAGCGACGGAACTCATCCACTCCGACGCGCAGCACATCGGAGTGGAACGGCACATCGATACCGGGCACGGTGATGTAGGCCCGCTTGCCGCCGGTGAGTTCACGGCGACGCTCGACTTCTTCCTCCAGCGCCTCAAGACCACGGACCGTGCCCGCGATCGCGTACTGCGAACCGCGCAGATTGAAGTTGACGATCTGCAGAAATTCGCCACTGCTGGCGGCGATCTCGGCGACGAACGCTGTGACGTCGGCATCATCGAGATCGATCTGCGACGGTCGGATGGCAGCCAGCCGATAGTTGGAGCGGCCCTGATCGTCACGCGGCACGATGTCGTGCATCTTGCTGCCGCGGTGGAACACCACCTCAAGCAGAGCCTCGAGTTCGTACACGCCGGTGACACAGGCCAGTGCGGTGTACTCGCCAACGGAGTGCCCGCAGGCGATAGCGCCCTCGACGAAGGCGCCCTGTTCGCGCATCTCGGCTACCTGGGCGGCCGCCACCGTCGCCATGGCGACCTGAGTGAACTGCGTCAGGTTCAGCACGCCGTCGGGATGCTGGTAGTGCACGCCCGCGGCGATCAGGCTGGTCGGATTGTCACGGACCACGTGCAGCACCGAGAAACCCAGGGACGCGCGGGTGAACTTGTCAGCCCGGTCCCAGATCTTGCGCGCGGCCTTGGACCGAGCCCGCACCTCCATGCCCATGCCCTTGTGCTGAATACCCTGTCCCGGGAATGCGTAGGCGGTCTTGGGTGCGGCAAGCCGGGCGGTTGCCGACATCACAAGCTCACCGCCTGTGCCACTCCCCCCAGTCGCTTCGCTCCCGCCCCGCCGGGTTTTGGCCGTAACCTCCAAAACCTCTGCGCCCAAGTCGATTCCGACCCGGTCCACGCGGAAGTCGATCTCATCGCCCGGTTGCACCATGCCCAGGAAACGAGCGGTCCACCCCACCAGCTTTCCGGGCGGGACGGGACTTCCGTCGGTGGCCGTCACCACGTGCTGGGCGGCGGCCGACAACCACATTCCGTGCACGATCGGTCCATCGAGGCCGGCCAGCAGTGCCGCGGTCCGGTCGGTGTGGATCGGATTGTGGTCGCCGGAAACATGAGCGAACGGCCGCATGCCGACCGGTGCGGTGATGGTGACGTCGCGGCGGCGACGGCGCGGGGTGTCGGTGGCGTTGCGCGACACCGCTCCCCCAGCACGCACCGGGTCGGTGAGTTCGGCCTCACCGGTTCGGCCGCGGATCGCGAACCGTTCCTCCAGCACCGCCAAAACCGTTCCAGTGGTGTCGCTGACGTTGACGGTGACCGGGACGACCCGACCGACCTCGGTATCGACGGCCACCGACGACGTTGCGGTGATGACCAAGCGCGCCGCCTGCCGCGGCAGTGGCTTGAGCAACCGGGCCGCGTGATCGAGGTGCACCAGGCTCAGCAGGCCTTCGACGACCGGGAAACCGGTAGCGGTGGCCGCTGCACCGATGGCGGCGAACACCGCCGGCCAGCAGCGGCCGACCAGCGCGTCGGGAACCGTCGAGAGGGTGGGAGCCAGTGGGGAGCCGAATGTCGCGGTGACGCCGGTGTGATCAGCAACCCGTTCGGGATCCCACTCCACAGTGACGGTGGCCGCACCGCCGACGAGTTCAGGAAGCTCATCAGGTCCGTCGACACCCGCCGCGATGGCCAGCACCGCGCGCATGGCTGCAGCGGCGTCGGGGGTGAGGACCACCGGCGCTCCGCCGTCGACCACGGTCGGCGGCAAGGTGAAGGCGATGTCGATCCAGGTGCCCGACAGCGGAACGCTCAGAATCACCCGGTCGGTTGCCGCCACCTCAAGCCGAGCTCCGGTGGAATGATTTGTCGCGCTGAGGAATTCACGTGCGGTTCCGCTCCGGGGGTCATGCACCTGCCACTGCGATGGCGGGGCCAACCGGTGCACCGGATTGATGGCGGTGCGCCCGGCCCACAACACGTCCGGGGAGTCCAGCACGATGCCGAGCGGACCGGTGACGTCGGCCCGAACCTGCAGCCGTGACGCCGCCGGCTGCGGCTGCACGCCGGCGGCGAGAACCTCATCGACGGCCGCCTTCTCGAAGCGGTCCAGGAGTTCGCCCACCGGTTCGTCGACGCGGGTGATGCCCGCAACCGCGGCCGTGCCCGGGATGATGCACACCTGATCGGCGGTGTAGCGCGAATCGTGGGCCTGCCACAGTGAATCGCTACGCCACCAGCGTCGGACGTCCTTGTCGATCACCGGAACGAAGTTGACCGGTTTACCCGGGGTCTTGCACTGCTCAATGAAGAACGGCACATCAGCGGGATGCAGCAGCACCGTGCCGGCATCGGGGAAACGCGCCAGCAGCGTGGCGATCGCGCGGTCGGGATCCTCCAGGAGTGCCGCGCCCTCGGCACCGACGAACAGGGTTTCGATCGGCCCGCTGTCTTGGGGGTGCAGGCGCGCCTCGGCGCGCTGCAGCATGGCCGCGAAACGATCCCGCCAGGTGACGTCCAGCCAGGGCGAGCCGTCCCGCTTGGTGTCGGCGGTGCTGTCACCGTCACCGATCGCCAGTTCGACGTAACGCTGCAGCCACTGCTGATAGGTCATCTCGGCGACATCGCCGAAGTAGGGCTTGGCGGTGGCTGCCATGGCTGCGATGACCTCGTCGCGACGCGCCGCAACCGCCTCGGCGTCACCGGCGACGTCATCGAGCAACCGGCCGCACCGCGATGCCGCGTTGTCGATCTCGTGGATATCCGCGCCGAGCTGGCTGCGTCCAGATGCCATGCCGTTCAACGCTTTTCCAGCGCCCACCCACTGGTTCGTTCCGGTGGTGTCGGCGAGCAACTGCTTGACGGCCGGTGAGGTGGTGGCCTCCAGGCAGGCCATGGTTGCGGTGCCGAGCAGGATCCCGTCGACGGGCATTAACGGATATCCGTAGGCCAATGCCCAACGACCGGTGAGGTATTCGGCTGAGCGCTCGGGTGTACCGATTCCACCGCCCACGCAGATCGTGATGTTGGATTGCGACCGCAGTTCGGAGTAGGTGGTCAGCAGCAGATCGTCGAGGTCCTCCCAGGAGTGGTGACCACCGGCGCGACCGCCCTCGATATGGGCGATAACGCTCTTGGTGGACGCCTCGGCAGCGATCCGGATGACTGACCGGATCTGCTCCACGGTGCCGGGTTTGAAGCAGACGTGCGCGATCCCGACGTCATGCAGTTCATCGATCAGTGCGACGGCGTCCTCGAGGTCGGGCACACCGGCGCTGATCACCAGGCCGTTGATCGGGGCGCCGGACTGACGGGCCTTCTGCACCAGGCGCTTTCCGCCGACCTGCAACTTCCACAGGTACGGATCCAGGAACAGCGCGTTGAACTGAATCATCCGGCCGGGCTCGAGCAGTGCGCCCAGTTCTGCCATCCGCCGATCGAAGATCGGCTCGGTCACCTGGCCGCCACCGGCGAGTTCGGCCCAGTGCCCGGCATTGGCGGCGGCGGCGACGATGCGGGCGTCGACCGTCGTGGGCGTCATCCCGGCCAGCAGGATCGGCGAATTGCCGGTGAGCCGGGTGAATTTGGTGGACAACTTGATTGAACCGTCCGGCAGGCTGATCGCCGACGGCGCATAGCTCGACCACGGTCGGCTCACCTCCGGAGCGGCGCCGACGGTGAACAGGTTGCGCTGACCGCCGCGGGTTGCGGCCGGCACGATGCCCACCCCGAGGCCGCGGATCACCGGCGCGGTCACCCGGGTGAGGATGTCTCCGGGGCCGAGGTCGAGAATCCAGCGGGCACCGGCATCGGACAGCCTGGTGACCTCCTCGACCCAGTCCACCGGCTGCACCAGGATGGCGTCGGCCAGCGTGCGAGCCAAGTCGGCATCGAGCCCGATGGCCTCCGCCCACCGGCCGACGATGTCCACACCGTCAGCCAAACGCGGCGCGTGGAATCCGACCTCGACCGCGACCGGGTCGAATACGGGCGAGAAGACCGCACCACCGCGCAGTTTGTTCTTGCGTTCGGCAGCCTCGGCCGTCGCGATTTGCTCGCAGTACAGCTCAAAACGGGAGAGTTGCTCGGGCGTTCCGGTGATCACCACCGAGCGGCGGCCGTTGCGGATCGACAGCACCGGGGGTTCCACCGTGCGGACGTCCTGGGCGAACTCCTGAAGCAACTCGGCGATTCGCTCGGGTTCGGCGTTGGTCACCGACACCATGGGCGAGCGTTCGCCGAGGGCGACGATGCCACGTCGCCGTGCCACCAGAGTGCCGGCCGCACCGAGTAATTGGGCCAACGCAAGAAGTTCGACGTCCTTGCCGCCACCGGCTTTGAGTGCCTCGACCGCCAGCAGGCCCTGGGAATGTCCGGCCCTAGCGACCGGCGGCGCGCCCACGAGGTCCAAGCCCTGACGATCCAGTGCCCGGATCGCCGCGATCTGGGTCAGCAGGACGCCAGGCAGGGACACCGCGGCAGAGGTCAGGTGACGTGCCGAGGGTGCGGGCTCGCCGGCGGCCAACTCGCGGACCCACCGCAGCGGCTCGAAGCCGACCGGCCGAACCACGACGAGTTCGTCGGCGACCGGTTCCAGCAGCAGTTCGGCCTCGCCCACGAGCGTGGCGAGTTCGGACTCGATACCCGCCGTGGTGACGAGTTCTTCCAGATTGGCCAGCCAGGAACTGCTGCCCTGCCCGCCGAAGGCGACGGCATATGGTTCACCGGCGTTGAGCCGATCCACGAGCGCCTGCAGGCTGGTGCGATCGGCATCATCGGTGCGCAGCCTGTCGTGCTCATGGATCGTCACCGGTGTGCGTCTCCCTACAGATCGTCTGTCGGCGCTCGCTGTTCGGGCTGCCCAACAGCAATAAGGCTCTCATAAGAACGGCATCCAATTCGCAGCGAATAATCGTTACTGACGAGTTCTACGCGCGAGTAACACGCCATTCGGTCACAGCGGATCAAATGGCGCCACGACGGGCTGGGCCAAACGACCTGCAAGCAGGCGGTTACGGTCGAGTAGGTACAACGTGGCTGTTCAACGCCTAATTGTTATGGAATCGTTACCTGCGAATTTCTTATCACCGGCCGCAGCGCCGCCGGCCGAACCAAGCACGTGCTCAAATTTTCAGTCGACAATTGTTCACCGAAATTGAGACAAAAAGTTTGCTGCAAAAACCTACTTTTGAGTAGCATTTCGGCGATTGCGGGCGAATTGTGTCAGCCTGAGAGGACCCCGGTCGGTGACGACCTGATCGGGGGGTCGAACTGATCGCAACGGTAGGAGCAGCGATGCCCGAACAGTTCACGCCTGCGTCGATCGTCGTCGGCATCGACGGATCCAGAACCGCCGTTCGCGCCGCACTGTGGGCGATCGACGAGGCAATCAGCCGGGACGTCCCACTTCACCTGGTGGCCGTGGCGAACTCCCCCGCCGCACGCGCCGACGCCGAATTGGCCGTACGTGCCGCGACCGCGGCCGTCGAGGCCACCGGCCGACCGGTCGATCTCGATAGCCGCGTGCTCGACGGCGAACCGACGCCGATCCTGCTGACGCATTCCGGTACCGCCGCGATGGTCTGCGTCGGCGCGGTGGGCCGCAGGCATTTCGACCGAAATCGCCTCGGTTCCACCACCGGTGCCCTGGTGGCCGCAGCGCACTGCCCGATCGCCGTGGTCCGCGGCGACGACGGGTCCGCCGCCGAACCCGGAGGCTGGGTGGTGGCGGAACTCGACGAGACTCCCGACAGTGCGGCGGTGCTGCAATTCGGTGTCGCAGAGGCGAGACTTCGCAACGCGCCACTGCGGGTGCTGGGCGCCTGGCAATCGCGCTATACCGATGTCCACGATTCGCACGCGGTGGCCGACGGCAACCGCCTGGTTCGCTCGCAACTCGACCGGCGGTTGTCGCAGTGGCGGCACCAATACCCCGACCTTGACGCAAAACCGGTGGCAATCCACGGCAGCGCGCTCAACTATCTGTCCAAACATGCCGGTGAGATTCAACTCGTGGTGGTCGGCGCGCCGAACGCCACCGGCGTCGGCGATCTTCTCGGGCCCATGGGCCTGACCACGCTGAACGACACCGACTGCACGATCGTCGTCGTAGATCGCCAACGACTGCTGTAAGCGGGCCACCGACCGATATGGTTGCAGGAGGGCAACGGAGGGTAGGCAATGGTCAACGTCTTTCTCGTCGACGATCACGAAGTCGTGCGCCGGGGGCTGATCGACCTGCTGAGCGCCGACCCTGAACTCGACGTGATCGGCGAGGCCGGGTCGGTGGCCCAGGCCATGGCCCAAATTCCCGCGTTGCGGCCCGACGTCGTGGTGCTCGATGTGCGCCTGCCGGACGGCAACGGCATTGAACTGTGCCGCGATCTGCTGTCGAAGATGCCGGATCTGCGATGTCTGATGCTGACGTCGTTCACCTCTGACGAGGCGATGCTCGACGCGATCCTGGCCGGCGCCAGTGGGTACGTGGTCAAGGACATCAAGGGCATGGAACTGGCCAAGGCGATCAAGGATGTCGGGGCGGGGCGCTCGCTGCTGGACAACCGCGCGGCCGCCGCCCTGATGGCCAAACTGCGCGGCGCCGCCGAGCGCTCCGACCCGCTGTCCGGTCTCACCGACCAGGAACGGGTGCTGCTCAACCTGCTCGGCGAGGGCCTGACCAACAAGGACATCGCGGCGCGAATGTTCCTGGCTGAGAAGACGGTGAAGAACTACGTGTCGCGACTGCTCGCGAAGCTCGGCATGGAACGACGCACCCAGGCCGCGGTGTTCGTCTCCAAACTCGGCCAACAACAAACGCGTGAGCGCTGATTCAGTAAACAGGGTTGCGGAGGGCACATGAAGGGCATCATCTTCCAACTGCTCGAAGACGTCGTGGTTGACGCCTACGGGGAGCCCACGTGGGACGAACTGCTCGATGCGACCGGACTGGACGGGGCCTATACCTCGCTCGGCAGCTACGACGATGCGGAGATCACCGCACTGGTGGCTGCCGCCGCAACCAAACTCTCGCTGCCCGAGGGAGAGGTGCTGCGCTGGTTCGGACAGCGGGCGATACCCGGGATGGCGAAACGCTGGCCCGAGTTCTTCACCCCGCATCAGACGACGATGCCGTTCCTGCTGTCGCTCAACGACGTCATCCACCCGGAGGTGCGCAAGCTCTATTCCGGCGCCTACTGTCCCCATTTCGCGTTCAGCACGTCGCCGGATGGATCACTGACGATCGGCTACCGCTCGCCGCGCCAGCTTTGCGACCTCGCCCACGGCTTCATCTTCGGCGCCAGCGACCACTACGGTGAGTCGCTGGTGGTGCAGCACCGGGCATGCATGCATGACGGTGCGGACAGCTGCCTGATCGCTGTGACGCCAGCCTAGGGTGGACATGACTTCGGTGCGGGAATGACTACAGAACGCGAAAAAGCATGCGCTCCAGTAGATCTGGTCGCCGCACTGACAGCCGACAACAAACTGCTCGCTCGCCGGTTGGACCGAGAACGGAGGATCCGTCTCGAGGCGGAGCGCATCGCCGAACGCGGATTACGCGACCTCTACCAGAAGCAACGCGATCTCGAGGTGCTCTTCGCCATCACCATCATGGCCAACCAGGCCGATTCGGTCGCCGAGGTGCTTACTTCCGCACTGAAGTACATCTGTCACTTCACCGGGTGGGCTGCGGCGCACGCCTTCATCATCAGCGGCGAAGGCGCTGACCGCCGGATGCGACCGACGAGCATCTGGCATCACGATCCGGACGTCGATATTTCCGAGTTGCGCTCCGCCACACAGCAACTCGTGTTTGCACCCGGAGCGGGCCTGCCGGGTCAGGTGTGGGAATCGGGCGCATCGGTGTGGTACGGCGACCTGGCGACGTGCGACAACTTTCTGCGCCGGGACAGTGCCCTACGGTCAGGGATGCGGGTGGCGTTCAGCACCCCGATTCTGGTCCGATCCGAGGTGGTGGGGTCGCTGGAATTCTTCGGCACCAACCCGACGCCCGAAGATGACGGCCTGCTGGGCCTGATAGCCAAGGCCAGCACCCAATTGGGCCGCACGATCGAGCGGGAAAGAAATGAGACCCTGCTCGCCGGAATCGCGATCGACAACGCTGCGCTCTACGAGCAGTCACGCGAACGCCTGGCCTGGATCGAAGCCACCCGTGACATCGCCACCGAACTGCTGGGCGGCGACGAACCGGAAAAAGCATTCCAGCTCATTGCAGATTCCGCTTTGCGGCTGACCCAGGCGGATGCGGTGCTGGTGGCCGTGCCCAACAACACCGAGCCC